>DATCUC010000423.1:0-1617 GCA_036567625.1 Anaerolineaceae bacterium | reverse complement strand
GCGCTTCCGCCGGCATAAGCGCGCGCGGCAGGCGGCAGGTAGGTATCGATGCAGCAGTCTCCGAGGGTAACCAGGGCGGGCATGGGCTTTCTCCACCTTCATTGTAACCCGGAGCGCGGCAGGGGGCAAATCGCAGCGCGCGCGGGCGGATTAGAGGTTTGTAAATATTTCGCGGACGCGCTTGATACCGGACAAGAAACGTTATATAATATAGGCGTTGTACTCTGTTTTTCTGCCTGAACGGCACAAAGAGGTGATCTGTATGCCAGTGTATACCTACCGGTGTGAGAGTTGCGGCGTCCAATTTGAAAAGACGCAAAAATTCAGCGATCAGCCATTGACCCGCTGCCCAGAATGCGGGAAGAAGGCATTGCGAAAAGTTTATACCCCGGTCGGGATCGTCTTTAAAGGCTCGGGCTTTTATGCCACCGACCACCGGTCACCTTCCGGCGCTTCGCGTTCGACCGCTTCGCACAGCGAAGAAAAATCCAGCGACTCCAAACCTGCCGACAGCAAACCGGCAGCCAGCAGCACGCCTGGATCGAGCGGCGATTCGAAATAATCCTGTTCCTACCCGACAGGGCGGCCCTGGGGCGGGGGCGTCCTCATTAGCCCGGGATTATCTCCCCGGGCTTTTTTTCTACCCACTTCGATACAATAGATCAACAGGGATGGCGATGACGACGAAGAATGCACAAATTCGGCTGCCGCTCGATCTGGGCGATGGGTTGACCTTGCGCGCCGGCCGCGCCGCGGATACGGGCGAGTTGGAGGAGTTTGACGCGCGCATTCATGGCGATTCTGGGCCGGATTTGCGGGTGGGCGTGGCCGTGCGCAACCTGATGCAGGGCCGGCTGATCACCTGCGGGCCGCAAGATTTCACCGTGGTCACCAATGAGCAGGGGAAGATTATTTCCAGCCTGGTGCTGCTGTCGCAGACCTGGTCGTACGCGGGCATCCAGTTTCCCGCCGGGCAGCCCGAGTTTGTGGGCACCGACCCGCAGTACCGCAACCGCGGGCTGATCCGCAAGCAATTTGACGTGATCCACGCCTGGTCGCGCGAGCGCGGGCAAATCATGCAGGGCATCACTGGCATTCCATATTACTACCGCCTGTTCGACTACGAAATGACCGTCGACCTGGATGGCTGGCGCGGCGGATACGCGGCCAATGTGCCCCCGCTGGCCGAAAATGAGCAGGAGCCTTATGTGCTGCGCCCGGCGTTTGGCGATGATATCCCCTTTATCCACGAATGCTACACCTACGGCCAGCGCAACCTGCTGCTGACCAACGTGCGCAGTGAAGCCGAATGGCGCTATGAAATCCTCGAAAAAGAAGAGGAGCATGTCACCTACCGGATGTTCTTCATCATTACCACCCCCGAGGGCGAGCAGTTGGGCTTTTTCAGTATTGCGCGCCACCTCGATGCGAATATGGTGCTGTGCCACTTCATCGAGCTGAAGCCCGGCGTTTCCTGGCTGGCGGTCGCACCCACGGTCATCCGCGCGCTGTGGCGTGCCGGGCAGGATACCGCCGCGCGTACCGGCGAGCGCTGCGATATGTTCGCGTTTGTGCAGCCGGAAGGTCACCCCATTTACACCGCCGCGGCTGCCTACC
>DATCUC010000422.1:0-10203 GCA_036567625.1 Anaerolineaceae bacterium | reverse complement strand
GGGTCGTCCGCCGGGCGCGCGTACCCCGCGATATTGTTTTGCATCAGGCATTGGTTGAGCGAGAGCGGGTCGACCACCGCGCCGTGGAAGTTGGCAACGTTGGCCGCCGAGGTCAGCGCCGAGCCCCACTCGCCGATCGTTCCGCCGGTCGAATCATAGCTGTCGCCGTTCCAGTCGGGCGCGTCCTGGCGGTAATCCGGGTGCGCGCCGTCTTTCCGCAGGATGATCGACAGATCGTTGAAATCAAAATCCGGGCCTTTGCCGCCGTCATACCAGGTGGGCAGGTCTTCAAAATCCACGCGGTAGCTGTCGATCGCGGCCAGCGGGTTCAGCCGGGCGTGGCTCTGGTAGCCGGGGTCGGGGTCGTTCGACGTGCCGTCGGAGTAATAGCGGTAAGCGAAAGGGCTGCCGCTGCCGTCGGTGGCGCAAAAGCCGTCCGGCTGGATGAAAAACAGCAGCTCGGTGCCGGCCGGGTAGGGCCCCAGGCTGACCGGCGCGGGCGTGCCGTAGCGGTAGTCGCTGACTAACTTCTGCTGTGTCGGAAGCTGCAGCCACAGGTCACCCGAACAGCTAATATCGGAAGGCCGGAAAAAGGTAAGGGTGAACGTTCCCCCCTGGGCCAGGACAATCCGCTGGCCGGCCTGGGCCGCCGCGGGTGCCGGTTGAGCAAACGCCAGCGCGCTCAACATCAGTCCCAGCGCCGCCAGGGCGCGCATCAAGGCTTTCATCGAAATCCCTCCTATCGTACCAGTAAGCCGTTGTATACCACTATTAAATTCGCGCGAAAGCAGCGCGGAAGTCCATGCAAACGATCAGCGTCAGGGCAAGCGTGCCAAAAATCACCCCCTGAAGGCGCTTCCACTACTTCTCAGTATAGGGAGAACAACGCGCAAACCTATCAAGATGTTTCGCCCGCGCGGTTGGGAATATCCCTCAGTCGTCTGCCGGGGATTCCCCCCGGACGCAAACCCGCTTAATCCGTGCGGTGGCTGCGCTTGCGCGCTTTAACCGTGTACATATCCGCGTCGGCGGCGCGCAGGGCCTCATCCAGGTTGTCGTCTTTCTCAGCCGAAGCAACCCCCATAGAGAACTGCACCGGCGGGCCGTCCGTTTCCTGGTTATGGGCCAGCAGGGCGGCTTCAACGCGCTGCACAGCCCCGCGGGCCACATCCAGAGTGGAACGCGGCAGCAGGATGCCAAACTCATCCCCACCGATACGCGCCACCACATCCTCTCCGCGGAAAACGCCGCGCAGCACGCTGGCCGCGCGCCGCAAAAGCTCGTCGCCCACGTGGTGCCCCAGGCTGTCGTTGCTGGCCTTCAGTCCGTCCATATCCGCGAAGACAATCGCCACGGGGTAGGTGCGGCCCACGCGCAGGCGCTCCATCTCGGCGTCGAAATAGGCGCGGTTATACAGCCCGGTAAGTATGTCGTGGGTGCTCAGGAACAGCAGCGATTCCACCGCCAGCTTGCTTTCCGTGATATCCGTGGTGGCGACAATCACCCGCGAGTAGGTGTTTTCCGCCCCGGGCGCAACCGCCCAGGTGATGCGGTGATAGCGCACCTGCCCGTCGCGCGCGTCGTTGGGGCCTTCCCACAAAAATTCGGTTTGCCCCGCGGCAATCGCGCTCACCTGGGCAATCCAGCCGTCCTGCGGCCCGTGGTGCAGCACGCTCACCGGGTCGCGCAGCAGCGCTTCTTTGTTGGTCACCCCCACCAGGTCGAGCGCCGCGCGATTAACATCGTTGATCACCAGCAGCCGCGAGAATTCCACCCAGGCGTCGGGGTTTTCGGCGAAATACGCCCGGAAATCAGTGATGCCGGATGCCTGCAACTGCCGGGTGAGGGCCGCCACGCCCGAGAAATCTTCATCCCACAGCGGCACCGGGTTATTTTCAAACAGGCTGCGGAAATGCGCCTGGCTCTCCAGCAGCGCGGCCTCTGCCTGCTTGGCCTCGGTGATGTCCAGGATAATCAGCACCAACTGCTCGGGCGCGGGCTGGTACATGCTCACCGCCAGGTGGCGGTTGAGGCGGCGCGAGAACGATTCCATGCGCATTGGCTGGCCGGTGTGCGCCACCGCGCGAAACCCCTGCCACCAGTCTTCGCCCAGCTTGGGAAAGGCTTCGCTGACCAGCATCCCTTCCAGCGGTGGGTTGAGCGGGCGGAAAATCTGCTCAAACACCGGGTTGGATGCGATGATGCGGAAGTCTCTGATCCCGCCGCCCTCGTCGCGCACGACCTGCAGCAGGGTGCAGCCTTCCTGCATGGCTTCAAACAGGCCGCGGAAGCGCCGCTCGCTGGCGCGCAGATCCGCTTCCACCGTGCGCGCCTGGGTGATATCGTACAGGGTAGTCAGAAACGATTGCGGTCGGCCGTTTTTGTCGGCAATGGTTTGCGCCACTTCGTGAACCCAGCGCACCTGGCCGTCGCGGTGGCGGATGCGGTACTGGAAATCGGCAAAATAACTGCCGCGGGTGCGCAGCGCTTCTTGCTGCTGGCCGACGCCGGGCAGATCTTCGGCCAGCACCAGGTCAAACCAGCTTACCCGCCCGCTCATAAAATCTTCCGCCGGGTATCCGCTGATATCTTCAATCGACCCGTGCAGGTAGATCGGCCGCCCGGTTAAGTCCACCTGGCCGGCCACGCCCTGAAAGCGAGTGACGAACAGCCGGTAGCGTTCTTCGCTCTCGCGCAATTTGCGCTCGGCGGCGGCGCGTTCGTTCACCAGGCGGTAAATCATCTCGCAAACCAGCGCCAGCGGTATGCTGGCTGCTATCAGCACGGGCAGTTCCAGGCGCTGGCCCGAACTGACCAGCCGCGAAATCAATTCGAACGCCAGGGCCGCGGCGATCATCACCAGGTACACCCAACGCGGGAAGGTAAAGACCGCGTAAACCAGCGGCCCCAGCAGCAGTATGGTCAGGAGCAGGCTCAGCCCGACGATGCGCGGCAGGAACATGGTGCCGATCCCCGCCAGCAGGTAGATCACCAGAAAAGACAGCAAGCGCGGATCAGGGTGTTTCGGTTTCGCCTGGTTCTCGAGCGGGTTGGGTGATATGCTGCGCATATGTTTCAGAGGTCGATCATAAGAGGGTGTGAAAACCGGCAAACCAATCGTTTCAGTGGCAGTATTGTGAGTGGGGTGGGGCAGGGGGGTCAGGGAAAGACCGCGCGGTGAGCATCCCGCAGTTCTTCCGGATAAATTTTGGCGTACACGCGCGTCGAGTCGGATGACGCATGCCCCAGTAGATCCTGCACCAGGGCCAGGTTGCCGGTTTCGCGCAGCATGCGAATGGCGAACGCGTGGCGGAAATAATGGGGAGTAAACTTACCGCGCTGAATACCGGCAGCTCCGGCAATTTCTACAATTATAGTATCAATCGACCGGGTGGATAGCGTTTTTCGCTTGCGGGTTCCCGCGCCGCGGTCGTGGCGGCAAAACAGCGGCTCGGCCGCGTTGATCAGGCGGCCTTCCGCGCTGAGCGAGCCGCGTGCCCGCAAGTAGTCGCGCATCGCCTGGGCCGCGTCGCTGGAGAAAAACACCACGCGCTCTTTGCTGCCCTTGCCGGTCACCAGCGCGCGCCGTTCCTGCAGGTCAATATCCTGCAGCCGCAGTTGAGCCGTCTCCTGATTGCGGCAGCCGGTGGAATAGAGGAACTCCACCAGGGCGATATTGCGCTCTTTGGCCGGGCTGTCGTAGCCCATCTGGCGCGCCGTTTCACGCATCTGTTGCGCGTCGTCCTTGCCGGGCAGCCGCGGCAGGCGGCTTTCGCGCTTTTTAAGAATATGCTCCGCCGCGCGCTGGTACTGCAGCATTTCCTGGTAGTCGGGCTGTAAGTGGCGGCCCAGCACCAGCCAGTCGAAGAAATATTTCACCCCCGCCAGGTACACGCGCAGCGTAGAGCGTTGAAACTCCCCGGTGATCAGCCACGCGGGAAAACGGATGAAATGCGCCGTGGTCAACTGCTGGAGCGGGGCGTTCAGCGGCAGCCCGTCCTGCGCCAGGTACTGCTCAAACAGCTCCAGCCCGTTGCGGTAGGTGCGCGCCGTGGCTTTCGCGCGCGCCAGCCGCGCCTCTTCCATGCACCGCTCCACCGCCGCGCCAATCGTCATTTCGTTCATAACAGCCGCATACCTCAATATGTTTCTGTTTTTAGGAATTATCAGAAGCATAAACACAATAGCAAATCCGCCGACGCATGTCAAGCGGACAATGAATTTTGCCCCCCATGCCGCGGCTTGTAAACCGTCCTGTGTTACATTCCGTCATCCCGCTTCAACAATATCTCCCGCAGCTTCGGCGGCTTTCCCCCCGCAAGCCGCATCCCCGCGTACACGCCCAGCACATCCCCGGGAATGTCCAACAATGCGGATATCAAGGTATCCTTCAACCAATTCAGCAAATCATTCCCCAACCTCTGCGCCGGATTCTTGCGCACCTTCTCGCACTCCTCATCGTTGATGATCCGCGCCTGAAAAAATTCGGCGCTGCCTGCCTTGTACACCCCGCTGCTGCACACGTACCAATCATCTTCCAGCGGCGAGCGCAAACTGCGCTCGTATTGCGCCGCGCTCAGGCTGATCGCGACCAGCAGGAACGCCGAGAATTGCTCCAGCATCTGAAAATCTTTTTTGGGAAACCGGTGCGTCAGATACGCGAGCAGCACCGCGGCCGCAAAACCCAATCCAATGCTGATCGATTGAATCATCGCCCCACCCTTCTCGCGCAACCGTTAAATCGTTCGATCCGTGCTCCGTTGTTTGAATTGTAAGAAAGTTGTATAGCTTGATGACACAACTTGTACAGCCTTCGTCAGCAGCCCCCATAGGGAAATCCCCGATTTACCCTGCCCGATTTTCATGCTATGGTAATTTTACGCGCAGTGCGCGCCCGGTTACCTGCCCTTTACCATGTTGAACCCACGTTTGGCCTTTTTCCCGCCGGCGCGGGTTCTCTCGTTTTACCCGGTGACCGCTCATCTCGTCCCCTGGAGGTGCTTCTGTTTCTAAATCCCTGAACAGCATCGGCGTTTCAAACGATTTTCTTATCGGTACCAACGAAGAGAAGTCAATTACTGGTAACAAGGAGTGTTTTCTGTGAACAAACAATTGAAATTGCTCGTACCTCTGTTAGCCATCGCGGCGCTGCTGCTGGCGGCGTGCGGTGGCGGCGGAACCCAGGCTACCCCCACGCTGGATACCGGCGCGGGCGGCCTTCCCACCGAATCGATGGCCACCGAGGCCATGCCCACCGCCGAAATGATGGAAACCGAAGTGATGCCGACCGAAGATATGTCGGCTGCCACGCCTGCCGCCACTGAGGGCGCGGCAGTCCCCGCGGGTGACGTCGACTGCGCCGGCGCTCAGCAGGGCGATACCATCTCCATGCTCTACCAGTGGTCGGGCGTGGAAGAAGAAAACTTGATGAAAATCCTGCAGCCGCTGGTAGATGCCTGCGGCATTGTGCTCCAGCCCGAAACCACCCGCGATCAGGGCCTGCTGGATACCCGCGTGCAGGCCGGCACGCCCCCCGATATCGCTTTCTGGAATGTCGTCCAGCTCCAGCAGTATGCTGACCAGCTCATCGCCGTCGATTCGCTCGGCATTGACCCCAATGTCTACCGCGGCGGTTGGGTAGAAACCGGTTCCGTCAACGGTAAGTGGGTTGGCCTGCCGGTCAAGGGCGATATCAAGACCATCGTCTGGTACTCGCCGACGAACTTTGAGGCGCTCGGCTACACCGTTCCCACCACCTGGGAAGAACTGGATGCCCTCGTCGAGCAGATGGCCGCCGACGGCAATGTGCCCTGGTCGATGGGCTTTGAATCCGGCGATGCCACCGGCTGGACTGCCTCAGACTGGATCCAGGACATTCTGCTCGTCACCCAGGGCCCCGATTTTGTCCGCGGGTTGATCGACGGCAGCACTTCCTACGCTGACCCGGCCGTAAAGGCCGCTTACGAGCAGTACGGCAAGTGGGCCATGGATCCCAAGTACACCGTGGGCGGCGCGCAAGGCTCGCTGACCACTTCGTTCCAGGACGCCATCTACCAGGTCTTCTCCGACCCGCCCCAGGCGATGATGGTGCGCCAGTCAGGGTTTGCCGGCGGGTTGATCGCGGCGCAGTACCCCGACCTGAAATACGGCACAGACTATGACTTCTTCGAGCTCCCCGGAGCGCAGGCCATTCAGACCGGCTCCGACTGGATGATGGCCTTCAGCGACAAGCCCGCCGTGGCCGCGCTGTACCGCTACATCGCCAGTGAGGCCGGCGCGCAGGCCTGGGCCGCCACCGGCTTTGACATCAGCCCCAACAAGGCCGCTTCAGGCGGCTATCAGGATGAATCGCTGCAAAAACGCGCTGACATTCTGTATAACGCCGAAGCTTCCGTACCCGATATCGGCGACACCATCCCCGGCGGCTTCGGCTCCGCGGAATGGCGCGCCATTGTTTCCTACATCAACGGCGGCGATCTGGATGCCGCCCTGGCTGACGCCGCCGCCGCGCAGAAATCTGCGCTGGGGCAGTAAGTTTTGTCCGTGAACGGATAGGAAAGTGAGGGAGAGGGGGTTTCCCCCTCTCCCTCTGCCTACCGCGCGCTATCCCCATCCCTTCCGGGGCGGAGAATCATTGGGGACGACTGACTGAAGGAGGGAAAAAGCAATTGGCTGCCAGTCCGCGGAATGTACCCAATATCATGCGCCAGGGCGCGGTAATTCCCTGGCTGTATCTTTTACCGGCGCTGGTCGTGATGGGGTTCTTCATCGTTTATCCGATGATCACCACGGTCGGGTTAAGCTTTCTCGACCGCAACGGTCAGCAGCCAATCGCTAATTTCTGCGTTGAAGGCGAGCCTTGCTGGGGCGCGTTCGAGAACTACCGCTACGCCCTCACCCAGGAGATCGACACCACCACCGCCGCCTCAACCTGGACTTCGTTCTGGCGCTCCTCGTACGGCAATAACATCAAGTGGATCTTGCTGATGGTCTCGGGCACGGTCATCCTGGGCCTGTTGATCGCCGTGCTGGCCGACCGCGTGCCGTATGAGTCCGTCGCCAAGTCGGTCATCTTTATGCCCATGGCCATTTCCTTCGTCGGCGCCGGCATCATCTGGCGCTTTGTCTACGCCTACGGCACATCCCAAACCCAGATCGGGCTGCTCAACGCCATCATCACCGGGCTGGGCGGGCGGCCCGTGGCCTGGCTGCCCACGCCCGGCATCAACACCCTGGCCCTCATCGTGGTCGGCGTCTGGATCTGGACCGGTTTCAGCATGACCATCCTGGCCGCCGCGCTCAAATCCGTCCCGGATGAAATCCTGGAGGCGGCGCGCGTGGACGGCGCCAGCGAGTGGAAAGTTTTTTCGCAGATCATGGTTCCCATCATCATGCCCACCATCACCGTCGTCATCACCACCATGGTCATCAACACCCTCAAGCTGTTTGACGTGGTCTACGTCATGACCGGCGGCAACTACGGCACCGAAGTCATCGCCACCCGCATGTACCGCGAAATGTACCTCAACTACAACGTCGGCCACGGCACGGCCGTGGCCGTGGTGCTGATTGTGGTCATCTTGCCCTTTGTCTATCTCAATATCCGCCGCTTCTTAGAACAGGAGGCCTCGCGATGAGCACCCCCCCACCCTCTGGCGATAACACTTCGGGTTTCGGGCGCTTTGTGCGCCGCCTGCCGCTGCACCTCGTCATCCTCGGCATCACCCTCATCTGGGTCGTCCCCGCGGTGGGGCTGCTGGTCACTTCCTTCCGCCCGCCGCAAGACATCAACGCCACCGGCTGGTGGACGGTGTTCACCCCCACCGTCAGCGGCTCGCCGGCCTACGACCAGTTCTGCGCCGAGTGCCACGGCCCCGGCGGTGACGCGGTCGCCAGCGCCAACCTGACCGACCCGGCGCTGGCCGAGAAATACCCGCGCTCGCTCCAGCTATTGGCCATGCTGCGCAAAGACCTGCCGGACGGCGCGCCGCACATCCCTTCCGGCCAGTATCCCACCGCCCAGCAGGCCGCCGATATCACCGGCCACCTGCGCGCGTTTTCCGGCGCGGAGCAGCAGGCGCGCTTCACCCTCGATAACTACATCGACGCGCTGATGGGCTACCGCGGCACCGCTTCGTACCGCGCGGCCTGCGCCGCGGGCACCCAGTCGCTCGACCTGACCTGCACCTCAGCCGATCTGCTCAACCCGCGCGGCATGGGGCGCGCCTTCCTCAACAGCCTGGCCGTCACCCTGCCCGCCACCGTGCTGCCCATCCTCTTCGCCGCCCTCGCCGCCTATTCCTTCGCCTGGTTCGACTTCCGCGGCCGCCAGATCATGTTCGCCATCCTCGTCGCTCTCCAGGTCGTACCGCTGCAAATGACCCTGGTTCCCATCTCGCGCCTCTACGCGCAAATGGGGCTCAACGGCACATTCCTGGGCGTGTGGCTCTTTCACACCGGGTTCGGCATGCCCTACGCCATCTACCTGATGCGCAACTTCCTCGGAGCACTGCCGCGCGACCTGTTCGAATCCGCCTACCTGGACGGCGCCTCGCACTGGACCGCCTTCCACAAGCTCGCCATCCCGCTGGCGCTGCCCGCCGTGGCCGCGCTGGCCATCTTCCAGTTCCTCTGGGTCTGGAACGACCTGCTGGTGGCGCTGGTCTTCCTGGGCGGCAACCGCCCGGTGATGACCTACCAGATCAGCAACATGGTCACATCCATCGGCGCCGGCTGGCATCTGCTCACCGCCTCGGCCTTCATCTCCATGATCCTGCCCATGATCGTCTTCTTTGCCTTCCAGCGCTACTTCGTCCGCGGCATGTTAGCCGGCGCGGTGAAAGGATAAGAAAACCGCACCAGCGGAAAGGCGAATAACTGCCTATTTGTTTCCTTTTGCGCGGTTATGCGTTTTGCATAACATCTGGCAGTTGCGGATATCCGTCGCGCCGCCTTTGCTCCACGCCGTCACATGGTCGGCGTCCATCTCACTCAATGCCCAGATCTTCCGCTGATTCGCGTCTGGCCCGATGGCGCATAGCGGGCAGTTGGAACTGCCCCGCTCTTTGGCTGCATTGGTTTGACTGGCGTACACCTTCGCCTTGGTGGCATCGTCGAAAACGCGCACCGCCAGCAGCGCCGGATTCTGCGAACCGCACAGGATATATTCAAAAACGCCCTTGCGGCTGGTCACGTACGGATCAGCATACAGCCTTTTCACCATCTCAGAAACCTGCCTCGCGTCATAGGGCTTGGCGTGGTGCTCCTCGTACAGCCGCCCCCACTCCAAACCGCGCATTTCCTTCTCCACGTCAATAAATACGCTGGAAACCCAATCGATGACCGCGTTAAAGTACGTTTTTAACTCGCGGATATCATTGTCGTGGCGGTGGCGGCTCATATAGTCGCTGATATTGCCCCGGCTGACCCAATCCAGCGCGCGTTCGAAAAAATCCTGCCGGTTGGCGCTGCCCGAGATATACGCGCCCCACTTTTGGATGTTGGCATTCTGGCTGTTGCTGAACTCCGCCTTGCCCAACGTCACAAATGGCCCCGAATACACCGCGTTGAGTTGTTCCTGGTCGTTGAGCGGCACGCCGGCGATATTAATCGTCTTGAACCACTCCTTGATCTCGCTTTCCTCGCCTTCGCATTCGTAAACCAGCAGCCGGGTCTGCAAAATCTTCGCCTGCTTATCCGCGGCAATCCCGTGAAAATACTGCTCCATCCCATTCTCGTCTTGAATGGCGAACTTATCGGTCACAAACCGCCCAAAACTGGTGATGCGCTGCTGGCCGTCCAGCACTTCCAGCCGGTCGCCGACTTTGTTGAAATACAGCAGCCCCAATGGGTAGCCCCTCAGCATCGACTGGATGACGGCCACGTCCCTTTTGCCATCGGCGTAGATGTAGTTGCGCTGGTATTCGGGCTGGATGGTCAACCGGCCAGCCAGGCCAAACAGGCCCTTGCCTTCCAGCTCGTTATAGACGAACCCCTCGCAAATGTCCTTGACGGTCAGGTCGGTGCAAAGAGTGGTTTTCATAATCTTCTTTTCCTGATTAATAGACGCGCATAGGTGGGCTTATACTCGTTTCCAATCTTGATTACGCCGCGCCTGTTTAAATCCCCGAAATTTGGTGCATCTATTTCCGTATACTCTTTCGTTTTTACTCCCGAATTATCATCTCTATCGGTTATCCCCAC
>DATCUC010000421.1:0-7751 GCA_036567625.1 Anaerolineaceae bacterium | reverse complement strand
GGGCCGAACACGATTGGGATCATCTACAAAGTGAAATAGTTTCCAGCGATAGCCGGATTATTCTACAAGAACAAAAAACAGGCGGCGCATGTGTTGAGCGCCGCCTGTACCTTTCTTTCGCCGATTAGATCAGGCCGACCTGCTTGCCGACCTTTCCAAAAACCTCCAGAACGCAATCAAGCTGCGACTGCGTATGCGTGGCCATGTAGCTCGTCCGCAGCAGTTGCCCGCCGGGTTGGACTGCCGGAGAAATGACCGGGTTGACAAACACACCGGCATCAAACAGCAGCTTCCAGGCCATGAAGGTCAGATCGTTGTCACCGGTGAATACAGAAACAATCGGCGTGACCGACCGGCCAATGTTGAAGCCCATCTGCCGCAGGCCGTCGCGGATGTACGCGGCGTTGCACAGCACGCGTTCGTTCCATTCCGGTTCGTCGCGCATTACGCGCAGCGCAGCGAGGGCCGCGGCAGCGTTGGCCGGCGGGATGCTGGCGCTGAAGATCAGGGCGCGCGCATGGTGTTTGATATAGTGGACCACCGGCTCAGCCCCGGCGATGAAACCGCCCAGCGAGGCAAAGGACTTGCTGAAGGTCGACATCACCAGGTCAACCTGGTCGGTCACGCCAAAATGCCAGGCTGTGCCGCGGCCTTGCCCGGTGACGCCCAGGCCGTGCGCGTCATCAATCATCAGCCGCGCGCCGTACTTCTTCACCAGCGGCACCAGTTCCGGCAGTGGGGCCAGGTCGCCTTCCATGCTAAACACGCCGTCGACCACGACCAGTTTTCCGGCGCTTTCCGGTAAGGATTGCAGCACGCGTTCCAGGTGCGGCATATCGTTGTGGCGGAAGCGCTGGATTTCGCCGGCAGACAGCCGCGCGCCGTCAACAATGCTGGCGTGATCTTCTTTATCCAGGATTACGTAATCGCCACGGCCAACCAGCGCGCTGACCGTGCCTAGATTGGTCTGCATTCCGGTCGAAAAAACCAGCGCGGCTTCCATGCCCACGTATTCAGCCAGCTCGCGCTCCAACTGCTCGTGAATCTCCAGCGTACCGTTCAGGAACCGCGAACCGGTGCAGCTTGTTCCGTAGCGGGTGAGGGCATCCAACGCCGCTTCGCGCACTTTGGGATGCGTGGTAAGACCCAGATAGTTGTTCGAGCCGCACATGATCAAACGGTGGCCGCGGAAGACAACCTCTGTACCCTCATTTTCGCTCAAGGGAAGGAAATACGGATAGATCCCATGCGCCATTGCTTCTTTGGCTTCGGTATATCCGAAGCACTTCTCAAAAATGTCCATCTTTGACCTCACAATGAGTTCGGAAAACCAGAATGCTTCCTGAGACGTGGATAATGGACGCTCAGGCGAAAAAAAATTGAAAAGGATCGAGCAGGAAAAGGGGGGTATCCCCGTGCCAAACCAGAAATGAACGGCCCCGGTATGGACAATTCATTATACTTGAAATCAGCGCGATATTGGTCAGTTAATGGGCTGCGCCCGGCAGAGACGGCTGGCGAGCAGCGCCAGCCGTCTCTGCCGGAGGAATTGATCGAAAATTCTTATTTTTGTTCTCCGGCGCTGCTGCGCGACTCGATCGCCTTCGTCTTGTTCAGGCGGCGCACATGCCGCTCTTCCTGGCTGAATGTCGCCCCCAGAAAGGCTTTGACGATCTCCCGCGCCAGTTCCGGGCCGATGATCCGCGCGCCAATGCACAGCACGTTCATGTCATCGTGTTCCACGCCCTGGTGGGCCGAGTACGTATCGTGGCATAAACCGGCGTAAATTCCCTTCATCTTATTCGCCGCGATGCACGCGCCAACCCCCGAACCGCAAACGATGATCGCTCGTTCCGCCTGGCCCTGCTGCACGGCATGCCCGGCTTTCTCGGCAAAGTCGGGGTAATCCACGGCTGGCTGGACACCGGTGGTGCCCAGGTCTATCGCCTCATGCCCGGCGGCGCGAACGGTTTCAATCACTTCTTGCTTCAGCGGGAATCCCGCGTGGTCACTGGCAACCGCGATTTTCATGGTATTCTCCGGTGCTATTCGTCCAGCCGGCCGATCATCTGATTGGCCTGGGCAAGGATGTTTTCAACAGTAAAACCATATTTCTGAAAAACGATCTTGGCCGGAGCCGACGCGCCAAACTTGTTTACGCCAATCACGCGCCCGTACTGCCCCACCCAACGCCACCATCCCTGGCTGACGCCGGCTTCAACGGCAATCCGCGCGGTTACTGCCGGCAGCAGCACGCTGTTTTGATAGGCCATATCTTGCTCTTCAAATAGCTCCCAACTGGGGAATGAAACTACGCGCACGCCCACGCCTTCCGCGGCCAGCCGCGAACCGGCCTCAAGAATCAGCGCTACTTCCGAGCCGCTGGCCATCAAAACAATCTGCGGGCGAATTGCTCCCAGGTCAGCCAGCACGTACGCACCTTTTTCCAGGCCGCTGGCCGGAGCGTAAATACTGCGGTCAATCGTTGGCACAGCCTGGCGCGTCAGCGCCAGCGCTGTGGGCCCCTGGCGTTTGATGGCGACTTTCCACGCCGCGCTGACCTCGTTGGCGTCTGCCGGGCGCAGGGTCACTAACTGCGGGATAGCGCGCAGCGCGGCCAGGTGCTCGACGGGCTGGTGGGTGGGGCCGTCTTCACCCAACCCGATGCTGTCATGCGTGAAGATCCAGATCGAATGGAAATGCGACAGGGCCGAAATGCGTACAGCCGGGCGCATGTAATCGGAGAAGACCAGGAAGGTGGCCCCATAAGGAATAAAGCCCTTGTGCGCCGCCATGCCGTTAACTACCGCGCCCATGCCGTGCTCGCGCACGCCAAAGTGCAGGTTCCGGCCGTCATACTGCCCCGGTTGGAAATTCCCCCCACCATCCACCAGGGTATTGGTAGAGGGGGCCAGGTCCGCCGAACCGCCCATCAATTCCGGCAGCGCCCCGGCAATAGCATTAATCACCTTGCCAGAGGAAGCCCGCGTGGCCATGCCCTTCGGATCGGCAGGGAAAGAGGGCAGTAGCTTTTCCCAATCCGCGGGGAGTTCACCCTTCAACCGGCGCTCCATCTCGGCGGCTTCAGCTTGGAATGCTTTGCGGTAGGCTTCAAAACGCTTCCGCCATTGAGCTTCCAGTTTTTCGCCGCGCTCGCGCACCGCGCGAAAATGCTCCAGCACATCCTCAGGCACCTCAAACGGCTGGTAATCCCAGCCCAGGGCCAGCCGCGCTCCGGCAATTTCTTCTTCCCCGGCCGGCTCGCCGTGCGCTTTGGCTGTGCCGGCTCGGTTTGGCAGCCCATAACCAATCGTTGTGCGGCAGATGATCAAAGACGGACGCGGATCAGCTTTTGCAGCTTCAACCGCTTTGTCTACCGCGTCCAGGTCCAGCCCGTCGACGTTCTGCACGTGCCATTGATACGCCTCGAAGCGTTTCCCGCGGTCTTCGGTAAAGGCCAGTTCGGTTGAGCCTTCAATCGAGATGCGGTTGTCGTCATAGAAATAGATCAGCTTGCCCAGCTTCAGGTGACCGGCCAGCGATGCGGCTTCAGAAGCTACGCCTTCCATCAGATCGCCGTCGGTGACAATGGCGTAAACGTAATGATCGACAATTTCGTGGCCGGGGCGGTTGTAATGCGCCGCCAGGCTGGCTTCAGCGATGGCCATGCCTACCCCGGTCGCAAAACCCTGGCCCAGCGGCCCGGTGGTGGTTTCGACGCCCGGGGTCAGACCGTATTCCGGGTGACCGGGGGTCAGGCTGCCCCACTGGCGAAAATTGCGCAGTTCGTCCAGTGACAGATTATAGCCGGTGAGGTAGAGCAGGCTGTAAAGCAGCATCGAACCGTGCCCCCCAGACAGTACGAAGCGGTCGCGATCCGGCCACTCCGGGTTGGCAGGGTTATGGAGCATGTGGCGCGTCCAGATAGAATAAGCAACCGCAGCCATGCCCATCGGCAGCCCCGGATGCCCAGAATTGGCTTTTTGAACCGCGTCCGCGGATAGAAATCGAATGGCGTTAATGCTGCGGTTCGTCAATTCAACAGATTTTTGCATAAATATCATCCTTATCGGTCAGCATTTCTCTCATTGTACCATCGCGCAATTTTCGAACCCTTGAAATTGACTGCGAAAAAAAAGCTGCCTGGAGTTATTCTCCAGGCAGCCCATCGCACAAAACAACGCCAGTCTATCGCTTTCCACCATCCCAGACGATGAACGGCATATTGACAACCACACCCGATTGGGTGATGGTCACTTCACCATCTGCTTCGGCTTGCAGCACTTCAGTTTCCGATCTCAACTCGCGCGCCGTTGCGCCATCTGCCCACTTGACCAGGATTACCGCGCGCAGCGGGCTGTAGCCCTCACTACCCGGGGGGTTATTAAACACATCCGCTTGAAAGCCCAGCGGGCCTTTTCCAGTCAGGCCATTCTCAAAAACATACACCTGCGCCAGGCTTTCCGCCGGAACCTGCGCCAGCGAAGGCACATACAGAACCGGAGAGTTCATCATATTGGTCAGCGTCTCGGCAATTGCCGGATCGGATGCCTCGGTGTGGGTGAAGTAGATTTCTTTGCCTTCCGCGTAAGCCATGCCAGCTGGTAACTGGGCGACGTTGGAAGTCGACTGGATGCCAGTATTGCAGGCTGCGAGCACGACAGAAAACAGGATAAACAACGCAAGCAGAGATGGTCTACGGATCAGAGAGAACATAGAGAGGGCTCCTTCGTGGCTGGATTCAGATTTTTTTACTGCGCAGACGCAGGCTGTTCGTGACAACAAAAACGCTGCTGAACGCCATCGCTCCCGCCGCAAGAACCGGCACCAGGTAGCCCAGCGCTGCTGCGGGAATGAGAATGATATTGTAGAAGAACGCCCAAAACAGGTTTTGTTTGATGGTGCGCATCGTTGCCCGCGAAAGCTGAATAGCGCGCACCGCTCCGCGCAGGTCGCCGCTGATGAGCACAATGGGCGCCGAGGCCATTGCCACATCCGCGCCGGTGCCAATAGCAATACCGACATCGGCCTGGGCCAGCGCCGGGGCGTCGTTGACACCGTCACCCACCATCGCCGTTACCAGTCCTTGCGCCTGGAGTTTCTTTACCTCGGCAGCCTTGTCGCCGGGTAGCACTTCTGCCAGCACCTGGTCGATCCCGACCTGACGGGCAATTGCCTGCGCGGTCTGGCGATTGTCGCCGGTCAGCATGGCAACTTTGATGCCCATCTGGTGAAGTTGTTGAATGGCCTGTATGGAGCCGTCTTTGACTGTGTCGGCAATACCGATCGCGCCTTCCACGCAGCCGTCGACGGCAACCAGCACGGTTGTCTTTCCGTCACCTTGCAGGCGGTCAATTGCGGCTTGCAGTTGGCCGATTTCCAGGCCCCGTTCTACCATCATGCGCGGACTGCCGACAACCACTTCATGCCCATCCACCTGGGCCTGTACGCCGTGCCCGGCGGTCGCGGTGAAACCCTGCGGATCAGAAAGAGCCAGTTCACGGTTTCCGGCTTCAGCCACCACAGCTTCGCCGAGGGGATGTTCGGAGCCTTTTTCGACCGAAGCACCCAGGCGGAGTAGTTCGTCTTCCGTCTTTATGATTCCACTGCCCCCGCTACGCAGCACCACATCCGTCACCGACGGCTGGCCGCGGGTGATCGTGCCTGTCTTATCCAGGACGATCATCTGTACCTGACCGGCGCGTTCCAGCGCTTCCGATGATTTCAGCAGCACGCCAATCTCCGCGCCCTTTCCGGTGCCCACCATCACCGCGGTCGGTGTTGCCAGGCCCATAGCGCACGGGCAGGCGATCACCAGCACCGCGACCATCACAATCAACGCGCGGGTGAAGGCATTGACGTCCGCGTTCACGGGCAGCGGCGGGCCAAACAGCATCCAGGCGGCAAAGGTCAGCAGCGCAATGGCAATGACCGCCGGAACGAAGATGCCCGAAATACGGTCTACCAGCTTCTGAATGGGAGCCTTCGAACCCTGGGCTTCTTCAACCAGGCGGATGATCTGCGCCAGCGCGGTTTCCTTGCCAATCTTCGTGGCTTCAAACTTGAGCAAACCTTGCTTGTTGAGCGTTGCGCCGATTACCGCCGCGCCGGGGCCTTTTTCCACCGGCAGCGATTCACCGGTGAGCATCGATTCATCCACTGCCGAGCGCCCGTCGACAACCACGCCATCCACCGGAATCTTCTCGCCAGGCCGAACCAGGACGATATCACCTACCAGAACCTCTTCAACTGGCACTTCCATTTCCTGCCCGCCGCGCACAATGCGCGCGCTCTTTGCGCGCAGGCCCATCAGCTTTTTGATCGCCTCGCTGGTGCGGCCTTTAGCGCGCACTTCAAGCAGTTTACCCAACTTGATCAGCACAATGATCACCGCAGCGGTTTCAAAATACACATGGCCTTCAAGCAGACCAAATGTCACCGGTAAGGAGTAGAGGAACGCCGCGGATGTCCCCAGCGCAACCAGCACGTCCATGTTGGCCGAGCCGTTGCGCAGGGATTTGTACGCACCAACATAATACTGCCAGCCGACATAAAACTGCACCGGCAGCGCCAGCGCCAGCATTACCCATTTGATCCAGGCGGAATGCGCGATGCTCATGGGCAGAAAACCCAGGTCGCCGGCCATGGAAAGCACAAACAGCGGCACGGCAAAAAGCAGGCCAATCATCAGGTGGCGTTTCTGCGTATCAATTTCTTTTTGGCGCGCCAGGCCTTCGGCGTCTTCCACATCCCCACCCAATTCCACTGCCTCGAACCCGGCGGCGCTCACCGCGCGGCGCAGATCAGCCTGACTGATCAGGGTGGGAATATAACGCACTCTGGCGCGCTCTGTGGTGAAATTGACCTGGGCCTGCTCCACGCCTTCGATCTTACTGAGCGCTTTCTCCAGGCGCGCTGCATCCGTAGCGTCGCTCAATCGTTTGATCATTAAGTCAGCTTCGCCTTCGGCTACATCATATCCGGCGCGGCGCACGCGGGCCACGATATCGCCCAGCGCAAGCTGCGCCGGGTCAAATGCCACGGTGGCGCGCTCAGAAGATAGGTTAACCGAGGCTCCTTCGACGCCTTCCAGCTTTTTCAGGTTTCGTTCAATCGTCGCCACACAGTTGGCGCAGGTCATGCCAGTGATCGGTAAAACAACTTGTTTGCTGTCACTCATACAGGTTTGCCCTTTCTGGATTGGAACGCCGCAGAGAGCGGGCGAGATGCTATTCTCCCTGCGGCACGAGCTTTATCAAAAAGGAAATTTGGTTATTTCGCGGCCGGGTAGTTGATCTCAGCCAGCAGGTCTTCGATGGCCTGTTCCGTCGCGGGAGGTTCGTAAACAACTTTCACCTGCTTGCTGTCAACGTCCGCTTCCACCTGCTGCACGCCTTTCAGGTCTTGTAGTTCGGTGGTGATGGTGCGCACGCAGTGGTGGCAGGAAATATTGGGAACAGTTAAGGTAATGGTGCTCATTGCTTCTCCTGAATGAAATAAAAATTTAGACTTTGGTGGCCGCGTCAAATACATCAGCGATTTCACGCAGCACGCGCTCGCGCTCCGCGGGGTCATCCCCACGGACTGCGGTGATCAGGCAGGAGTTGAGGTGGCCTTCGAGGATCATCCCGCTGACCTTGTTGAGGGCTGACTGTACCGCCTGAATCTGGCGGATCACGTCAATACAGTAAGCGCCATCTTCGACCATCCGCTCGATTCCGCGGATATGGCCCTCGATTGTTTTTAACCGG
>DATCUC010000420.1:0-5379 GCA_036567625.1 Anaerolineaceae bacterium | reverse complement strand
TTCCAGGCGAAAGGAGCAGCCGCCCATTGAGACCCAGGTGGTGGGGCCGTCGACCGCCCAGTAGAGCGTCACCCGGCGGCCGTCCAGCCGCAGGGTCAACTGGCCGGACTGATCGTCCAAGATTTCTACGGCGTGCGGCTGGCCGTCAATTTGCGCGCGCAGCCCGTCCGCGGTGCGTTCGAGGTCGATCTGGTAGGTGCGTCCATTGGCAGAAAGTGGGTAGCGCATGGCGGTTCCTCAGACAGTTGGCAGCCAGGGGCTGTACGGATCGATAGTCTGGGCAGGCGCGGTTTGCGCGGCGCGGGAGCGCGGTTGAGCCAGGGCGGCGGCCAGCAGCACCCCGGCGGGCAGATCGCATTGCGGCGGTTGCCAGTCGCCAAAGGTTTCTTCTACCCAGGTGGTGTAGATCTGCCCGGCGGAAAATTCAGAGTCGGCGAGCACATCCTGCAAAAACTGGTTGTTATTGGTCAGGCCGAGCAGGATGGTTTCGCGCAGGGCCGACTGCATGCGGCGCAGCGCCGCCGGGCGGTCTTCAGCCCAGGTGACCAGCTTGGCGATCATCGGGTCGTAGTGAATGGTGATTTCATCGCCGCTGGTGACGCCCGAATCGACGCGCACGCCCGGCCCGCGCGGTTCGACGAAGCGCAGCAGCGGCCCGGTAGCGGGCAGAAAGTTGTTGGCCGGGTCTTCGGCGTACAGGCGGCATTCCACCGCGTGGCCGGTCTGGCGCAGATCTGCCTGCTGGAAGGGCAGCCGCTGCCCGGCGGCGATGCGGATCTGCCACTGCACCAGGTCCAGCCCGCTGACCAGTTCGGTGATCGGGTGTTCGACCTGCAGGCGGGTGTTCATTTCCAGAAAGTAAAACGAGCGGCGTTCGGGGTCGACAATAAATTCAATTGTTCCGGCGTTCTGATAACCGACTGCCCCGGCAGCGGCGACGGCGGCAGCGCCCATTTGGGCGCGCAGGGCGGCATCTAAGAAGGGCGAGGGTGTTTCCTCGATAATCTTCTGGTGGCGGCGCTGCACCGAGCATTCGCGCTCAAACAGGTGCAGGGTGTTGCCGTGCGCGTCGGCCAGCACCTGGAACTCGATGTGCCGCGCGCGGGGGATGTAGCGCTCGAGGATCAGGCGCGGGTCGCCAAAGGCATGCTGAGCCTCGCGGCGGGCGGCATCCACGGCCTCAACCAGTTCGCCGGGAGCCGTGACGACGCGCATGCCCTTGCCGCCGCCGCCCGCCGCGGCTTTGACCAGCAGCGGCCAGCCAATATTGCGCGCCTCGCGCTCCAACGATTCCGGGTCATCCGCGCCCTGGTAACCAGGAACCACCGGCACGCCGGACTGCTGCATGCGCGCGCGGGCGCGGCCCTTATCGCCCATGGCGTCGATCGCGTCTGCGGGCGGGCCGATAAACACCAGCCCGGCAGCCGTCACCGCGCGGGCAAAGGCGGCGTTTTCGGACAGGAAGCCGTAGCCGGGGTGCACCGCCTGCGCGCCGGTTTGCAGCGCGGCCTGGATGATGCGTTCCGCATTCAAATACGACTCGCGCGCCGGGGCGGGGCCGACCGGTACCGCCTCATCGGCCAAGCGCACGTGCAGGGCGCGGCGGTCGGCCTCTGAATAGACCGCAACGCTGGCGATACCCATTTCGCGGCAGGCGCGGATGATGCGCACCGCAATTTCCCCCCGGTTGGCGATCAGAATCTTGGTGAACATAGCCGCCTCACATGCGGAACACGCCAAACCGCCCGGAAACGCGCGGCGACTTGAGCACTACCGACAGCGCCAGCGCCAGTACGCGCCGCGTTTCCGCCGGGTCGATCACCCCGTCATCCCACAGCCGCGCGGTGGCGTAATAGGGGTTGCCGGTCCGCTCGTACTCCTCGAGGATGGGCCGTTTCATTGCTTCGGCTTCGGCGGAGGTCATCAGCGGTTTGCCTTCTCGCGCCAGTTGATCTTGCTTGACGGTGGCCAGCACGTTGGCGGCCTGCTCACCGCCCATGGCGCTGATGCGCGCATTGGGCCACATCCACAGGAAGCGCGGGCTAAAAGCGCGCCCGCACATGCCGTAATTGCCCGCTCCAAACGAGCCGCCGATCAGCACCGTCAGCTTGGGTACGCTGGCGTTGGAAACAGCGTGCACCAGCTTAGCGCCATCTTTGGCAATCCCGCCAGTCTCATAGTCCTTGCCAACCATAAAGCCGGTGATATTCTGCAAGAACAGCAGGGGAATGCCGCGCTGCTCGCACAACTCGATGAAATGGCTGCCCTTAAGCGCGCTTTCGCTGAACAGCACGCCGTTGTTGGCCAGGATGCCCACCGGGTAGCCGTGGATGCGGGCAAAGCCGGTCACCAGGGTGGTCCCGTAGCGGGCTTTGAATTCGCGCAGCGCCGAGCCGTCTACCAGGCGGGCGATAATCTCACGCACATCGTAGCTTTCGCGGGCATTAGCGGGCAGGATACCGTAGATTTCTTCGGCGGGGTACAGCGGTTCTTCGGGCGGCAGGATATCCAGCCCGTGCATCCAGCTTGTGCTTGCCCGCGGCCCGCGCGCCGGGATAGAGGCCAGGATCTCGCGGCAAATTTGCAGCGCGTCATCATCATCTTCAGCATAGTGGTCGGCTACGCCGCTGAGCCGGGTGTGCACATCCGCGCCGCCCAGTTCCTCAGCGCTGACGTCTTCGCCGGTAGCAGCCTTGACCAGCGGCGGCCCGCCCAGAAAGATCGTCCCCGTGCCGCGCACAATGATGGTTTCGTCGCTCATGGCGGGCACATACGCGCCCCCGGCGGTGCACGAGCCCATCACCACGGCAATCTGCGGGATGCCCATCGCGCTCATCCGCGCCTGGTTGTAAAAAATGCGCCCAAAATCATCCGCGTCGGGAAAAACCTCGTCTTGCATGGGCAGGAAGATGCCGCCTGAATCGACCAGGTAGACGCACGGCAGCCCATTTTGCTCGGCGATCTCTTGCGCGCGCAAGTGCTTGCGCATCGTCAGGGGGAAGTATGTGCCGCCCTTGACGGTGGCGTCGTTGGCGACGATGATTACCTCGCGGCCCGAAATGCGGCCGATACCGGTAACCAGCCCCGCGCCGGGCGCCTGATCGTCATACATGCCCCAGGCAGCCAGCGGCGACAGTTCGAAGAATGGCGTACCGGGATCAATCAGCCGGTTGATGCGTTCGCGGACAAACAGCTTGCCTTGCGCGGCGTGGCGCTGCTGGTATTTCTCGCCGCCGCCCTGGCGCACCTGTTCCTGGCGCTGGCGCAGTGTTTCGGCCAGCGCGCGGTTGTGGCGCGCGTTGCGCGCAAAATCGGGCGCGCGCGGGTCAATCGAAGATTGCAGAATTTCCACGCTGTTTATCCCTCACGGTAAACGATGCCAAAACCGCCGCGCGGGAAAACCCACGTCAGGCCCGCGGGTGAGGCGGCGATGCGGCAGGTGCCGCATTCTACGCACCCGGCCCAATCGGCGACGATGCGCCCGTTCTGCTCGCTGTAGACGTTGGCCGGGCAAACGTACAGGCAGGCCAGGTCTGGGTCTTCGGCGCGCAGGGCTTCTTCGTGGACTTCAATATGCGGGTGGCCTTCGTCCAGTTCAAATTTGTTGTGGCCGATTTTTTCTAACACGCTCAAATGTTTCATAATGCGCGGGCTCCTTCCAAAACGTCGCGAGCGAGGTCAATCAGGGATACAGGGCTGTCTTTAAGAGTTTGCCGGGCTTCGGCGCGGGCAGGTTGTTTGCCGGTGGCGTTTTGCGTGTAAATGCGGGTCATCAGGCTGGCCAGCAGTTCGGGGTAGTCTTTGAACAGGCGCGGATTTTCGAGAAAATGCGGCGCGCGGGCATAGGTGCGCATATCGGCCATGACGAAAGACCGGTCCAGGATGGCCTTATAGCGGCTGAGGCTTTGCGCGCTGAAATCCGCGGCGGCGCGAGCTTCCATCACCGCCTGGGCCGCGGCCACGGCTGAACCAATGGCCAGGTCCATGCCGCGAATGGCAAACCCGTTGTTGATCACCAACCCGGCGGCGTCGCCCACCACCAGCATCCCGGCGGTCGAAAGCTGCGGGAGCATATCCAGCCCGCCTTCGGGCACTACGTGCGCGCCGTATTCGAGCAGTTCGCCATCCTTTACCAGCGAAGCAATCAGCGGGTGGGCCAGGTATTCGTCAAAGATCTCCGCCGGGCGGGATTTGGTGCGTACCAGGTCGTCCAGGCGCATTACCAGCCCCACCGAAAGGCTCTCGGCGTTGGTGTACAGGAACCCGCCCCCGGCTACGCCGCGCGTGGCACTGCCCAGCGTGGTGTAAGCCACCCCCTCATTGCCATCCAGTCGAAAGCGGTCTTCGATGACGGCGCGCGGAAGCCCGACCACGGCTTTGACGCCGGTGGCGATATGTTTGGTAGGGATGCGCCCGCGCAGCCCGGCCTGCTGCGCCAGGAAGGAAGTAGCTCCGTCGGCGGCGATGACCACGTCTGCCAGCAGTTCATCATCTCCGGCTTGCACGCCCACCACGCGGCCGCCGGAATCTTTGAGCACCTGCTCAACTTTGATCCCCGGTACGAGCATTGCCCCGGCTTCTTCGGCTTTTTCTGCCAGCCAGCGGTCGAATTTGGCGCGCAGTACGGTAAAGGCGTTATAGGGCTGCTGTTGAAACCCGGCATGTTTAAAGTCGATGCTGAAGGTCGAATCGCCGGTCATAAAGCTGATGACCTGATTGGTAATGCAGCGCTCCAGCGGCGCTTCCTCGGCGTAATGGGGGAAGATGCGTTCCAGTACGCGCGTGTACAGCACCCCGCCGCTCAGGTTTTTGCTGCCCGGGTAGGGGCCGCGTTCCACCAGCACCACCTGCAAACCCTCGCGCGCCAGCAGGTAGGCGGCAGTACTGCCCGCCACGCCCGCGCCGACCACGATGGCGTCGAATTTCTCGTCGCTCATCGTTTGTTTTTCAGCGCTTCGAGCAGCGCGGGGATGACCGCGTACAGATCGCCGACAATGCCGTAATCCGCGCTGGCAAAGATGGGGGCGTTCTTATCTTTGTTGATTGCCACCACCACTTTGGAACGGTTCATGCCGATCATGTGCTGCACTTGGCCGGAAACGCCCACGCCCAGGTACAGATCCGGGCGCACCTGGGCGCCGGAAATGCCGATGTGGCGTTCGCGCGGCAGCCAGTTCAGCCCTTCGGCGAGGGGGCGCGTGCAGCCCACCTCAGCGTTGAGCGCGCGCGCCAGGTCATTGACCAGGCTCAGGTCATCGGCTTTGCCCACTCCACGCCCGGCGCAGACCACGCGCTTTGCCCCGGCCAGGTTGGTCACCGCCCCGGCGCGCGGCTTGCGTTCGCGTAATACTGCGCCGCCCTGGGACGGAACAAATGGCA
>DATCUC010000419.1:0-2249 GCA_036567625.1 Anaerolineaceae bacterium | reverse complement strand
TGGGCGCCGAGCGCATTGGTCACGGTACGCGCGCCGTGGAAGATGAAGCCCTGCTGGACTGGCTGGCAGAAACGCAAACTCCGGTAGAAATGTGCCCCATGTCCAACGTGCGTACTGGGGTAGTGGCCAGCCTGAAAGAGCATCCCATCCGGCGTTTTTTTGAGCGCGGTATCCTGGTCACTGTGAATACCGACGATCCAAAGATGTTTGGCAACAACCTGGCGGGCGAGTACCGCGCGCTGCAACGCGAGCTGGGCTTTCAAGACGCGGAAATCCGCCGCCTGATCGAAAACAGCGAACGCGCGGCCTGGGTGCGCCCGGCGGTGAGCGCCGCGGGCTTCGAAGCGTAGGGCAGCCGGAGGGTCACTCACTCCGGCGGACAGGTTGACAGAGCCTGGAGAATCGCTTAAACTCAACTGACATCAAGTAGCCCACGTATCCTCATGCCAGCGCAACGCTCAGATGGAGATCTTTCCCGTACAGCCAGCGACGATGACTGGCTTGGATGCTTTACCGGCGCGATGGGCTGCAACTTATTCAAAGGTAGAGAATGCATATGACAAGTGCAATGCCTGCGCTGCTGGGCGGCAACCCGATTTTCACCGATAAAGTCCATATCGTCCGGCCGGTTTTACCCGACTACGAGCATATGGCGGGCGGGCTTGAAGAAATTTTAACCACCGGGATGGTCACCAAAGGGGCCTTCCTGCGCCAGTTTGAAACAGCGGTAGCCGCGCACCTGGGCGTTAAACACGTGATCGGCGTTTCGAGCTGCACCACCGGGCTGATGCTGGCCTACAAGGGCCTGGGCCTGACCGGTGACGTGCTGGTGCCTTCCTTCACCTTCATGGCTACGGTGAGCGCGTTGATCTGGAACGGGCTGCGCCCGGTGTTTGTCGATGTCAATCGCGGCACGACCAATATTGACCCGGCCGCCGCCGAAGCCGCGATCACGCCCAACACATCGGCGATCGTGGCGGTGCATAACTTTGGTAACCCGGCGGAAATTGACGCGCTGGAAGCCCTGTGCCGCAAGCGCGGTTTGAAGCTGATCTTTGATGCGGCCCACGGTTACGGCGCGCTGTACCAGGGCCAACCGGTTGGCGCGCAGGGCGACGCGCAGTCGTTCAGCCAGAGCCCGACTAAGCTGCTGATCAGCGGCGAGGGTGGGGTGGTGGCTACCAACGACGACGCCCTGGCGGAGAGCATCCGCGTGGGGCGCGAGTACGGCAACAGCGGCAATTACGACAGTATTTTCGCCGGGATGAATGCGCGCCTGCCCGAGTTCAATGCGCTGATGGGGCTGCGCAGCCTGGAAATGCTGGAGAACGCCGCGGTAACGCGCAACGAAACCGCCGGGCTGTACCAGGAAGCGCTGGGCCGCCTGCCGGGGATCGAGTTCCAGCAAGTACTGCCGGGAAACCGCAATTCGTATAAGGATTTCTCGATTACCATTGACCCCGCGAATTTTGGGATGAGCCGCCGCGCGCTGGAAACCGCGCTGGCTGCCGAGAATATCGACACGCGCAAGTATTACGATCCGCCGGTGCACTGTCACACGGCCTACCGGAAGTATTATGACGGCCAGCCGCTGCCCAACACCGACTGGCTGGCTGCTCACAGCCTCAGCCTGCCGATGTGGACCAATATGGATCCGCAGGTAGCGCTGCGCATCTGCGAGGCAATCGAACGGGTACACCATCATGCCAAAGAAATCCAACAGCACATCCCTGCCGGCGCTTAAATCCGCGGTCGAGTGGATCCGCAAAAAAGCCACCTGGGAAGCGCTGCTGCGCATGGCGGCGGATGTTGCTTTTGTCAATATTGCCGTGCTGGCTTCGCTGGCGCTGCGCTTGCTGTACATCGTGGCAGTCGGCGCCCCGGAAGCTGGCATCAACTACCGCGAGAAGTTCTGGGAATACCTGGACGTTTATTCTGACAGTTTCTGGCTGCTGACCCTCATCTGCCTGGTAGTATTTTCGCTAAGCGGGTTCTACACCTACGGGCGTTTCTACCGCGGGCGCTACAAGTTCCTGGTAGTGGTGCAGGCGGTCAGCATTGCCTACCTGATCTTTGGCCTGTTGGGGTATCTTTCGAAGGGCATGTTCTTTGGCTTTATGAAGGGCATGGTCAACTTCCCCAGCGGGGTGTTCATCTTCGCCTGGATGCTCACCATGCTGTTGACCGTGGCCGCGCGCTTCTGGTCGACGGTGTGGAAGCGGGCCAACCAGCCCACGCGCGCGCGCGTC
>DATCUC010000418.1:0-5132 GCA_036567625.1 Anaerolineaceae bacterium | reverse complement strand
AGCGGCGATCTGTGCGGCCAGGCTGCCGCCCAGGCGCTGCGCGAAAACCGGCTGGAGGCCGCCGCACTGCGCGGGTATGAATCCGCGGTTAAGAACAGCCCATTCTATCGCGAGATGCAGAAACAAGCGCTGCTCTACCAGGCCGCGCAGGGGTTTGGCCGTTTTGACCGGCATCTGTTCGCCAAGATTTTCCAGATATATAAGCTGAAAAACGAGTTGTCGGCGCTGGAAGCGTTCAGGTATGCGTTGTGGTAGATGGCGGTGATAAAGATTTGCGCGGATTGGACAAACCGGCGGGTTCATGCTATAGTACAAAATGTAAGACAATCCAGTTCGGTATTCAGATCAACAGGGGTTCGTGCCGGGTGTAGAGTATAATTCGGCATCTATCATGGTCTTTCGGAATTTTGCACTCACTGCACAGAAAAGCGGTCTTGGATGAGATTGGATCAACGTGTCTTTCCGTACTCCAATCCTCTGGACCTGCCGGAGTTCGCGCCGAAAACGAGGGGGAGCGTGCCAAAGCAGATCCACTGCTGCATCGGTATTATGGTCTACAACGAAGCCGCCAATATCGGCCAGCTTCTGCGCGCGTTACTTGAGCAGAAATCCGAAATTGCGCAAATCGACGAGATCGTAGTGGTCAGCAGCGGCTGCATTGATGAAACAGATGAGATCGTGCAGGAGTACGAAGCCCGCGACTCGCGCGTGCGCCTGATCACCCAGGACCGCCGCTATGGAAAAGCTTCAGCGGTGAATCTGTTTTTGCAGAACGTGAGCAGCGATGTCATTATTCTGGAGAGCGGCGATACGATCCCCGCGGAAGGCGCGATTGACGCGCTGGTGCAGCCGTTTGCTAACCCGGCGGTAGGCATGGTGGGCGGCCGGCCGGTGCCGGTCAACCGCAAAGATACCTTTATGGGCTATGCGGTGCACCTGCTGTGGGAACTGCATCACCGCGTGTCACTCACCCGGCCCAAAATGGGCGAGTTGATTGCTTTCCGGCAGATTTTTTCCCAGATTCCGCACAACACGGCCGTCGATGAAGCCAGCATCGAGCCGCTGATCATTGGACAGGGTTTTCGCTGCGCGTATGCGCCGGATGCGATTGTGTACAACCGCGGGCCGGAGCACCTTGCCGATTACATCAAGCAGCGCCGCCGCATTTTTGCGGGGCATCTATACGTGCGCGACATGCTGGGCTATCGCGTTTCAACCATGAATGGGTGGCAAATTGCGCGGCTGTTTTTCAAGACGCTCAAGCCCGACTGGCGATCACTGCTGTGGGGCAGCAGCGTGGCGCTGCTCGAAGTGGGCGTGCGCCTGCTGGCCACTTATGATTACTATGTCCGCAAGATCAATCCATTCCAATGGTCAATGGTTCAGTCGACGAAGAAGATCGTGTGACGGCCGGGAAGGATCGGATGGCCGCGCAGCAGCCTGATCCACAATCTTTCGACCCGGTGGTGCAGACGCACGACAGCGGGTTGGGTACGACCTACGAACGCTGGGCGCTGAACCGATTTCTGGACGGCCTGCGGCAGCACTGCGGCTGGCAAACCGTTCTGGAAGGGCCGGGCGACGGCATCACCGGGATTGCCTATCTCAACAGCCTGGGGTTGGCGCGCGCCGGCATGCAGGTAACGATTGCCGCCACGGAAGCGAGCCGCGCGGAATTTGCGCGACAGGTCTGGTCTGTCTATGCGCCTTCCGAGAGGCAGCCGCGCATCACTGTTCAGCATCCGCCGGGCAGCCTCGATAACGCCGCCGGGCAGTACGATCTGGTGTGGAATTTCAATGTAATCAACCGGCACCCGCAGCCGGGGGTGCTGCTGGATGAAATGATCCGCGCCAGCCGGCGCTGGGTGCTGGTGATCGTGCCGAACCGCGGCAATTACGCCTTCTGGCTGCACCGGCTGCACCACTGCGCCAGCCGGCAGGCGTGGGATCACGGTCCGGTGGAACTGCTGGCCGCGGCCCCCTACCAGCGCATGTTCGCGCAGGCCGGGTTAGCGGTGCGGAAGGTGGCCTGGGTAGACTGCCCCTGGTGGCCGGACATCGTTGATTTTTCGGCGCTGGTGGCAGATTTTGTGCCGGTATTGAAAGGCGCAGCCACGCGGCTCAAACCGGAAAAACGGCTGCATTGGCCCGCCAATCACCTGCCGTATTACGAGCCGGAACGGTTTGTGGAAGTGCACCGGTTGATGCAGCGCCTGGCATTCATCGAAAACAGCCCGATTGGGCCGCTGAAACAACGTTTTGCTCATCACGTGGCCGTGCTGGCGGAAAAGACCTGAACCATGCGCTCATTGATCCCGGTTGCGCTGCGTATTCCGTTGTACCAGTCCTTTCGGGCGCTGGGTTTTCCGCGGGTGCTGCCGGTCAACTTCACCTTCTCACTGACCACGCGCTGCAATTCGCGCTGCCTGACGTGCAATATCTGGAAAAAACGCACGAATGAATTCACTCCGGAAGAATGGCAGAAAGTGTGTCAGTCGCTGGGGAACGCGCCGTACTGGATCACGATCAGCGGGGGCGAGCCGTTTCTGTACCGGCATTTGCTGGCGGTATGCGAGGCCATTGGCAAATACTGCCGCCCGGGGATCGTGAATATCCCCACCAATTCATTGATCCAGGGTACGGCGAGCAAGGTGGAAAAGATCGCCGCGCTGGTGGCCCCGGCGCAGTTGATCATCAACCTTTCGCTGGATGGTATTGGCGCGGAACATGACCGGATACGTGGCATTCCGGGAAATTTTGCGCGCTTCCAGCGCAACCTCAACGAGCTGCTGGAAGTACGCCAGCGCGCGCCAAATCTCAGCCTGGGGATTCATTCGGTGGTGTCGACCTATAATATCGACCGCATTGAAGAGCTGGCGGCCTATGCGCGCAGCCTGCCGGTTGACCAGTTTATTACCGAGATGGCGGAAGAACGGGTGGAACTGGACACGGTGGGTCTGCCGATTGCGCCGGATGCGGATAAGTACTTTGCAGTGCTGGACCGGCTGAGCGCGGACCTGGAGCGCAGCCAGGCGCGCGGGATTGCACGCTTTACGCGCGCCTTCCGGCTGTCGTATTACGGGCTGATGAAACGCACGCTCGAAGAGCGCACGCAGGTCATTCCCTGCTTCGCGGGATGGGCCAGCGCGCAGATCTACCCGGATGGAACGGTGTGGCCGTGCTGCATCCGCGCGGATTCAATTGCCAACCTGCGCGATGTGGGCTACGATTTCAAAAAGATCTGGTTTGGCAAAGAAATCGAAGCCGTGCGGCGCTCAATCCGCGAAAAAGAATGCTGGTGCACGCTGGCGAATGCCGCGTATACCAATATGCTGGTGCATCCGCCGACACTGGCGCAAACCGGCTGGCGGATGCTGCGCCCTACCCGGCCCGAGCGGAGTAAGAAGGAATGAGGGCGCTGGTCACCGGCGGCACGGGTTTTATTGGCGGCGCAATCGCGGCGCGTCTGCTGGCCAGTGGGTGGAAAGTGACTCTGCTGCTGCGACCGGGCGCGGCGTTGCCCGCGCAACTGGCCCAGGCGGAGTGCATTTTTTCCGACCTGGGGCAGTTCAACGCCGCGGACTGGCGCGGCAGGCTGCCGGAATGCGAGCTGGCCGTCCACGCGGCGGCCATCCGAAACCGCTGGGGAACCTCGCCGGAGGCATACCGGCGGGTCAACGTGGACGGCACGCAGCAATTCCTGAATGCCCTCATTGGCTACGCGCAGCATTTTATCTACATCAGTTCCGTTGGGGTATACGGCTACCCCGGCATGCTGGACATCCGCGAGGAATCCCCGGTGATTGGCGTGCGCGGCGCGCTGGATTACCACGCCAGCAAGCTGCTGGCTGAACAGGTGGTAGCGCAGCAAGCGGAGCGCATGTGCGTGACGATCTTACGGCCCACCATCACCTATGGGCCTGGCGACCGCGACGGGATGATCACGCGCATGGCGCAATTGATCCGCGCCAGGCGCATGCCGTTAATCGGCACGGGCAAGAATTTCCTGCACTTGGCGTATATCGATGATTTGCTGGATGCAATTCTGGCGGCACACGCGCACCGGCAAAACTCGGGTGAGGTATATAATGTAAGCGGGCCAGAGCCAATCCGGTTTCTCGAGCTGGCCAGGGGGATAGCCGCAGCATCGGGAACGATCTTTCCCCGTTTCCAAATTCCACGCCCGGCCGCCTGGCTCGCGGGCTGGCTGGTGGAAAATCTGTACCGCGCCGCGCATCTGAAAACCACACCGCCAATCACGCGCCAGATGGTGAACATGGTCAGCGCGAACCGCAGTTTTTCGCACGAAAAAGCCAGCGCCCGGCTGGGATACGCGCCGCAAACCGGCGTGAACGCGGGCCTACCCCGCGCATTAGAGTGGATGGAAAGCGCGGGACTGCTGGACAAATAATTGAGGCTTGCATGTTTTCTGCTGCTGATGTCAGCGTGATTATTCCTTCTTACAATGCGGAGACAACCATCCGCGCCTGCCTGACCGCCCTCACCCGGCAGACGGCCGCGCCGCGCGAGATCATCGTGGTCGATTCGGGACAAGACGGCACGCAAGCCATTATCCAGCAGCATTTTCCGGGGGTGACACTGATTGCGCTGGAGCGGCAGACCTTCCCCGGCCCGGCGCGCAACCTGGGCGCGGCGCAGGCCAGCGGAGCAGTGCTGGCTTTTTTGGATGCCGACTGCCTTCCCGGGCCGCATTGGGTGGAGCAGATCGCGGCGTGGCACAGCCAGGGGCATGCGGCAGCGGGGGGCGCGGTGAGTGTGGGCAATCCGCAGAGCAGCCTGGCCTGGGCGGGTCACCTGATGGAGTTCCGCGAGTTCTTGCCCGTGGGCGCGCCGCGCGCGGTTGAGCATATTCCGTCATGTAATGTTTCGTACCGGCGCGACCTGTTTCTCAACAGTGGCGGTTTTCCAGATGCATATTACCCGCAGGAAGACTTATTATTTGATTTCTACCTGGCGCGACGGGGAACTGCTATCTGGTTTGACCCGGGAATAGCTGTGGGGCATATCTACCGTGACCGGCTGCGTTCTTACCTGGCCCACCAGCATCGCATTGGCCGGGTGACGTGCTGCACGCTGCGTCGCCTGCCGGTGCGCGAAGGCATCGCGGCGCG
>DATCUC010000417.1:0-18367 GCA_036567625.1 Anaerolineaceae bacterium | reverse complement strand
AAACGCAGATCTCGCGTACCTCTGGACGCGCATTTTGTACAGCGATGGGCAGCCCCACACGTCGCAAGATCGGGATATCCTGAATATCATCGCCGATGTAAGCGATCTCTTCTGGAGAAAGATGATGTTTCTCCAGCATGTGGTCAAGCGAATTTTCTTTATAAAACTCACCCTGCTGAACTTCATCCATCTTTAATTCGCGGGCTCTGCGTTCAACTACTGCAGATCGACGGCCTGTGATGAGGCCAGTTTTTATTCCGGCAGCACGCGCCAGGGTAATTCCCATCCCGTCTTGAATATGGAAGCGTTTTGCTTCCATATCCTCATCGATCAGGATGACACCGCCATCGGTGAGCACGCCATCCACATCCATGAAAAGCCAGGTGATTCTTTTTGCCAATCCGATAAGTCGCGATTGCATATTGGCGATATCTTGAGAATCGTTATGAAAGGATACCGCCATTGAGTAAATCCTGGATGTCGAGCATTCCAATGGGGTGATTTTGCGCATTAACGACGATGAGATTGTCTAGCTTATACTGCTGGATGAGCGCTACAGCATCCTGCAGCATGCAGTTGGCAGGAACGCATTTTGGATCGCGCGTCATGATCTGGCCAACTTTGGTGAGGATCAGATCTTCCCGGTTAATGGCGCGGCGTAAATCACCATCGGTCAAAATGCCTACCAACCGGCCTGTCTGGTCGGTGATCGATACCGCGCCGAGTTTTGAGCGGGTCATCTCGATCGCGGCTTCTCCAACCGTCACATCTTCCATAACTGCCGGATTACGCGACCCGACAAATTGCTCGACGGTGTATGTGGTCAATTTCGTGTGCAAGCTGAAATCTTCGATCCCCAAACCCGAGAGCGCATTCTCAACCAGGATACGCATAACCTTCCAGGGCATGGTGACTGCGTGGGCCCCGCAGAGAAGCGCCAGCCGGACATGTTCAGGATGGCGCACCGAAGAAACCATGATTTTTGAGGGGTAATGGTACCGGTCAATGATTTTGACGGCTTGTTCGATCAGCGCGAAGGAATCATGGCCCTGGTCGTGCAAGCGTCCGACGAGCGGGCAGATATATGTTGCGCCGGATTCCGCCGCCATATACACCTGGTTGAGCGTATAGATGAGATGAATGTTCGTCGCGTGGCCTTGTTGGCGCAGCCGGTAGCCAGCCTTTAAACCTTCATTGGTGACTGGAATTTTGAAAACCGGTTCTTTTTGCAGCCCCGGAAGGCTCCACAGGCGTTCGGCTTCTTGAAGAATTGCGGCGCAATCTTCACCGAGTGCTTCCACATGAACCTGCCTGGCCATGCCAGACAGATCCACAATCGCATGATTGATATCCTTAATCCCATGGCGGTACATGAATGTGGGGGTCGTGGTGATCCCTTCCAGAAATCCAAGATCAACAGCCGCCTGGATTTCCGCAAAATCGACAGAATCAACGAAGAGTTCCATTTTAGATACCTTTGACGATCCGGTTGATTGCTAGCAGCGGCACCAGGAAAGCCTCGAGGTCATCCAGATACATTTGACTGGACGCATCGCATAATGCCGCTGGTGGATTTGGATGGACTTCAATGAACAACCCATCTACGCCTGCGGCCATTCCGGCCCGGCCCAAGACAGGTAAATACTCGCGGTTGCCACCCTTCGGGTCAGCGCTGGGGATGCCATAGCGGCGCACGGAGTGGGTGATATCAAAAATCACAGGGTAACCGATTTCGCGCATGATATAAAAACTGCGCGGATCAACCACCAGGTCGTTATACCCAAAGGTCACCCCGCGTTCCGTGAGCAGAATTTGACTATTTCCTTGCGCTTCGGCCTTCTTCACCGGTTTGTCCATATTTTCTGGCGCAAGAAACTGGCCGTGTTTAAAATTGATTACTTTGCCGGTTTTTGCAACTTCTTCGGTCAAATCCGTTTGCATACATAGATAGGCCGGAATCTGGATCACGTCTAAGACTTCGCCGGCTGGCTTTACCTGAGAAATTGAATGAACATCCGAAAGCACCGGCAAATCAAACTCCGCGCGGATATCTTGCAGGATGCGTAGACCTTCGTCCAACCCAGGGCCGCGGTAGAAATCCCCCGCGCTGCGATTGTCTTTTTGAAAAGAACTTTTATAGATGATGGGTAATTGCAGCCGGTTTTGAATCTGGCAAAGCCGTTCCGCCGTACGCCTCATGATGTCCGGCGTTTCAATCACACAGGGACCTGCAATTAAGAATAATGGAATCGCGCCGCAATCAATGCCGCGAACAGGGATAGCCTTTACCGGTTGCAGATCGTGAATATTCATTCATTCCCCTTTCCGCGTTTTTCCGCCAGGATAGCGCGCACGTGGTCGAGATCCGGCTGCACATCAACACCGATGGAACGGTAAGCTGCTTCTAAAGTCATAATTGACACCCCGGCCTCGAGAAAACGGAGCTGCTCCAGGCGTTCGATGTGTTCCAGCGCGCTCTCCGGCATGGCAGAATAATGCTCCAGAACATCGCGCCGGTACCCGTAAACGCCGGTATGTCCCCAGTACGTGCAATGCTGCAGCCATTCTTCAATCGGAGCATCGCGGAAGAATGGTACCGGGCTGCGCGAAAAATACAACGCCTGGCCGCTGGCTGCGCGCGCAACCTTAACGATGTTCGGAGAGCGCAGCTCTTCGGTATTTTGAATGCGAAAGACCGGCGTGATCATTTCACATTGGGTGATCTGCCAGCGCTCAATCAGAGCATCCAGTAATGCCGGATCGATCAGCGGTTCATCACCCTGAACATTGAGCACGAAATCGGCATCGATTTGGTCCAGAATGGATGCAATGCGTTCAGTGCCCGAGCGGCAGTCTGGACTGGTGAGCACTACTTCCGCGCCAAAAGCCTGCGCCGCGGTCTGAATCTGTTCCGAATCCGTGGCGATGAGAACACGTTGGATCTGCCTGGCCTGCATCACACGCTGCCAGACATGCCAGATGAGCGGATGTCTGTGGATATCGGCCAGCATTTTTCCCGGAAGCCGGGTAGATTGCATTCGAGCCGGGATAACTGCGATTGTTCTCATTGTAATTGTTTCCGTTTATAGATTTCTCTTTTCATAGACTGACACCGAGAAAATCTTCATAAACAGCACGAAGATATTTAAGCTTTTTATAGCCATAGATCAGCAAAACCCGTAGGAAATGAGGATAAGATAATAATCTTGATAATTTCATGTAACTGGAGTGGAAATAGGAACTACGTTTGCAGGAATATAGGGCCTCTTTCGCAGATTGATAATCGTAATTCAGCAATAGTTGCTTTGCGCGAAATATCTCATGACGAGCGATAAAATCCTGCATCGAATCCCGAAAATGGTCAGGTGCATCCAGAATATATTTCTTACACCTTTGGGTTACATAGAGTTCCTTCAGTGAAGGTAGTTTTAGATAACGGTTTTCTGCATCATGGTGATAAACCACCAAGGGTAGATATTTATACGCGATAGAATATCTTAAGGCTAGACGCACCCATGTTTCTGAGTCTTCGGTCAGGTTAACTCCTTCAGGAAACATACCCACTTCAACCAACGAATCTCTCTGTACTGCGATAGAAGAGGCACAAAAAGGCAGAGATATCAAAGAGGCGGCAAAAAAATCTGTAAGAATTCCAGTCCATCCCATATCAAACTGTGTTGATGTGGAAACCATTGTCATAACTTTACCTGTTCCAACCAAATAGGCTGTCGCATAGACGCGGGCAGTAGGGAAATCATTAATAAGGCTGGTTACATTTTCTAAAAAATTCGGTAACCATTCATCATCCGCATCCAAAAACGCAACCCACTTGTATCTTGCTTCGCGGATGCCTCGATTTCTCGCAGAAGATACGCCTTGGTTGCTTTGCTGAATAATCCTAATCCGCGTATCCTTGATTTCGAATGCACGTTCGTAACTCTGGTCAGTTGAGCCATCGTCCACGACGATGATTTCAAAATGCGGATACGTTTGCGCCAGAACCGACTGAAGAGCCCGCTGGATACAGTTTTCTTTATTGAACAGGGGGATTATTACGGATATTTCCATGCGGTTCTATCCGTCTTTCAATTTGCTTCTTTCAATAAAGCATCGGCGTGATACCGACTGATGTTTGCGTACAATTTTCTATATCCATTGGGGCCGATTTTGAGCAGGGGATTTGGCTTTCCGCGCAGCCGCGCCCACCAGACACTCAGGTCCCGCGCGAGCGTGCCCGTGCTGATTTGACCAAGCTGGTAGGATTTCGAAAGATTTTCGACCGAGATTACTGTTTGGCTGTTCATGTGCCTGGGATTTCTGGAAGTGGGGGCTATTCTACGAATAACTGGTGCCGGTGATCGTAATGCTATTGCATATCATTTAGAAAAGCTCCTGACGCGCGGATTTCAGAATCTTGAACGATTTTCTGATCAGCAAGCGCCTGGTAAGTTCGTTCGCATGCTCCGCCCTTTCGACATAGATCGAACCGGAAAGAAAATTGCTCACAGCTTCTCAGGCCAACCGCCTTGCCGGGCGTGGCTTGAGTCGCATTTGGCGTAAACATACTTAACAGATCAATGGATGCAATACTGATGCCGGGGAAGGGTTATTCCCAGGTTTCGGCAGTGAAGGAGTCTTTTTCGCAAATTCCATCTGGATCACGTGCTTTTGGCATTATAGCACATGCATATCGCCGGGTTTTCATGCGCTACTCGACAATTAAAAGATCGGCTCTTCTTGCGATCCTGGCGGTGATTGATTAGCCCTGACCGCCTTCCACATCAACGCGCTGGATGTGCTTACCCCAGTAACTCGCGCAGAAGCTGTTCGTGCAGGTGCGCGTTGGTTGCCAGGATGCTGCGGCCAAAAACGTCAAACGGCCGGCCGTCGTAGAGGCTGACCTTCCCACCCGCCTCGGTGAGGATCACTGCCCCGGCGGCCACGTCCCACGGTTCGATTTCCTGCTCCCAGTAACCGTCTATTCGCCCGGCCGCCGTGTGGCTCAGGTCAACCGCGGCGCTGCCGTCGCAGCGCACCGACACCGAACGCTTTACCAGCCGGCTGTATTGGTCCAGGTTATCGTCCGGGCGATCCCACACGCCGTAGGGGAAACCGCTGGCCAGCAGGGCGGATCCCAATTCACTGGTCTGACTGACATGGATCGGCGCGCCGTTCAGCGCAGCGCCTTTGCCGAGTTGCGCGGCATAGAGTTCGTCGAGCAACGGGTTGTAAATGACCCCCGCCACCGGCTGGCGTTCGAGGGTGAACCCGATCGATACGCAAAACAACGGGTAGCCATGCGCGTAATTGTTGGTGCCGTCCAATGGATCGACGATCCACAACCGGCGGGCATCCGGGCGGATGCGCGTGCTTTCTTCGCCGTAATAGCCGTCGCCTGGGAACGTATCCAGCAGCATGGTAGAAATCAACTGCTCGCAGCGCCGGTCCATTTCGGTCACCAGGTTGCCCGCGCCTTTGAGTTCGATCTCGTGGGGCTGGAGAAACTGCTGGCGCAGTAGAGCACCCGCGGCGCGCGCCGCCTGGATGGCGACATCAAGTTCACTGGGCATGAGTCTGGTTCCTCGTTCTCTTTCTGGAATGATGCAACGAGATTAAGTGTAACCGCAACCTGCGGAAGGTGGGGGCATTTACCCGGCCGGATTTGCCTTTTCGCCCCGCGCCGGCAGGTAGATCGAGAAAGTGCTGCCGCTGCCCAATGCAGTCTTGACCGAAATAAAGCCTTGATGCTGCTCGATCACGGCCCGGGCAATGGACAGGCCAATCCCCGCGCCGCGAAACAGCCGGTCGCCAATCCGGTCAACGTGGAAATAGCGGTCGTAAATGAACGGCAGCGCTTCTTCCGGAATTCCCACGCCGGGATCTTCCACCTGGATCATGGCTCCGCCAAGATCCGGCGCGACGGCCACGCGCACGGTTGCGCCCGGGTCACTAAACTTAATCGCGTTGTCCAGCACGGCGTTGAGAGCGCGCTCCAGGCTTTTCGCGTCACCCTGCACCTGGGGCGTATTGGCATCCAGTTCCAACTGGAATGTCACTTCGGCCATCGAGGCTTTGGATTGCAGCTTTTGCGCCGCCTCTGCCACCACCTGACCGATTTCCAGCGAGCGAAACTCGGGCAGGATCAGGTCCATTTCCTGTAAGAAGAGGATGTTGTTGGTGATGGAGATGATGTCTTGCAGGTTGCGAGTCACAGTTTCCAGCGCGCTTTCCAGCGCGTCACCTTTGAGCATGCCCGAGCGGATCACCTGCAAGAAACCGCTCGAGGTTGCCAGCGGGGTGCGCAGCTCATGCGCGATGGTGGTGAGAAACTGGCTGCGGCCGATTTCCTGTTCCGCAAGCTGCTGGTAGGCTTCGGCCAGCTCGCGGGCCTTCACGCGCAGATCTTCGATGGCCATGCGGTCATTCTCGCGCAGCCGCCGGCTAACCTCGCGCACCATGGTGAGGGAGAGCGCATTATTGCATTCCAACAGGTGGCGGAAGTCGTCTTTTTCCACTTCCAGCACACGTATTTCGGTCGTCGCGGTGACGCTGGCGGCGCGCGGCGAGTTATGGATCAGCGCCATTTCGCCAAAAAAGTCGCCCGGGTAGAGTGTTTTGAGCAGCCGCGCGTCTTTCTCGTCGATCTTCTTGGTCACCTGCACGGTGCCGTCCAGCAGCACATAAAAAGTGCTCTCGATTGTATCTTCGTGGCACAACACCGCCCCGGTCGGGTACACGCATACTGTACCCGCGGCGCCCATTTCAACCGCTTCGTGGTGGGTAATGCCGGGAAATGCGCGGCGTAAAATTTCTCGCGTCGAGAGAATATCCTCCATGCCTGCTCCTGACCAGCCCTGCTACACCGTGGGGATTTCAGAACAGTTCCATTATAGGATTTTTCGGCGCGCTGCGGGAACGTTTCGATTTAACGATCCTGAAAGGCGGGGGCAAACCGCAGCCAGTACATGGCAATGCCAAACGCTACCGCAACGTTGAGCGATCGCTTGAATCCCAGCATGGGCAGCGATACCACCTTCTCGCACTGGCTCAGGATACCCGGGTCGACTCCTGCCAGTTCGTTGCCCGCCACGATGAGCAGCGCCGGGGGAACTGCGCTCAGCGCCGCGGTGAGCGGCTCGGCGTTCGCGCCGCCTTCCAGCGCCCAGACCGGAAGCCCACCGGCCCGCAACTGCTCTACCAGCAGCACGCCGTTCGGCGCATAACTCCACGGGGTGACGAATTCGGCGCTCAGCGCTGTCTTGGCAACTTTCGGATTCTCGGGGGTGGGGGTGATGCCGCACAGATGCGCGTGGCGGATCCCCGCGCCGTCGGCGGCGCGTAAGATGGAGCCAACGTTAAAGGCGCTGCGCAGATTGTCGAGTAAGATCTCTACCTGCGGCCCGGCAGGCACATCCGCGCCGGATTGGACGCGCGCGCTGGCAAAGGGCAAGTCCACGGGCTGGAGCGGAGACGCGCAGCGCGGGCAGGTCTGGATCAACGCGCGTTCCGGGACTGGAAAGCGCATACGGCAGCCCGGATTCGAGCATTCCAGAATCAGAAAGGTAGCCATTTATTCATACACCCGGGTGATTTCATCACGCGTCGGGCGAGGCAGCAGCGCGCGGCCCTGCGCGCCAACGGAATAAACCGCGGCCGGCCCGGCCTCCACGTAGCCGATTTGCATGCAGGCGATGCCGGAGGTCTCCAGCGCGGTACAGATATCTTGCGCGCTTTCCGGTGCGGTGGTAAAAAGCAGCGCGCCTGAGGCAATGGTTGCCAGCGGGTCCAATCCAAAGAACTGGCAGATGCGCATAGCCAGTTGAGGAACAAGGACGGCACTCGGGTCAAAGCAAAACGTGGCGTGAGAGGCCTGGGCCATCTCCCACAGCGCAGCCGCCAGCCCACCTTCGGTAGGGTCGTGCATGGCGGTAACGCGCCCGTTGGCCAGCGCAATTTGCGCGTCGCGCAGCACGCTCACGCCCGGGGTATACAGGTACGCTTGCGCCTGGGCGATCTCATCGGGGGTGAATTCCTCCGCCAACCGGGCGGGGAATTCGCGCGCCAGGATAGCCGTCGCTTCCACTGGCACGCCTTTGGTGAGCAGCACCAGGTCGCCAGCGCGCGCGCCGCGCGGGGTGACCAGCTTCTCGCGATCTACTTCGCCGATTAGAGTGCCGACCATAATTGGCCGGTCCAGGCCGTGCGTGATCTCGGTGTGGCCTCCAATCACGATGACGTTCAATTCTTCGCAAGCGGCGCGCACCTGCGCGGTGATCTCATCCACCAGCGCAGGCGTGGTGCGGCGTTCAGGCAGCAGCAGGGTGGCCAGGTACCAGCGCGGAACCGCGCCGGTGGTGGCAATATCGTTGGCGGCGATCTGCAGCGCGTACCAGCCAATGGCATCCGTCACAAAGGTGATTGGCTCGGTTTTTAACACCAGCAGCGACGGGCCAGCCTCCAGCACGGCGCAGTCCAGGCCAACGCCTGGGCCAAGCACCACGCGCGGGTCGCGAGTCGGCACGCGCGCGATCAGCCGGTCGAGCAGTTCGGGGGGCAGTTTTCCCAGGGGCAAGATCGTGTTGTCATCCATGTTTCGCCTTAATAAACGAACTCGCGAATATCGTAGCGGCTGATATGCGGCACACCGCCATTTTGAGAAAAGACCAGCGCATTTTCAATTGTTTCGGCCTGGAGCAGCCGCTCGGCTGCCGTCAGCGGCTGCAGGTTGGCCTGGTGCGCGTCGCGCGTGTAATCCAGCCCTTCACTTTCCACCAGTTCGGAGAAGTAAACAATATCATCCAGGTCGAGCTGCATGGAGTTGATGGCCTGGATTGTATCCCGCACGTGACCTTGCGCATACGCGTGACCACCCGCGCCGAGCAGCACAATCAGGCCAACGGCAATGCCCGCGCTCTTCATTGTATTCACTGCCCCGATCACATCTTCCGGTTTGCCCGGCTTCTTGAGGAACTGCAGCAGCGGCGCGCTGCCGCTTTCCATGCCGATGTAGACGCGTTTCAGGCCGCGCTCGCGCAGCAGGGCATAATCCGCTTGCGTCTTGCGCTCGCCGCTAAAGCCGTCCAGAAAAGCGTAGATTCCGCCCAGCTTTTCGACATCCAATTCTTCGCGAATGATGTCCAGCAAGGGCATCAGCCGCGGCATGGGCACCACCAGGGCGTTGGCATCCCCGAGAAAAATTGTGCGGCGCAGGCTTTGACCGGCGCCGAGAAAACTCCACACCGCGCGCACATGCTGGCGAAATACATCCGCTGGCTTGATGCGAAATGGGCGGTCGCGATAAAAATTACAGAACGTGCAGGTGTTAAACGAACAGCCTTCCGTGGCCTGTAGGACCACCGCCATGTATTGATCCGGCGGTAGGATGCCCACGGTTTTGTACACCTGGTGGTAACCGGCCACATCCGCGGCGTAGGCGGACGCCGAAAAACGCGCGGCAGCGGCGAACATCTGCTGGCCTTCTGCATCCAATCCAGTTTGCAGGACGGCTTCTCCGCTGGCAATTGCCGCTAGAACATCCTCTGCGGTTTGGCGCGCCTGTTCTTCCAGTTCTCGGGCTTCTGATGTACTCAACCAGCGCCGTTCGCGGTTTTGCGGGCCGACTGTCCATTTGGCGACGATTTTTCCATCCAGGCCGCGCCGGTAGGAAATGCCAGCGCGCATGGCCGTCCACAGCCGCCCGGCCAGGTCGTAGGAAAAGACTACCGCACCGGCATCTTGCTGGATGCTGATCGTCAGGCAGTTTGGTTTGCAACTGATAGTGAGTGAACGGTTTCGCCAGCTTCCAAGCGTGACCATGCGGGTTTCCCATCCTGGGCGGTAATGGGTTGATTTTACCGGTTTCTCCGCCGCAGGGCAACCATCCAGCGTTGAAAGATTAACCGCAGCCATTCGGCGCGGGCCAGCCGCAACGCCTGCCGCGCGTGTTGGATATCTGCGGTCGGCGGCGGCGTGCGGCTGAACGCCGCCTGCAAGTAGAGGTACGTCACCTCTTGCGCGGCGCGCAGCAGGCCCAAGCGCCCGGCCAGTGCATTCTGGTGGCGATCGAGGAATTCACCCGGGGTAGAAGAAGCACCGGCGTTCAGCCCAGCCAGCGACATCATCCGGCGCATGCGCCAATACAGCGCGCCGCTCGGCCCGCTGGATTGCGCTGTACGGGCGCCCAGCAGCCACCAGCCCACTCCGCCAAGGGCGGCGAGCAGAACGAATGCGGACACAATCCACGGCCAGATCCGCCGCGGCTCAGCCGCTGTTTGTGCTTCAACCGGGGCCGGCGCAGCCGGGGCGTTTACGGTTTCCGGCTGGCGCAGCGCCATTTCAAACGGAGCCATGCTGGGCGTGGGTTCAAATTCGACCCAGCCATAGCCCGCGAAGTAGACTTCTACCCAGGCATGCGCATTCGATTCGATCACACGGTATGCGGCGTGGTCAAAATCGTACTCGCCGGTGGCGAACCCAGACGCGACCCGGGCTGGAATGCCCTGCGTGCGCAGCATCACTGCCATCGCCGAGGCAAAGTGGGTGCAGTACCCGGTCTGTGATTCGAACAGAAAATGGTCGACGAAATCCGCGCCGGCTGCGGCAGGTTCAACATCCGTGGCGTAGGCATATGTTGCGCGCAGATATTCCTGAATACGCATTGCTTTGTCCAACTGCGTTTCTGACCCAGCGACAATCCGCGCGGCGAGCTGGCTGACTCGATCCGGCAGGGTCTCCGGTACTTGCAAGTAGATGGACAGCACCGGTTCAGACGGCTGTTCGGTCACTGCCCGCAGATCGCTGGCGGAAACATGCGTTACCCACGAACTGACCGAGTATTGAGAAACACTGCCGGTAAGCAAGGCGGTTTCATCCAGCGTGCGGTATTGGATCGCGGTTCCATTCATAGCCTGCACCGGTTGGTTGGCGGCAAACAAAATCTCGTCGTGCTGGCTGAGGATGTCAAACTCCTGCCGCAGCAAATAGCGGCCCTGCGGCGGGTCGAGCGACTCGGGCTGCGGGGGAGATGCGTCGAATGAGCCAACTGCTTTCCAGCCAGTGGGTGTGTACACGCTGTAGACGTTGCTGCGCCAGTAATGCCGGGGGATATTCAGCGCGCCAGCCGCGCTGCTTTCGGGTGGCAGCGGGGCCGGGTCATTGGTGTTGACCCACATCACCACTCCGTTTCCCTGGGGAAGGCCGCGGCTGAAATCGCTTAAGTCGGGCGAGCGCGCATAGGATGGTGAAGGGACAAACTGCGGCGGGGTGACGCCGCCAAACAACTGCTGGGCTGCGGGTTCGCTTTCTTTGCGCAGGTCGCGGGCAATGCGGGCCAGCGTTTCCCAGCCGCTGGGCGTGGCAAAGGTGGTCACAAATAGAGTTACCAGGCTGACCAGCATGGTCAACGCAAACGCGCTAAAGCCCCAGTCCATGCCCAACGAATCGGGATAATCGACCGCGCGCGCATCCCAATCCCGCGCGTTGCGCTGGTAAGTGACGTAGACCAGCAGCGGCACAGCCAGCATCAAGAACACCCAGAACATGCCGTTGCCTTGCTGGCTGAGGTGATTGTTCACCCCCAAGAGCAGCGCGAAGGGTAGGATAGCGGCCATGCCCTGGCGTTTCTTCTGCGCGCGCCAGACGAGCCAGATGGCCGCGCACCACCCGGTGAGGCAGGCAAGAAACAGAAAAAAACCCGTATCGTCCAATGGGTTGCCCGCCTGCAGCGCGTTGTACCAGCCGCCCAGGCGCTGCAGCAGGGTGAAGACGCGCAGGTTCATATCTGCCAGCAGGTCGGCAGAAGGATGGCGCGTGAATGGGTCGAACAACGCAAAGATATTAGCCATCGACAGCAGAATGACGAGGATGCCCAGGTCCAGGCTGTAGAATGCCACCAGCCAGCCAGGAAAACGCGTCGCCGCCAGTAGAAAACCGATGAGCAGCCCCCAAAGAATGCTGGAAACGATCAGCCCATCGGCCCGTACCCAATTGGCCTGATCCACTGAATAGGCCAGAACGACGGCCATACTGCCCATCAAAACGGCCGGCAGCCAGTACGGCAGCGACGCGCGCAGCAGCCGAAGCGGCATCGGCGGGTTCACAGGCGTTCCTCGCTGTTATAGGAACCGAGATGCGGTGGTTCCACCACTCGCGGCGTGTGCCGGGCCACAACCCGGCCCGTCGCCAGACTTTGAAAGTCCCAGCGGCGCGCTTCTCCATACGATTCGCGGTTTGGCTTCACCTGCCCGCGCTCGATCACCTGTCCATGCACGCCGGCGCCCGCCAGAAAGGGCAGAAGCGGTTGGCTTTTTCCCACGCCGCCAAACGATTCCCGATCCAGTAAGATTGCCTGAGCGTGATGCGCTCCGGTCAGGCCGGAGAGCCGGCTGAGTTCCGGTAGCCAGTCGAGATCGAGCCTGGGGGTGACCACGACTGTCATATTGCGCGGGCTGGAAATCTGCTGGAGCTTACGCAGGCTGATGGCCAGCGGGCGGCTGCCCACCGGCTCCAGTGGGGCCAGCGCTTTGAGAATCTCCCACAGGTGCGGCTGGCCGCGTTCTGGCCGGATGATCACCTGCTGCGCGGCATCCGCAAACAGGCCGACGGCCAGATTATCGCGCAGCATTTGCGCAGAAAGGCTGGCCAGGATCAGGATCATGGTTTCAAAGGAGGAATCCTGCCCCTCGCCACAGTGCTGGCCTACATCGCAGTCAGCCACCAGCCACACGGAGGTTGCCGCTTCGGGGTCAAACAGCTTCACAAAGGGCTGATCTTTGCGCGCGGTCGTGCGCCAGTGCAGGTGACGCAGCGGATCACCGGCGATGTAGGGACGCGCGCTAAAGGCATTAATCGTTTCCGCGCGCACCGGCATATGCAGCGGGCGCTCATCACCCTGCACGCCAATATAGGGCAGCAGGTGCGGCGGCAGATCGGCCAGCGGCGGGTAGATCAACACTTCCTGGCGCTGGTGATACTGCTGGCGGACCCGGAATATACCCAGGGGATCACCCAGCCGAAGTTCCCACGGGCCGAGCAAGAATACGCCTCGCCGCGAACAAATCGTTTCGGCATGCCAGCGCACCTGACTCTGGCCGTCGGCAGCGCGCACGCTGGACACATAATAGTCTGGAATATTTGACTGGTCGACGAACTCTGCCCACAGCACCGGAAGGAACGAGCGATTTTTGAGGATAATTTCCTCTTCCAGTTCATCGCCCACCTGTAATGCAGAGTATTGCAACCGGCGGCTGCCGCTGACGTGTTTTGCCATTTGCATAGCCCAGCCAAAGGCGATCGCTACAATAGCCAGAAGTCCGGCGGCCGCCATCGCGCCGATTTTGCTGGGCGTGGCCAGATACCAGACCAGGAGCGCCAGGAAAGCGATCGCGGGCAGCCATTGAACTACCTCGATGGTGGTTGTGCTGTTCTTGCGCACCTGGCGCCAGATCGTCAAAGTTTTCTTCATGGCTGCCAGCAAGAGGAATTCATCTACTATTGCGACCAGCGCGTCGGCGTGCGCACCCAGCGGTGCTCGCGCAGGTTTGCCATCAGGTCATCATCCAGCGGGCCCAGCTCACTGGCGCGGATATTCTCTTCTACGTGCTGAGTCTTGCGCATACCGGGAATAACTGTGCTTACCACCGGGTGATTGAGGATGAACCGCAGCGCAACTTCCGGCATGGTGTGGCCTTCCGGGATCAGTGGACGCAGGCGTTCGGCGCGCTCCACGCTGGCTTTCAGGTTTTCCGGCACAAAATAGGTGTTGCGCCAGTCGCCGTGCGGCCAGCGGCTCTCCAGGGTCAGCTTGCCGGTTAATGTGCCTTCGTCAAACGGCACACGAGCAATCACGGCCACGTCTTGTTCGAGGCAGGCCGGGAACAATTCATCTTCTGGGTTTTGGTCGAAGATGTTATAGATCACCTGCACCGCGTCAATTAACCCGCTGCGCACGGCGCGCACACCGTTCCACGGCTCCCAGCGGTTGATACTGATCCCCACCGCGTGGATCAACCCCTGGCTGCGCAGCTCGTCCATTTTCTTGGCCCAGCGGTCATCTTCTGCCCAGGCATCTTCCCAGACGTGGAACTGCACCAGGTCAAAAGCTTCCAGGCCGGAATTTTCCAGGCTGCTGTGGACGAATTTTTCAATATGATCGGGCGGGAAGGTCACATCCAGCGTGTAATCCCGGCGGCTGGGCCATTTGCTGTTCAACGGTGGAATTTTGGTAGCGGTGTACAACTGTTTGGCCGGGTTAGCGCGCACCAGTTGGCCGAGCAGCGCTTCGCTGTGCCCGGCGCCGTAGGCCCAGGCTGTGTCGAAGAAGTTGCAGCCCAGATCAACCGCGCGCTGCAGCGATTGGATTGATTCGGTATCGTCCGACTCGGTCCAGCCGCCCATGCCCCACATGCCATACCCAATTTCGCTGACGATCCAATCTGTGCGTCCAAAACGGCGATACTTCATGCGAATTTCTCCTTGAGGGTTGTCAGGCTGTTCTGGCTGGCCAGGGTGACGTTGGCTGGCAGCGCATCAAGGGCAAACCAGCCAATGGCGCTGCATTTTTCCGGCTCCAGAATCCGCGGCTCACCCGAAAGAATCCGGCACAGAAACGAGGGTGATACCCAATGTTGGCCTTCCGCGGGCAAAATATGATCGACCACGTCCAGCAATTCGCCAACCGCGATGTCGATGCCGTACTCCTCGCGCATCTCGCGGGTTAATGCAGCCGCGAGCGTTTCGCCAAATTCCACTGAACCCCCAGGGCATTCCCACAACCCGCGCTCATTTTTGGCTTTTTCACCCCTGCGCGCAAGGAAGACTTCGTTGCGCTGGTTAAGAATCACCGCCCCTACGCCCACGCCGATATAGTCAATGCCGCGTCTCCATGCTGTCATGAGCCAGTCTCTCTGTGCCGTGCGCCGTAATCCAAGTATACTTATCTCTAGAATAGGATTGTAGCACGATGGCTGGAAAAAGATACCCGGTACCCGCGGCGGAAACCCGCGCGGAGATCATGGTCGCCAATTCGCGGTTTATTGCCACGCTGGCCCCGGTGTTCAGCGTGGAAGATGCGCGCGCATTTATTGCGCGCGTGCGCGCTGAATTCGCAGACGCCACGCACAACGTGCCAGTGTTTCTGGTGGGCTACGGCGCGAGCGTTACCGCGCACAGCAGTGACGACGGCGAGCCTTCGGGGACGGCCGGCCGGCCGGCGCTGGCGGTGCTGCAGGGCAGCGGCCTGGGCGATGTGGCTGTGGTAGTCACGCGCTATTTTGGCGGAACCAAGCTGGGAACCGGCGGGCTGGTACGTGCCTACAGCGACGCGGTGCGCGCCGTACTGGAAATCACTGAACGGGCGGAGAAAATTCCCACGCACACGGTAATGGCTGCTTTTGCGTACACCTATATCGATCGCGTGCGCCAGCTTGCGCAGGAATTCCACGGCCATATCCTGGATGAAGATTTTGGCGCGGATGTGACCATCACCATCCGCTTCGCGGTAGAACGGCTGCCGGGCTTTCAGTCAGCGTTGAGCGAATTGACACGCGGCGCGGTGCAGGCAGAGATTGTCGAAACCAACCTGGAAACGATTTTTCCGGTTGGCGCGTTTCCGGAAAGTGATTCTGGCGGTTAAAGCGATCAACCGCCGGGGTGAGGGGGGCACCCAGGCGGTCGATCTTTTATAGTTTACTTGATTTTTGAAAAAGTGCAAGGGGTAATCACGATTCAATTTTCAATTTTAGCGGCTTTTTCAGGGGTAAAATACTCGCACACAATCACTGGAGGAATCAACCGTATGCAGTTCTACTTCATTCGCCACGCGCAGTCAGCAAACAACGCCCTGTGGGATGCGACCCAGTCTTCGAAAGGCCGTAGCTATGACCCAGAATTGACGCCTACAGGCGTGCGCCAGGCGGAGTACCTGGCTCGTTTTCTGGCGCGCCAGAGCGATTTGGCCTTGCCCGCTCACTCACGCGATCCAAAGAATCTGGCGGGTTTCAACCTGACTCACCTGTACTGCAGCCTGATGCTTCGCGCCGTACAGACCGGTTCTATTGTGGCCGAGGCCACGCGCCTGCCGCTCAATGCCTGGATTGACGCGCATGAAGAAGGCGGTTTATACCTGGATGATGAAGAAACTGGCGAGCGGCTGCCAAAGCCGGGTTACACCCGCGCTTTATTCGCTGAGCATTATCCGCTGCTCAGGCTGCCAGAGAATTTTGGCGAAGAAGGCTGGTGGAATCGCCCGTTTGAGGAGTTTGAGGAACGCGAAGTTCGCGCGGCTGGCTTCCTGGCGGATCTGCTGGAGAAACACGGTGACACGGACGACCGCGTGGCGGTCATCAGCCACGGGGGTTTCTATAATCTCTTGATCAATGCGATCTTGAAATGGGGGGCGGGTCAGAATTTGTGGTTTTCGATGAATAATACCGCCATCACGCGCATCGATTTTTCAAAAGACGAGATCGCAGTGGTGTATATGAACCGCACCGATCACCTGCCGGACGAATTCATCACCTGATTTTGCCGCGCGATCCTGAACAGCAAGATCCCCAGCGCCTGGGTTTTCAATGCGGACCTGGGAGAATACCCGGCCGGAACGACGATTCATCCAACAAAATGCTATACTGTAACAAATATCCCCTGGAGGTAGACTGAATATGGCCAGCCATTACACGTTTGACCGCAGCGAGAAGCCGATTCGCCTGTTTAAATCCGATTTTATGGAATTCTTTACTCATATCTCCCCGGTGGTCGTGGTGATCATCTGGCTGCCTATCATTCTCTACTTCCTTATTTCCGCCATCATCAACCGCGCGGCGGGGGCATCCTGGGCGTATATCCCGGTGGGGTTTATCGCCGGGCTGTTGATCTGGACCTTCCTCGAATATACCCTGCACCGCTTTCTGTTTCATTTCAAACCACGAACCAAGACCCAGGAGCGGATTTCGTTTCTGTTCCACGGCGTGCATCACGCGCAGCCGCAGTGTAAAACCCGCCTGGTGATGCCGCCGGTCGTGTCGATCCCAATGGCCTTGATCCTGTACGGTTTGTTTTACCTGGTCATGGCGGTGATTTTTGGCCGCCCGCAGTGGATTGGCCCGGTGTTCTCTGGCGCGTTGCTGGGTTACCTGATGTACGACATCACGCACTACGCCACGCATCACTTCCGAATGCGCAAAGGTTATTTCAAGTTCCTGCGCCGCTATCACATGGCGCATCATTTCCGCGATTGGAACGCAGCCTACGGCGTCACTTCTCCGATTTGGGATAAGGTGTTTGGCACCGAAATCAAGAATTTGAGCTAGAGCCTGGGCTCCAGCGGCTGACAGGTGGGGCAAATAAAGCTGCTTGTCCCGCCGGTCTTGATTTTCAGAATTGGCGTGCCGCAGATGGGGCACGGCGTGCCTTCGCGGTAACCGATGACAACATCCTGCTCCAGAAAACCGCCTCTTTCGCCGTGCAGGGTCTGCTCATAAAATGCGCCGCCTTTTTCGAGGCTGGGGCGCAGCCCGCGTTGAATGCCCTGGGCCAGGGCGTCCATTTCGGCAGGGCTGAGGCTGTTCGCGGGCCGCAGCGGGTGGATGCGCGCAAAAAACAGGATATCGTGAATGTAGGCGTTGCCAATGCCGCTGATGCGGGACTGGTCGAGTAGCAGCATTTTGACCTTGCCGCGCTGCCCCCGAAACAGTCGCGCCAGTTCAGCAGGTGTGACTTGCAGGGCATCGATCCCCAGCTTCGCGGTGGGCTCGTGACTGCCAATTCCATCCAGGCTGGCATAGTGCGCGTAGCCAAACCACCAAAAATTGATCGTCAGGCATGAGCCGTCGGTGAAGTCAAAGATGAGCCGGTACTTGGCCGGCAGCGCAGCCCGGGTGGTGAGCAGGATTTCGCCGCCCATGCCCAAATTCAGCAGCAGCCAGCCCTGGTTGGTGCGGGTCAGGATCCATTTACCGCGATAGGTGACTTCTTCGATCGTTGCGCCGGTTAACCCGCCGATAAAACCCTCCACCGGGATATTCAGGCACTTGGGTTGGAGTACTTCGATCGAGTGGATGGTTTTGCCCGGCAACGCGGCGTGCATTTCACGCGCGCGAGAAGCAATTTCAGGAAGTTCAGGCATGGGATAACCTTTCTTTGTATGCTGCTACAGGCTGATGATCCCCAGGGATACACCCTGCGCCACGGCCTGAGCGCGGTTGTTGGCGTCGAGCTTTGAGAAAATCGCCTTAATATGGAATTTCACGGTATTTTCGGTCATGTTGAGCTGCGCGGCAATTTGCTTGTTGGCCAGGCCGCGCGCCAGCAGGTGTAACACGTCCATCTCACGGGGCGTAAGGTCGATAGAGGAGTTGTCCATTCCCGCGGA
>DATCUC010000416.1:0-2812 GCA_036567625.1 Anaerolineaceae bacterium | reverse complement strand
AACCGGAATGGAACGAACGCGTGCTGTGCAACGCCGCGTACATCCGCGACGGCCTGCGGCAGATGGGTTTCAACATCGGCCGGTCGGTTACACCGATTGTTTCTGTGTTCACCGGTGACAACGATCTGACGTTCATGGCCTGGAAGCTGTTGTTTGATGCGGGCGTGTTTGTCAACCCGGTCATTTCTCCGGCAGTCCAGCCCGGCGGGCAACTGCTGCGGACGAGCTATATGGCCACGCATACGCAGTCGCAGCTTGATTGCGTACTGGAGGTTTTTGGAAAGGTCGGCAAGCAGGTCGGCCTGATCTAACCGGAGAAAGAAAGGTACAGGCGGCGCTCAACACATGCGCCGCCTGTTTTTTGTTCTTGTAGATTAATCCGGCTATCGCTGGAAACTATTTCACTTTGTAGATGATCCCAATCGTGTTCGGCCCGCAGTGACTGGCAATTACGCTGCCGGCCAGAGTGACGGCGAGCTCTTCGATGGGAGCGATTTTTCGCAATTCCTGGCGCAGGAATTCGGCGTCTGCGTGGCAGCCGGTGTGGGTTATGAATACCCGGTGGAGATCAATATTCGACAGATCGGCGCGGAAGGCTTCGACCATGCTCATTAAAGCTTTGTTGCGCGAGCCGCGCAGCCGGTCTTTTACACCCAGCGTACCATCTGGCATAACTTCGATCACCGGGCGGATCTTGAGAAGACTGCCCACGATGCTTTGCATGGCAGTGCAGCGCCCGCCTTTATACAGGTAGTCCAGCGTGTCGATGGTGAAAGAGGTGCGGATTTTGGGGATTGCGGCACGCACCGCGGTTTCGATTTCTTCAGCGCTGTTGCCTTGCTCGCGCAGTTCCACGGCCAGCATCACCAACTGCCCGATACCGGTCGAAAGGTTGAGCGAGTCGATCACGCGCACAGGCTTTTCCAGTTCTTCGGCGGCCAGCATCGCGTTTTGAATGGTAGCGGATAATTTGGACGATATGCCAATGAAGATGACCTCATCAGCCTGGTCAAAGTGTGGGAGAAACTCACCAACCGGCGCGGCCGAGGTTTTTGGTAGCTGGCCGGTGCTTTCCACCGAACGAAACAGCTCTTCCAACGTGATCTCGATTTTGTCGCGGTAGGTCTTTCCCTGGATAAATACCCCCAGAGGGATCACGCCAATCTGGTACTGGTCGATCATCTCCGGGCTTAAATCAGACGTGCTGTCAGTTACGATATGAATCATTATGAAAGTCCATCGAGGGAATGAAAAACAATTGAGTAATTATAAGCGGGCTGCGAATTTTCTGGATGGGAATTCTGGTGAGAAAACTGAGTTGGTAGCCGCTGCCGTGCGATATAATTCCTGCCAGATTTCAAATTGAGGAGCGAGCGTGGACCCTGCGATTGTCTTATTCGATCTGGATGGAGTGCTGGTCAGGCCTGGCGGCTACCGGGCAGCCGTGGTGGGCAGTATGCAAGAACTGCTGGCCCGCATGGAACTGGACGCGCCGCCGCCTACCAGGCTGGTATGCGCGCTGTTTGAATCGATCGGCATTACCAGTGAGTGGGACATGGTTCCGGTGGCGCTGGCGATCGTGCTCAACGCGGTGGCTCGCCATGCAAAAACGCCGCTACCGGCGGTATCCCTGCCGGATGTAATGGCCTGGATCCGCGAACGCAGGTTGACCAATGTGCAGGTGGATTATGAGAACAGCGTGCGCGCGCTGCAAGGGTTGGTTACCACGCGCGTCACGCCGGCGCTGTTTCTGTATCATCGCATTCTGTCCGGCGATTTACAGCACATTTTTCCACACCTGGGCAACCAGCCATTTTTGCGAGATCTGCTGGCCGATACGCGCAACCCCGCGCAGTCGGTGACGATGCGGCTGGTGCAAAGCCACGTGCTGGGGCGCGAGGTGTTTGAACAGACATACGAAATTCCAGCCGAAATCAGCGTGGATTCCACCTTGCTGGCGCTGGATCACCCGGCGTTAGAGCCTGACCTGGGGCACAGGCTGCTGGCGAGGCACGCGGCTGGTAGCATGCGGCTTTGCGCCTTTACCGCGCGGCCTTCGCTGCCGCCAAGAGATGGCGGTTTTTCGCGCAAGGGTTTCTCACCAGAAGCGGAACTGGCGCTGCGGTTGATTGGCTTTCAGGATATCCCGCTGATGGGTTACGGGCGGTTGATTGCCTTTGGTGATCGCTACGCTGTTTCGCCCGACAGCATCCTCAAACCGGCGCCGCTACAGTCATTGGCCGCTGCCGTTGCGGCGGTCACCGGGCAGGAGTGGGCAGCCCTGGAATGGGCGCGAGAATATCTGGATAATGTCAACCGCGGCGGTCTGCTGCACTTGCCGCAGGGCTTTCCGCGGAAATTTGAGCTACACGTGTTTGAGGATGCCAGCGTGGGTATTCGCGGCGGGCAGGCCGCCGCCGAATTGTTCCGGCTGTGCGGCGCGGAGGTTACCTACCATCCCTGGGGGATTGCCACCATCGCGGATAAAGAAGCAGCTCTGGTAGCAGCCGGGGCGCCGGTCTTCCCGGATGTAAACCACGCACTGCGCGCGGCTTTTCCAGATCTATAAAGCAAAAAACGGCAGACATCCCGGCTGCCCAATGAAATCCAATCGGTCCATGCGATTAATTGCGCGGAGTTCCGTTATTCCTGGCGCCGCGAGCGGAAAGACTGTGGAACGGCGACTGGGCCGGCAGGTAACTGGGATCTGGAATATATTCTGGCTCGTCAACGCCCGTATCCTCCTCCTCGATAGGAGGAGGCTCGGGCATGGGCGGCTGCTGGCGCTGCGGGCGCGCCGGCGGACGTTCGG
>DATCUC010000415.1:0-2584 GCA_036567625.1 Anaerolineaceae bacterium | reverse complement strand
CTAATAATCAGGGCGCGCGCGCTGCCAGTGGGCGCTATGTGCTGCTGCTCAACAGCGACGCCATGCTCACGGCTGGCGCGCTGCGCAGCCTGATGACCCTGGCTGAATCGAATGCGCGAATTGGGATGGTGGGCGCGCGGCTGGTGAATGCCGATGGATCATTCCAGGCATCTTTTACCCGTATCCCTACCCTGTGGCAGGAACTGCTCATCCTTTCAGGGATTGGCCGGCTGTTGTATGGGCGCTATTATCCCAGCTACGGTTCTGAAGAAGCTGCCGGGCCGCAGCTGGCGGGTTATGTGGAAGGGGCGTGCATGCTTGCGCCGCGCAGCGCGTACCTGGAAGTGGGTGGGCTGGATGAAGGCTATTTTATGTATGCCGAAGATGTTGACCTGTGCTACTCGCTGCAGCGCGCGGGATGGCAGGTTTGGTACCAGCCCGCTGCCCGCGTGATCCACCTGGGCAGTGCCAGCAGTAAAAACCGCAAACCGCAGCGCGAGGCCGATCTGTACCGCAGCCGGGTGCGTTTTTTCCGTAAGAATTACGGTAACACATCCGCGGCGCTGTTGAAAACCACCATTTTCTTTTTCACGGCGCTGAAAATGGCGCTGCACCGGTTCCTGCGCCTGGTGAGCGGCGGGCGCTTAGGCCGGCCGGTGGTGGGGATGCGCCAGCTATTCAGCACATTAAAGGGGGCGTAACGGTGAATATTCTCCTCTTGACCCAGGTGCTGCCCTATCCGCCGGACAGCGGGCCGAAAGTGAAAACACTGAATGTGATTAAATACCTGGCACGCAGGCACAAGATCACCCTGGTGTCGTATGTGCGCGGCGATCAGACTGCGGATATAGAGGCACTGAAAAAATGGTGCCATGCGGTACATGCTGTGCCGATTGAGCGCAGGTTGGCATTGGATGGGCTGGCGCTGCTGCGCAGCCTGTTCACCGGCCAGCCGTGGATGATGGTACGCGATGATCGCAAAGCCATGCGCGAAACCTTGCGCCAGGTGACCGCGGGAGAGCAATTCGACATTGTGCAGGCCGACCAGTTGAATATGGCGCAGTTCGCCGCGGAAGTACCCGGCGCGCTGCGCGTGGTTGATACGCATAACGCGCTGTGGCTGCTCTACCAGCGCCTGGCGGCGACGATGAGCGGCCCGCGCCGCTGGCTGCTCGAACGCGACTGGCGGCTGCTGCGCGACTACGAAGCCGCTGTGATTGCCAGTTTTGACGCGGCAATTGCCGTCAGCGCAGAAGATAAGGATGCGCTGGTGCAGGCCGGCGCGCCTGCCGAAAAGATCAGCGTCATCCCAATTGCCGTGGACTGCGATGAACTGGCCCCGGTGCCGCCGCTGCCGCTGGCCAATCACATTCTGCACATTGGCACGATGTACTGGCCGCCCAATGTGGACGGTATCCTGTGGTTTATCAAAGAGGTCTTTCCGCTAATCCGCGCCCGACGGCCGGATGTTATTTTTGACGTAGTCGGCGCTCGCCCGCCAGAGGAGATCCGCGCGCTGGGTGGGCCGGGAACGGGTATCAACGTTGCCGGGTACGTGGAAGATACGCTGCCCTACCTGCGCCTGGCTGGCGCGATGGTGGTTCCACTACGCGCCGGGGGCGGCATGCGGGTGAAGATTCTCAACTCCCTGTCGCAGGCGATGCCTATCGTGGCAACGACGATTGGCGTGGAAGGAATTGATGCAGTCAATGGCTGCCACCTGTTTGTGGCCGACTCACCCGAGGATTTTGCACGGGCCACGCTGCAGCTTATGGAAGACCGCGCGCTGGCGCACCAGATGGGCGTGAACGGCCGCCAATTGATCCTGGGGCGCTACGACTACCGCAGCGCGTGCAGCGAATACGACCAGGTGTACCGCCGCGCGCAGCAGTCCCGGCAAGGTGCGCTGTGAAACGCCCGGGCCTGATCATTTTCCTGCTGCTGCTGGTCTGCTATGGCTATTTCTTACCGCGCTGGCAAGACCCTAACCAGAATTCGCGGCTGGACATGGTAGTGGCAGTGGTCGATGATGGCACTTTCCAGATCGATCCGTACGTGAAGAACACGGTCGATTACGCCAAAGTGGGCGAGCATTATTACAGCGATAAAGCCCCCGGTACGGCATTTGTGGGTATTCCGGTGTACGCGGCCCTGCGCCTGGTGCTGCGCCTGCCGGTGATGGCCGGGGTGATGGAGCGCTTGAATAACAATGCCGCGCTGCAGGCCACGCTGCGCGCCGACGGCACCGGCCTTTTGGAAGAAAAAGTGCGCTTTGCCATTGCGCAGGTGGCGCTGACCTTTGTGGCGGCGGCGCTGCCCGGCGCGCTGCTGGGGCTGCTCATGTTCTTGCTGCTGGGGCGCTTTACCTCTTCTGTGTGGAAAAGGGCGCTGGTGGTGCTGGCCTACGGCCTGCTGACCCCGGCTTTTGCTTACTCTAACGCGTTTTACGGCCATCAACTGAGCGCCGCCTGCCTGTTTGCCGCGTTCTACCTGTTGTTCATGCCCGCCGGGCGCGTTTCGACGCCAGCGCTGCTGGGCGCAGGTTTCTTGATGGGCTACAGCGTATTCACCGAGTATCCTACCG
>DATCUC010000414.1:0-5521 GCA_036567625.1 Anaerolineaceae bacterium | reverse complement strand
GTGCGCCACAACCAGGATGGTGAACTGCGCGTGCCGTGGGGCTATGTGGCCGCCGCGCACGCCGACCCGATCGAAAAAAAGCCGTTCAACCACGTACTCCCCGGCGCAACCGCCTTCACCTTTGGCATGATCGGCTGCGATTTCCACTGCGGCTACTGCCAGAACTGGGTCACCAGCCAGCCGCTGCGCGACGGCTTTGAACTGGACAGCTACATGATCCAGCGTACCAGCCCGCAGCAGCTGGTGCAGGCCGCCCAACGCTGCGGCGCGCAGGTGATGGCTTCATCGTATAACGAGCCGCTGATCACCAGCGAGTGGGCCGTGGATGTCTTCACCCTGGCGCGCAAAGCGGGCATGCGCTGCGTGTACATTTCCAACGGCAACGCCACCCCCGAGGCGCTGCGTTTTTTGCGACCGCACCTTTCGGCCTACAAGATTGACCTGAAAACCATGCAGGATAAACAGTACCGCGCCCTGGGCGGCGTGCTCCAGCACGTGCTCGACAGCATCCGCCTGGCGCACGAACTGGGCCTGTGGGTCGAGGTCGTCACCCTGGTGGTGCCGGGCTTCAACGACAGCGTGCAGGAATTGTGGGACGCGGCGCGCTTTCTCACCTCGGTTTCACCGGATATACCCTGGCATGTCACCGCGTTCCACCCCGATTACCGCATGACCGGCGTGGCCCGCACCACGCAGCAGATGTTGATGCGCGCCGCCGAGATCGGCCAGGAGGCCGGGCTGCGGTACGTGTACGCCGGCAATCTGCCCGGCCGGGTGGGCTCGCTGGAAGATACCTTCTGCCCGCAGTGCCAGGCGCGCCTGGTGCGGCGCAGCGGCTTTTACGTGCTGGAAAACCGGGTTGCCCCGGGCGGCAAATGCCCGCAGTGCGGTTCTGCTGTGCCCGGCGTGTGGCGCTAGATCTGCTTAAGGCGTGCTGGTCAGCGTCGGCGTGACGCTGGGCTCAGGGGTTTCGGTGGGGGCCACTTCGGGCGTGGGGCTGGGCGTGGCGGTGAATACCGGCTGGAATTTGTCGCTTTCGTCCGATTCGCCCGGCTCGGGCGTGGGCTGGCGCACCCGCACCACCGGCGTCGGTGTGGCCTGGTCGGGCGGGTAGCCGGTCACCTCGTCAATGTACTGCAGCGCCAGCTTGCATACCGGGTCTAGCTGTTCCGACACCAGATCCCAGTTGATCTTCTCGTTTTCAGTCCATGAGCGCTCAATCGCATCACCCAGGCAGCCCGGGCCGGCGTTGTAGTTGACCAGGGTATACTTCCACAGGTCGACAAAGCTGCTCACCTGCCCGGGCGAACGTTCGGTGTTGTTGACAATGATCTGCGCCACCTGGTGGCAGTTGGCCAGCAGCGTTTCGGCAAAAACGTCGATGCTGTAATTGGCCTTGGTCAGGTCAATCCCTACCGGGCATTCGGCGCATTCGGCGTTGACCTTATTGACCAGCGCCGCGCGCAGCAGCGCCTGCGAATCTTCATCCAGGTTGCCAAAGCCCAGCGCGCAGTAGTTCTTGTCCAGCACCAGCGGGCAAAAACCGGCGAAAAATTCCGGGTTCCACAGCAGCACCGTGTCGGCTCCGTCGGCGGTGAGCTGCCCCAGGCCGGCCTCTTCATAATTCTCGTACAGGCCCGGCCAGAACTGGCTCTCGCGGCTGAAGATATTTTTCATCAGCCAGGCGGGGATACCCGTGCGCAGCGAGGCTTCAAAGATTTGCTGGTTGAACTGGTTCTGCCAGTTTTCCAGTTCGGGCTTGGCGGCTTCAACGCCGCAAGTGCTGGCCGTGCCGCCCGGGGTCAGACCGCCGTCCGGGCAGCCCTGCGCATTGACCACGCCGTTTTGGATCAGGTTGCCGGCCAGGTAATAATAGCCCTGGTTCGAGCGCAGGCCTTCGGCGGTTTTGGGGCTGGTCAGCCACAGCGGCGGACCTTTGACATCCGGGAAGACGCGCCACACGTCGGTACAGCTTACCTGGTTGCCGTCGCGGAATTGCGAGGAAATCACGTCCACGTAATAGCGCCGGTCGGTCGGGTCGCCGTCATCCGGGTTGGCAAAATCGCCCCACGGCATGGCGCGCACCTGGGCGGTGTAATGCTCGCTCGAATCGCCAAAGCTCGAATCGGCCCAGAACTCGAGGAAGATGCCCTGGATGCCGGTCGGCTGCAGCGGGATGGCGCACTGCCGCCCGGGGCAGCTAAACGGCTGGCCGTTAATGCGCCCCTGCAGGCGGATGATCACTTCGTTGGGCAGCGGTTCGTAACCGGTGAGGATCAGCGCGGGAAGCTGCTCGCAGCGGTTATTGTACGGCGGTTCAACCGTGCAGCCTTGCAGCGTAAGCTCGACCGTGGGAGTGGGCAGGTCAACTTCGACCTTTTTGGTGCCCGTGCCGCTGGAAGCCAGGTGCAGGTAAAACCCGATGCAATCTTCGCGCGAGCCCGTGCCGAGCGCCGCCGGGCATTCCACGGTTTCCAGCCATTCGAAATACACATCCTCTTCGCATTCCTGGCCAATCTCAAAATTCGTCGGGCGGCCCTCGTGGTCAACAGTCAACTGGCAGGCGATTTCGTTGTTATCCCAGCGGATCAGCCACCATTCGTAGCCGGTGAACGGCACTTCGATCACGGTGCGGCGCGCAGAGGGGGTCGGGGTGATTTCATCATCTTGCGCGTGGACAGGCAGCCAGGTTGGGGCGAGAATTGCCATTAAAGCCCCCAGGCAGGCGACAATGAAGCTGGCTGCTGCGGTTTTGCGCAGAAACACCATAAAGACCCTTTCCAGTCAGAGGAAATGTCTTGATCTGCTACTAGTTTAACATGAAAATGCGGATTCTTCTATAACCCGGAAGGAGTATCGGCGCTCTCGCTGCAAATATCATCCGCGCAGTTGCTGGCTGTTCGCCGGTTCCGGCTTACGGAGTGGGCGTCAGCGTGTCTGTTGGCGTGGGTGTATCCGTCAGCGGATAGTAGTTTGGTTCGGTGGGAGTGCGCGTGGGGAGCGGCGTGCGCGTGACTGTACCGGTCATCGTGCGCGTCGGAATCGGAGAGCGGTACGGCGTGGATGTGCGCGTGGCCGTGGCTGTGGGCGTAGACGTGTTGGTGGGGGTAGGCGAGATGGTCAACTGGTACGCCAGCGTGGCGGCCAGTTCGCTTTCCGGGGCGGTTTCCAGCACGAATGCCAGCGCCTGGCGCATGGTAGACTCCACCTCGCTCATCACCGGCAGCAGCACGTCTGAGCGCAGCGGCTGGTCGGGCAGCGTCCAGGCGGAAAAGTCGTTATTGCTCAGGTAGAAGAACTCCACCCGGCTGGGGTCGCCCATGCGCAGCGCCAGCGGGATCAGCGCGCGCAGGTCATCCAGCTTCAGGTTGGTTTCAATGCTGCTGCCATACTTCTCGTACAGCTCTGGCAGCCGCGCCAGCGTGCCGCCGCGCGCCAGCCGGGCGATGAAACCGCGGTAGATCTCCGCCTGGCGGCGGTTGCGGTCTTGCTCGTCGATATTAAAACGCAGCCGGAACTGGCAAAAAGCCTGCTGCCCGTCCATCTCCACCCGCCCGGGGCGGTTATCGCCGCAGAACTCATGCACGCCCTGCCCGGCCTGCACGGTAATTCCGCCCAGGTCATCGATCAGGCTGACAAAATCGTTCAAATGGAAGGCGGCATAAAAGCTGGGGCGCACGCCGAAGTTATAGCGCAGCGTGTCGGAAATGCCCGCAAAGCCGGCGGTGGCATAGGCAATATTGAGCCGCTGCATGGTGACGCCGGGGATGTAGACAAACAAGTCCGGCGGCAGTTCCACCACGCTGGCGCGCGCGCTTTGCTCGTTAATCAGCACAATCACCACCGCGTCTGAGCGCCCAGCATAGGGTGTGAGCGCGTCCAGGCCGAGCAGCACGCCCACGCGCACCTGCGGCGGCACTTCCAGCGTCAGCGGGTTGGGAATGGGCGTAATTGGCGTGTAAATCGGCAGGGAGAAAGTTGGCTCCAGCGTGGGTGATGCCGTCAGGCTGGCAGTGGGCGAAAGCGTGGGCGAATTGGTGGCGGTATCGGCTGGCGCGGTGGGGGTGGGCGTGGGGGTCAACCCGGCGCAGGCCGCCAGCAGCAGTGCGCCAAGCAGCGCCAGATACAGCCCGCGGAAGACAGTCCGCTGGCGCAGCCGGTGGATCATCATTTGCTGTGAGCGCCGAGAATTACCCATCTGTTGGGATTATAGCACGCCCCCCGGAAAAACCCCGCCCGGTCGAAACCTGTTTCGGGGCTATATTTACAATCTGGTTATTTCCGCGCAACTTAGGGAACAAATTCTACGTATATACGTTTAACAATATAGAAGAACCTGCCAGGTAGGGTTTTGTCACCTCATTTCTATGACACCTGGTCAACTGGCCAGCGGGGAATCCCTTCTAAGGAAGTAGGGTAAGTTCCCTCTACCAGCCGAAGCGTTTTGGCAGCGATGGGGTTATTATCATTAACAACACAGCCATACTGGGAAGATCAGGTACGCCGACCTGCTTTCCAGCGTTCACGAAAGGGAGGTTCACCATGGCTCTCTCTGTATATCTGGTAGTTGCCCTGGTAGTAGTTGCGTTCATTGCCATGAGCCTCAGCGGCTTGCAGTCCGATAAGCATCTATGAGCGTGATGACTGACCAGCGCAAGGTCGTCCCTTAGGGGGTAATTCCGCTGCAGCGGAGCACTGAAATTCGCCGAACGGCATATTGAGAACCTTTTATTGGTTTCTCCCGGGGTAGTTCTCTCCCGGGAGATTTTTTATGTCGTGATCAGGCGAATAATATGCTCGATATGGTCGATCTCGTGCCAGATGGCGAAGCGCAGCACCTTGCGCGGGCTCCACAACTCGCCGCTGCGCTCGACAACCAGGTCTGTTCGGCCTTCCAGCCGGGGCAGCACCGATTCCATCTGGCGGCGGGCGAAGGCCATGCGCTCAAAGACATCTTCGGGCAGCTCGCCGCGCAGCAGCCCGCCCAACCCCAGCCGGTCGAGATACCACCATTCCGAATTGCCGACATGCCGTAAAATGCCGCGCACCGGCCAGTGCTCGCCCGGGTGCTGACGGTCGAGCGTTTCCGCGTCCAGCCCGCTGGCGATCTGGAGCAGATCTTCGCGGTTCCAGCGCATCATTGCCAGCCCGTGTTCAATTTCGTCTGCATCCAGCGGGCGGCGGTCGTCCTCAAAAAAAGCGTTGACCTCATAGCAGTCCGGCGTACCGGCCGGCACTCGCTCTTTCGCCGGGTTGACCCAGAAACCCTCAAAGGTTTCGACCACGCGCAGGTCAAAATCACCCACCTGGCCCCAGGGGTCGTCGATGCGCGCGGCGATGCGGTGCGCGTAAAACAGCAGGCGCTGCGGCAGGCGCAGCACCGCTTCGGGGCCGTTAGCGCCTGGGGCAGCGCAGCCCGGAAAATCCAGCGCCCAGGCGAGTGAGCGCCCATCAAAGTTATTTTCAACGCCGATGCGGATGAGCATGACAAAGATTATACCTCTTTGCCGCCGTTGCCTGG
>DATCUC010000413.1:0-2053 GCA_036567625.1 Anaerolineaceae bacterium | reverse complement strand
CTTTGCGCTCAACCGGCCGGCGCTGGTTGTGCCCGGTAACGGCGGCCTCGATTTGAGCGAGCTGCGCCGCAAGGGCGCGGATGAGCGCAACCTGCTGGCTGGCATTCCTGAGGACGCGCCGCTGGTGATCAACCCGCGCGGGTTTCGCCCTGGTTCGGTTCGCACCGAGGTCTTCTTCCAGTCCATTCCTTATGTGCTCCAGCACCGGCCCGATGTGCATTTCCTCTGCCCGGGCATGGCCGGTCAAAGCGAGGCCACCCAGTGGCTGGAAAAATTGCGCCTCGAAAGCCAGGTGCATCTGCTGCCTTATCTCTCCCAGCGCGAATTGTGGGATCTCTTCCTGCGCGCCGCCGTGACCGTATCGGTCAGCGCGCATGACGGCACGCCCAACTCGCTGTTAGAAGCCATGGGCTGCGGCTGTTTCCCAGTCACCGGGGATATCGAATCGCTCCGCGAGTGGCTCACGCCGGGCGTCAACGGGCTGCTGGTAGACCCCGAACAGCCGCAAGCGCTGGCCGAAGCCGTGCTGGCAGCTCTCAATCGCCCGGAACTGCGCGCCTCTGCCGCCGAAACCAATATGCGCCTGGTAGCCGAGCGCGCCGAGGCGGGCATGGTGCGCGCGCAAATCGAAGTCTTCTACCAGCGGCTCGCCGGAGCTCGAACGATCACCAGTGACCCAAACGCGCATTAATCGGGAATCTTCACTTTAAAGAATTTCGCCATACGCACGAACCCGCGTCCCATCGGTGTCGAATCAACCCAGGCGTTGCCTACGCTGGATTGACCTTCGCGGCGCTGGCGCAAGATCCGTAAAGCCTGCGGCGTCATCCCGGTGATGAACACCACGTTGGTCGCCACCGCGTACCACAGGTAAGGCGCCGGCGCGCCGCGCAGCCACATCCACACGATCAACAGCGGAACCCACAGGATAAACGCCAGCGGCAGGCTGCGCAAGAGGATCAGACCGATCAGCGGGCCGGCAATGGGCAGGATAACCGCCGCTGGCCAGTCGATCAACACCAGACTGCCCAACATGACGGTAAACCCACCGCTGCCCTGGAAATGATAATACACCGGGAAGATGTGCCCCAGCAGCACGAAAACGGCCGCCACCAGGTAAAAAACCTGGCCCGGAAAGAGCAGCCGCGCTGGCAGCACTACCGCCGCGGCCTTGACGATGTCCAGCAGGCTGACAAACATCCCCATGCGCTTGCCCAGCGCCGCGCCCACCGTGCTGGCGCTGATGCTGTCAGCGCGGAACGCCTGCCCGGTTTTTTGGGATACCAGTTCGAGGTCTTCCAGGTTTTTTTCGGTGGTAAGCCGGTACACAATCCGCGCAAAAGAGAGGCTGCCAACCAGGTAGCTGATCACGGCCACTGCCAGAGCGATCCACAGGTTCATATTTCCCCCTTTTGGGTTGTTGGCGGTACTTGTTGAATGGAAATACAAGAAGAGTATACGGGAGTCCGCGCGCCAATTCAATAGCTCTGCCCCGTAGAATGCGACAAACCGTGTCTTTTTTTGATTGATATATAATGATGAGCATGGATAATTATGCGCTGGCGGAAATTTTTGACCGGATTGGCTCGCTGTTAGAAATCAAAGGCGAGGTCGTGTACAAATACCTGGCGTATCGCAAGGCGGCCGAAAGCCTGCGCAACTCCGGGCAGGATGCATCTCAGCTCTGGCGCGAAGGCCGGCTGACCGATATCCCCGGGGTAGGGAAGGCGATTGCCGAAAAGATTAGCGAACTGCTTTCTACCGGGCGGCTGGAATTCCTGGAAAAGCTGGAAGCCGAAGTGCCGCCAACCCTGGTGGAACTGCTGGAAGTGCCGGATGTTGGCCCGCGCAAGGCGGCCATGTTCTACAAAGAAGCGGGCATTAAGACCCTGGATGAACTGGAGAGCGCGGCGCGCGGTGGCAAGCTCAACGGCCTGCCGGGGATTGGCGAAAAGACCGAACAGCGCATCCTGGCTGGCATTGAGGCCGTGCGCCGCCGCACCAGGCGCATGACGTTGGACACGGCGCGCGGGTTGGCGGCGCGTTGGGTGAC
>DATCUC010000412.1:0-1755 GCA_036567625.1 Anaerolineaceae bacterium | reverse complement strand
CGCGGCGGATACCGCAATCGCGGCGATGAAGGATTCGCGGAATGATAATGCCGCATTACCGATCAATTCCGGGTTCACTGCCGTCAGGCCGATTTCATAGTCTTGAATGATGGAAAAGCGGCCCATGACATACACGTAGCTGTACTCCGTGATGGTCGAGAGCAAGAAAAGGAAAAAAACAATCCCCCGCGCAACCACCCCAGATGTAAGCCCCACCCAGATCAGCAAGACGGCCAGCGCCACAGAAATGACCGAAACGGGATATGCGACCCAGGCCGGCAGCACTTCGAGAAAATCGTTTACGCGAAACGGTAGAAAAAGCTGCTCAAACGCCAGCAAAGCAACCACAAATCCAAGCGCCAGCCCCAACGTCATCCGCCAGTTATCGTGCGTCCATTTTTTCTGGATCATAGCTCTCCGGTGTGCAAGGTAAAATGGATAGCAGCCGCCATTGTACCATGATCGTGCCGGCGGAAAATGCTATACTGGCGTAATGACTGATCGAAAGGGAACGAGCAATGACCAATGCAAGTGACGATTCTCAAAAGCAGAAATCGGACGAATCCCCCAGCCTGAGCCGGGCAGCGCGGACGGGCAAAAAGACCCAGGATGAAACCCTGCTGGAAACGCCTTCGCAGGAAGCGGTGGCGTTCACGCACTCCGATCCCTGGCGTGTGCTGCGCATCCAGGGTGAGTTTGTTGAGGGGTTTGACACGCTGGCCGGTCTCGGGCCTGCGGTGAGCATCTTCGGGTCGGCGCGGGTGGATGAGAATGACGCCGTGTACCAGGCCGCGATGGAAACTTCCCGGCTGCTGGCCGAAGCTGGCCTGGTGATCATCACCGGCGGTGGGCCGGGAATTATGGAAGCTGGAAACCGCGGCGCGAAAATGGGCGGTGGGCTTTCGGTAGGCCTGAATATTGAACTGCCGTTCGAGCAGGGCACCAACCCGTTCGTAGAGGTGGCGATTCATTTTCACTATTTCTTCGTACGCAAGACGATGTTCGTCAAGTACGCGCAAGGGTTTGTGATCTTTCCGGGCGGGTTTGGCACCCTGGATGAACTATTTGAAGCGCTGACCCTGATCCAGACCGGAAAAATCTCCAATTTCCCCGTGGTTCTGTACGGCTCGGAATACTGGTCGGGCCTGCTGGACTGGCTGCGCAAGCGCATGCTGGCCGAGGGTAAGATCGCCGAGGCTGACCTGGGCCTGATGGTCTTGGCGGACTCGCCGGAACAGGTGCGCGACCTGCTGTTGACGGCCATGACAAAGGGCGGTTGGTGTGACACCTGCGAAGAACAGGCGCGCGAGGTGACGCGCAAGGTGTACCAGAAAAACCGGTAAGCTACTCTTCCGGACCAGAGCGGAAGGTAGCAAGCGCGGCTTTGAGCATTTCCCAATCGAGGGCTTTGCGAAAATGCCGCATCACATCTCGCCGCGCCGGCCAGCCGGTGAGGTTGGTTTCCTCCAGCGGCGTACCCTGGATGCCCAGCGCGGCGGCCAGCGGCGCGAGCGAGCGCAGCCGCCGTTCAAACCCGGCGTAGTCTTTTTGGGCGGCGGGGGTCCAGGCGGTTTCGGCCAGCGCGGCCAGCCGGGGATAGACGTGCGCATCCACCTGCGCCTCGGTTTCGATGAATTCGGTCCATAGCGGGCCTTCGATGCCGGCAATATGCTCGACTGCAGCCGGATCCAGGCCGGGGAGCAGCGCCGGATCAAACGCGTACGTTTTGCGCAGCGGCGTCATGCCAAAGGGGTA
>DATCUC010000411.1:0-5976 GCA_036567625.1 Anaerolineaceae bacterium | reverse complement strand
GGTTGGTAAAAGGGTGGGGACCTGGGTCGCGGCCGGGGCGGTGCTGCCGCCAGGTAAGGCTGGCAGCCCAGTTGGCGCGGCGGTGGAAACCACCGCGGGCGGAACATTGCATGCTGCGATGAAAAGCAGCATCAAACCGGTAAGAATTGCGAATATGGTCTTCATTTTCTTTCCCTCTCAAAACAATAAGGCAAAACTGTACTTCAAGTAAGACGCTCACCGCACACTTTTGTTCCCGAGATGTGACAATTCCCCCTACCTTTTGAGGGAAATCCCTTCTTGAAACGCGCTTGTGCAAATGATACATATGAAGCGGCAGAGAAATGTCCTTTAATAGATTATGGAATGAGGTGAATAATGGCATCGAGGACAAAGGAAACGAAAGACGGGCGCACGGCTGCGCACATGATCGATACAAGCATCGATATTCCGCGCGAAACACGCGTGCAGATGATCGAACTGCTCAACAAGCAGTTAGCGGATACGTTTGACCTGTTCAGCCAGACCAAGCAGGCGCACTGGAACGTGAAGGGGCCACAGTTCCACCAACTGCACGAACTGTACGACGAATTGGCCGCCACGCTGTTGGGCTTTGTGGATACGATCGCCGAACGCGCCACGGCGCTGGGCGGCGCGGCTACCGGCACGGTGCGCATGGCCAGCAGCGCCAGCCGTTTACCCGAGTTTGTGACCACGGCAGTGGGCAGCATGGAAAGCGTCAAAATGCTGGTGGAACGTTATGCTGCGCTGGCTGAATCGACTCGCGAAGCGGCAGACCTGGCCGAACAGGCCGAGGATATGGATACGAACGATTTGTTCATTGAGGTGTCGCGCGAACTGGATAAGAGCCTGTGGTTTTTGGAAGCCCACCTTCAAGCCGACGATTAATCCTGGTGGGGAAGAATTGACGCATTTGTTCAATCGCAAGGCTGGAGCACATCCTTGCGATTGAAAAGTACAAGCTTTATACCGGGAATTACCGGGGTAGGGGATAGGGAATTCCCGGATAGTCTACCGGGATTTCTCCTTCTAAAATACAGACGTGCGTCCAATTGTTGATCGCTTTTCACTTTTGCCTGGAGCACGAGGAGTCATGATTCGAGTTATTGTCGTTGATGATCATCCCATGGTGAGATATTCCATCTCGCGACTACTTTCGAAACAACAGGATATTGTGGTTGTTGGGGAAGGGGCTGATGGACGAGCCGCTTTGGACTTGATCGAACAAGTCAAGCCAGATATTCTGGTATTAGATATTGAAATGCCCTTAATGAATGGCATTGAGGTGGCGGAACACATGTATCAGCATGATTCGCCCACCAAGATTATCATTCTTAGCAACTATACCGACCGCGGGTTGGTGGAAGAACTATTAGCGCTCGGAGCCAGCGGTTATGTTGTCAAAGATGATGCGCCCGGTCACCTGGTGAACGCCGTCCATGAAGTGTACGCAGACAGTACAGGCTGGCTCAGCCCGGGCGTGCAAAGTAGCCTGCATTGAAAATCGGGATATTCCTAATTCGACACAGGTTTAATCCCCATTTAATCCAGGCAGGAAACGCGTTATAAAAAGACTGTTGAGCATACGTGCAGCGACAGTCTTTTTTTTACGATAACCTGCGCGAATGCGTGAAGCAAGTATCAATTGTTGTCCATATTAACCAAAAGGAGAGTCGAAATGGGTGTTCTTAGCTGGATATTGGTAGGGCTTGTAGCCGGTTGGCTGGCTGATATGGTTATGAAAGGCCGCGGCCGGGGTGTGTTGTTCAGCATGATCCTGGGCATTGTTGGAGCTTTACTGGGCGGTTTCCTGGCCAGCTCGCTGTTGGGGGTGGCCGAGCCGCTTTCTGGCTTCAACCTGCCTACGTTGTTGATCGCCTTCTTAGGCGCAGTCGTTTTGATCTTTATTGTGCGCGCGCTGCCTGGCCGCTCCCCGGTTTAAACCGCGCAAGTTATTTTACAGGTATGCGGGGCTGGATCATTTCCAGCCCCGCGTTCGATTCTTTATGGGTGTATCTACACGGCGTAGATAATTGCGAGCTAAAGCTGCCGCTGATAGGGCATGAAGCCGCGGTATCATTACCGCCGGATATTTGTACCCATTCCACATATAGGCCGGCGTTGTAAAATTGCATGTAGGTTGAATCCAGGACGAGCGAATAGAATGATCCAGCCCGGCCTGCCCGCAGTTTTCGGCAAACCGGTTGACTTTTGTTGTCGCGGGTGCTATAGTATTATTATCCATATGTCGCTACACGACATATTCTCGGGGGATTCTCAAGCACTGTCATTCGTATAGGGAGGTGTTGCATGAATGCTGATAAGCTGCCGGAAGAGGCTGCGCCTTTCGAGCCGGAAAAGCACGGTGAACCAGCCCGGGTGCACGGGGCGCGCGGCTGCCTGGCCTGGATCTACCGCCGCGCCGCGTCGATCCTGCTGGTGCTCTTCATCCTCTTTGTGGTTTTTTCGCTGGCGCGGGCATCCATCTATAAGATCCGCCCGTATGAGCGCGGTCTACATCTGCGGGGCGGCAGCTTCGTTGGCATTGACCAGCCTGGCTGGCACGTGCAGATTCCGTTCGTCGATACGGTGATTGGCCTGAATGTGGTCGAGCGGCCGGGTACGATTGAGCAGTTGCAGGCCATGACCGCCGACGAAGTCACGATGGACGTGACTTTGCTGTATACCTACCGCGTGGCCGATCCCGTGCGGTATGCGCTGGAAGTGACCGAGCCGGAAAAGATTGTGGCTCGTTTTGTGGAGGGCACGCTGCGCGACGTGGTCAACGGGCACAAAATGGATGAGGTGATGCATAACCGGGTGCAGATCAACACCGAGGTAATGGCTGAACTGCAAAAACGCGAACAGCAGTACGGCGTGCAGTTTGTGCTGGTGCAGATCCAAAATGCCGCGCCGCCGAGCGAGGTGCTGGATGCGATCAAGGACCGCATGGTAGCGGTGCAGCTCCAGGAAAAGGCTTCAGCCGAAGCCGAGCAGCAGCGCACCCTGGCCGACAGCCAGTTCTACACCGCGCAAAAGCAGGCCGACGGCGAGGCGTATCAGATTGCCAAACTGGCCGAAGCCCAGGCCACCAGCATCCAGCTCAGCTCGGAGGCCAAAGTGGCTGCGCTGCGCCAGATTTTGGCCGAACTGGACGGCAAGGGCACGCTGGCCGAGCAGTACATTCAGGTGCTCATCGCCCAGGAACTGCGCGAGAACAGCAAGTGGGTGATCAGCAGCGGCTCGACGCCTATCCTGGATATGCGCGAGATCAGCCCGGAACCAACAGCCCCGACTGCGCCCTAGCGCGGCGATTATGCTACACTGGTGAAACAGCCCGTTCGATGCCGGGCCGGTTCGTGCGCACAAGCATCACCATCACCGTAGAACCGGCGCGCAAGGGCTGCCCTGACTGCGGAAAGAGAGGCCGAAGCCATGCCCAGTTGGATTGAATTTACGCAGCAAGCGCCGGAAATTGCCGCGTTTGGCAAGGCGCGTCTTGAAAATCGGGTGGCGTACCTGGGAACCCTGCGCGCCGACGGCAGCCCGCGCGTGCACCCGGTGGTGCCGATCCTGGGCGAGCAGTTGTTCCTGTTCATGGAACCGACCTCACCCAAGGGCAAAGACTTGCAGCGTGACCCGCGCTATACGCTGCACTGCGGGGTGGAAAATTCGGAAGGCGGAGGCGGCGAATTTGCGATCAGCGGGCGGGCGGTGCTGACCAGCGACCCCGGGCTGCGCTGGCAGGCCGTGCGCGCCTGCCCGTACCCACCACAGGAAGAGTATATCCTGTTTGTGCTGACCGTCGACGCGGCGTTTATGAATCTGTACGAAAACGGCAAGGCCACTCCGCGGCGCTGGAAAGCACCTGGCGCTTAGCGATCTCGCTTTCCGGCGCATACCGACTGGGAGGATTTATGATATAATGAATTCACATTAACGAAAATTCGTATATGGGCAGCCGCCATGGATTTCGTCCATGGCGGCGCTTTCTTTTCAAAAGGAGAAAAAGATGGAAGTAAAGTTATATGTTGGGAACCTCTCGTACCAGACCACCGCGGAAACCCTGCGCGCGGCTTTCTCTGAGGCCGGCACGGTGAGCAATGTTGAACTGATCAAAGACCGCGACACCGGCACCTCGCGCGGGTTTGCCTTCGTCACCATGGCCTCGCAGGAAGATGCAAACAAGGCAATCAATATGCTCAACGGCCGCCGGGTGGATGACCGCGAACTGAAGGTTAACACTGCTAAAGAACGCGAGGAACGCCCGCGCTATGGCGACTCGCGCGGCGGAGGCCGGCGCCGCTAGACGTTTTTCGAATCGGAAGTTGTTTGTTGCAGTAAGGGAGTTGGATATGGCAGAACGCTATACAGCGGTGCTGAAATGGATGGGCGGTGAATTCGGCTACGGATTCATGGTCGAACAAGATGGCCGGGAAGTCTTCGTCTGCTATGATCCGCTCCCCGGAGAAGGCTTCCGAGTGTTGATGGAAGGTGAAAGCTGCGCCTTTGAAATTGCGCAGGGCCGCAAGGGGTTAACCGCGGCTAATATTTCACAATCGAATGTGACCCCACCCCGGCGTTTCGACCGGGCGTGAGGATTGCCATTTAAAGGAATGAATGGCGGGGACCTGCTCCCCGCCGTTTGATTCCCGCTCCGGCTCTATCCGCTTTCCGGGGGTTTTCCCCGGCGTTCCGAAAGCCCCATCCCGGCCAGGATCAGCGCCATGCCGGCGCCCGAAACCAGGGTGACCGGCTCGCGCAGTACCAGGGCGGATGCAATGACCGTGATCACCGGAATAATGTAAATATAAACGCTGGTGCGCACCGGGCCGAGAATGCTGACGGCATAGTTCCAGGTGACGTAGCACAGCGCCGACGCGCCAACGCCCAGAAACAGCAAGTTGAGCAGGTTGGGCAGTACTGCTAGCCGTTCCAGCCCCAGCCGGAAGCCAAACAGCGGAAGGGTGGGCAGCATCCACAGCACGCCGTAGGTGAGCACTTTGCGGGTGACGGCCAGCATCGACACCGGGCGGGCGCTGATCTGCCGGATCAACACGCTGTAGAAGGCCCAGGCTACCGCCGCCAACACGGAAAGCACATCGCCCAGCGGGTTGAGCTTGAGCGCGACGCTGCCGTTGAAGGCAATGAGGATGATGCCGGCCATCGCCGCGGCAAAGCCGAGGAAGAAGCTGGCGCTCAGCTTTTCGCGGAAGACGATGCTGGCCAGCAAAGCCGTGAACAGCGGGGCCACGGAAACCAGCACGCTGACGTTGGCCGCCAGGGTGTACGTCATGGCGATGTTCTGGAAGAGCATGTAGAGCGTGGTGCCGCACAACCCGGCGACGATATAGCGCCACTCACCGGCCAGGCGCAGCCCACTGGCCGGCAGGCGCGGCGGGCTGGCGATGAGCAGCGCGGCAAGGGCGATCACCGAGCGGAAGAGCATGATCTCCACGGCCGTGAACGGCACGAGCAGCACTTTGATCGAAATAAAGCTGATGCCCCAGACGAAAATGGTGATAAAGGCGGCCAGGTGCCCGCGCAGGATGGGTTGGCTGTTCATGGATGGCTGTTTATACCATGATTTCACCGGAGGGTGACAAATCCGGTTGGTTGTCCAGATTTCCTGTGCGTTGGCTTGATTCGCTTCTAACGGAGGGATGATGCAGGCAAAGCGGCTTTGCGTTACTGGCGCGCATTCCGCCGGTTTTGCCTGACGAGCAGGCTAGACGCTGCGCGCCAGATCAATCAGCGCTGCGCGCTCCGGGGCGATGGCCTCATCCAGCCGCGCCCCGGCGATGACCGGCTGCCATTGGCGAAACGTGTCGATGCCGCGCGGGTTCAGGCGGCGGTAGGTGACCAGATCGATGCGGCGGAACAGCGAAACCAGCAGGCGCACGTGCGCCGCAACCTGGTCCCCTGCGCCGCGCGCGCCAATGCCTAGCAGCAGGTGGGTACGCGCCACGTCGGCCC
>DATCUC010000410.1:0-8172 GCA_036567625.1 Anaerolineaceae bacterium | reverse complement strand
CTGGCGTGGGCCAATGCCCGCGCGGGCGTGCGCTCCACGCCGGAACTGCTGCGCAGCGAATGGGGCCTGAACCTGGACTGAAGTATGACTGAGGGGATAGGGGCGTATGGATAGCGAAGTGGTAACACTGGGAGGGCTGGTTGCCGGCGCGCTGCTGCTGGCGTTTGGCCGCAGGCTGTTCTGGTTATTCGTGGGCGTGGCCGGGTTCTTCGCCGGAATGAGCCTGGCGGGGCGGTTCGTGGAGAATACGACCGGGATCATCAGCGCGGGGCTGTTGCTGGGGGTGATTGGCGCGGTGCTGGCGGTGTTCGTGCAGCGCGCGGCCATCTTCTTTGGCGGGTTTCTGGCGGGCGGCCTGGTGCTGGGGAACCTGGTGACCGGGCTGTTGGGCAGCGAGCAAATGACCTGGCTGCCGTTCATTCTGGGCGGCGTCCTGGGCGCGCTGTTGATGTCGGTGGTGTTCGATTGGGCGCTGCTGGTCCTGTCGGCGTTGATGGGGGCGCTGCTGGTGGCAAGCTTCGTGCGGCAGACCTTTGGCCTGGAACAGCCCCTGGGTACCATCTTGATTGGCGGGCTGTTCATTGCCGGGGTGGTGCTGCAGGGTGGCATCAAGCGGCGCTAAGGGCGCTGGTCAAAATTTAACAGAAAAGCAGGCGGAGAAGGTACTCAGCCTGCCTTTCGTATCCAAAAGTGGGTTGTGGTTGTCCCCCAAACACAAACCACCTTTGTTCCACGGACCCCTGCAGCCCGTGTAGAGGGATGTACCCTCCCCGTGAATACATCATACTCGCTTGCCATTGACAAAGTGTAGACAAATAAGGATTTTTTTCGCTGCGGATTTCTGGCCGGCAACGGTTATTCGCTCTGAGGCTCCAGCTTCGACAGCATCTCGGCGCGAAAGTTGTTGAAGCAGGCGGCGGTAATGGCGAGCTGCGCGCGGGACTGCATCTCCCCGAGAAGTTGCTCGAGCCGGGCGCGCAGTTCGGGCGCAAACAGGTTTTGCGCCCGCAGTGCTTGCAGCAGCAGGCTCAAACCGGCGCATTCGGCGGGACGCGCGCCGCATTCGCGGGCCTGCTCTGCCAGAAGGCGGGCATGTTCCGCGGCGGCTGCCCATTGGCCCTGTTCCAGGTAGAACTTTGCCAGGATTTTTTCACCGATACAGGCCGTCGGTCGCAGGCCGCGTTCCCAGGCATCCGGCAAGACACGTTCCAGAATCTCGACGGATGCCTGGGATCGATGGCTGGCGTGCAGTGCATCAGCCTGGAGGATTTCGGAGATGATGCGAATCGAGTGGAGGTTATATTGCGTGCAGACCTGAACTGCCTGTTCAAGGTAGGCCAGCCCCATCTGCGTCGATCCGGAGAGCACCAGCGCATGCCCCAGGTCAGACAGGATGTACGGGGTGAGAATGCCGGGCGTGGGTGGAAGAGCCTGCTGAATAGCGGGGAGTGCGTCTTCCATCTTCCCGAACCTGAGCAGCTGGCCTCGCGCGAACCAGAAACCGCAGTCAAGCTCGGTATAGTCGATCTCCGCGGCGAAGGACTGGCCTTCTTCGATATATTGCCAGGCGGCGTCCAGATCACCGGCGGTGATAGCGTTGAGGGCCGCAACAAGATAGATCATGCCGCCATCGCGCAGAACGCGCGCCTGCCGCGCAGTGTCGATGCCGAGGCGAGCGATTTCGAGACCTTGCTCCAGTTTTCCATGGAAATACAGGGCCAGGGCCTGGGTAAATTTGGCGCGCACGCGGCGGCTGACCAAACCCTGAGCGCGGCGCGCCTGGATGATCTGTTCACCCAGCTCGGCAGCTTTCTTTGGCCAGCCGAGAAGAATCAGGCCCAGCGCCAGCCATTCTTGCGCCGTCAGCCGGACTGCGCCGATGTTGGCATCCTCTGAACTGTCGCAGAGGTCGATGGCTTGCTGGAGCACGGCGCAGGCTTCTTCGATGCGGTTCAGCAGGACCAGGGCATTGCCCATGCGGGTGAGGGCCAGCGACTGTTCCAGGATATCACCAGACTGGCGCAGGTAGGGCAGACTGCGCTGTGCCAGGTCGAGGGCTTGTGCGAGATCACGCCGGTAGAAGGCTGCCATAGCCAGCCCGCTCAACCCCGCGCCGATCAGCAAAGAACTGTGGGTGTCTTCGCCAGCGCGGCGCATTTCCGTATAGGCCCTTTGGACAGCCGGAATGTTGCCGCTTTCTGATTCGAGGTCACCCCAGGCGCTGTACAGGGCGTAATAAACGGGCGGGGATAGCTGCCTGTTCAACTGGGGGAGCAAATAGTCGGCGCGTTGGTAGGCGTTTCTGGCTTCGGCCGGGGAGAGCAAACGGCGAGCATGCTGGGCAGATTTCAGCCACATGAAAAATGCCTGGTGAAAATCGCCTCCGGCCTCAAAATGCGCCGCAACAACCGCCGGCAGAGCGCGGCTATCTTCGCCAGGCAACTGCTGCAAGATCTGGGCGATGCGCAGATGCAGCAGCCGCCGCCGGGCCGGGCTTAACTCTTTTTGCAATAGATCGCGGAAGATTTCATGAATGAAAGTATAGGCAGCCCCGGCTGCGCCACTTTCCGGGTGAATCAATTGCGCGCGTTCCAGTTCTTCCAGCGCCATTACGATTTGTTCGGGCGCAAGCGCGCAAGCCCGCTCCAATAATTCTACCGAGAAAGACTGCCCAATCACCGCAGCAGTTTGCAGGACAAGGCGCGCGCCGGAGGTCAGTCGAAACTGGCGTTCATGCAAGATGTTTTTGATGCTGGTAGTAGCGAGCAGCGCCCCGGTCTGGTCGGCGGCCGGGATTTCTAACCAGGCGCGCAGGATTTCGATGATGAACAGCGGATTGCCACCGCTATCATGCGCCAGGTGGCGGACGAGCTTCTCGGGGGGATCATAATTGAGGATGTGGCGGGCGATATCCGCGATCTCGTCACTTTTGAGACTGCGCAAATCCCGCGTTTCGAGCGTATGTTTGCGGGGGCGGTGCAGGAAAGCCTGGAGCGCCGGGCCAGGGTCTTCTGAGCGAGCGGCGAGAACCAGCAGGCTTTGCGCGGCGAAGGTATCGCGTTCGAGCAGGTATTCCAGCGCGTCAAAGGTTGCGCTATCGCTCCAGTGGGCATCATCCAGAAAGAGCAGCAGGGGAGAATCGGCGTTGATGCTGAGCAGCAGTTGGCGCAGCGCTTCAAAGATGTTGGCCTGGCCCTCGAGGATGGGGGAATTGGGAGGAATCAGGCGATTGAGTTCCGGCAGCAAAGGGGTGAGCGCCGCCGTCCAGATGGGGTCTAGCTGGCGCCACTCGGTTTCGGGAATGCTGGCGCGGAGCATTTCGATCAAGGGCTGGAAGGGCAGTTGACTTTCGCCCGGGCGCGCCTGGGCCAGCAGTAAGCGCAGGGCCAGCGGGCTGCTCTGGAAAAATTGCTGGATCAGGCGGGTTTTACCGGCGCCGGCCTCACCGCTGATAAGCACCGCGCCGCCGCGCTGCAGGGCAGCAGTCAGTGCCTGGAGCGCGCCAGTCCGCCCGACAAAGGGCACCTGCATCCGCCCCGGCAGCGGCCAGTTTTTTGGGGCGGGCATGGAATTGGCGGTTTCTTCTCGGATTTTGCGGCACAGGCTTTGCAGCCCCGGGGGCGGCGCAGCGCCGGTTTCACGCTGGAAAACGGTCTGAATGCGCTCGCAGAATTTGAGCGCCTGTGTGCGCAGCCCCAGCGCGCGCTGCCAGAGCAAAATCTGCGTGTTGATACTCTCGTTGAGCAAATCGCTTTCGAGCACCTGATCGAGCCAGTAAATGCCCTGCATCAGATCGCCGGCGGCTGCCGCGTGATAGCTCAGGCGCTCAATGACCTGCAGGCGCATGGTAGAGAGGCGGTGGGCGGTGGTGGTGAGCCATTCGTCCAGCTCGTGGGTGGAGTGGATTTTTGTTCCGGCCAGAAAGTTGGGCGAACGCCAGAGCGAGACAGCGGCAACCATGCGCTGGTAGACCTGAACGGGAAGCGGCAGGTTATTTGGAATTTGCTGCAAGGTGCGCCAGTCGGCGGCGACGGCCTGCATGAATTCTTGCGCGTCTACGGAAACGTGAGCGGGGTTCAACCCGACGATGTCCTGGCTGATGATCCAGTAGCGCGGGTTGCCGAGCTGCCCGCGCAGTCGGCTGAGGGCCTCACGCAGGCGCTGGCGCGAAACTTCATCCGGCTCCTCGGGCCAGAAGAGGGCCATCAGTTCCTGGCGGCCCACCGGGTGTGGCTGGCAGGCGAGGTAAAACAGCAGGGTGCGTTGAATCCTTCGCCGGATGACCACCGGTTGGTCATCGCGCAGTACCGCTGGGGAACCGAGGAGAAGGATTCTGAGCATATGCGAACCTATCCTGAACCGGATAGGCCTGTATTTTACAGGTTCTTGCGAAAAATGGGAATAGAAAAATTCGATGAAATCGATTTTGATTTCATTATAGCGCGGAAGGGCAAACCTGGATCATGAGAGCAGCCAGGTCAATCAACCGGAGAGGGGCGGTTTTATCAGGCGTGCTGGTGAAGGGCGGTGGCGCGCTGGCGGGCGCTGTCGAGGGTTTCGCGGGCGGCGTTGAGGTTGACATCGGTGAGGTTGCCCAGCATTTGCGCCAGTTCTTCGAGGCGCGCGCCGTCATCCAGTTTTTCGACGCTGGTCATGGTGCGGCCGTCTTCGACGTGCTTGCCGACGCGGAAATGCAGGTCGCCAAAGGCGGCAAGCTGCGGCAGGTGGGTGACGCACAGCACCTGGTGCTGGCGGCCCAGCCGCCACAGTTTTTCGCCGACAACGCTGCCCACGCGCCCGCCAATGCCCTGATCGATTTCGTCAAAGATGAGCGTCGGAACGGGGTCGGCGCGGACAAGGGTGTTTTTGAGCGCCAGCATGAGGCGCGAGGTTTCGCCGCCCGAGGCGATCTTGACCATGGGCTTAAGGCCTTCGCCGGGATTGGGGGCGACCAGGAATTCTACGCGGTCAAACCCGGTGGAATCAAAGGCCACCACCTGGCCGTCATCGAGGGGCACGCCGTCCGGGTCGGGCTGGAAGTGCATATCCACGGCGAAATGCGCGCCTTCCATGCGCAGGTCGTCCAGTTCGGTTTCGACGCTCTGGGCGAGGGTTTGCGCGGCGGCTTTGCGGTGCGCCGAAAGGGCCAGCCCCAGGCGGGCCATCTCGGCCAGCAGGGTGCTCTCTTCAGCTTCAAGCTCGGTGATGCGCTCTTCGGCGTGCAGGATAGTATCCAGTTGGGCGCGGGCATCTTCAGCGAAGGCCAGCGCGGCTTCGATGCTGCCGCCGAACTTGCGTTTGAGCTTGCTGATCATATCCAGGCGGTCTTCAACCTGTTCGAGGCGGCGTGGGTTGAACTCCATGCCGTCGAGGTAATCGCGTAGTTCGCCGGCCACGTCTTCGAGCGTATCGACCAACCCGCCGGCCTGTTCGGCCAGCGCGGCCTGGCTCGAGTCGATCTTCGCGATGGCATTCAGCGCCTGGACGAGCTGCCCGGCGAGGTCGGAGATGGATGGGGCTTCGGGCGTGCCTTCATCGAGCATTTGCAGCGCCTGCTGAGCCAGCGAAGCCAGATTTTCGGCGTTGGCCAGGCGTTCGCGCTCCTGGCGCAGGGTTTCTTCTTCGCCGGGCTTTAACTGCGCGGCTTCGATTTCCTGCACCTGGTAGTTGAGCATATCGGTGCGGCGCTCGGCGTCGGCTTCCGTCTGGCGCAGGGCGGCCAGGTCGCGGCGCAGGGCATTGAGGCGGGTGTACACCTGGCGGTAGGCGGCCAGTTGCGGCTCGCTGACCGCGTAGCGGTCGAGCAGGAGCAGGTGCTCGCGCACGTTGTAGAGCGAAAGGTGCTCGGACTGGCCGTGAATGTCGACCAGGAACGCGCCCAGTTCGCGCAGCAGCCCCAGGCTGACGGTGCGCCCGTTGACGCGGGCGATGTTGCGGCCTTCGCGGCGCAGTTCGCGGGCGAGGGTTACTTCGTGCTCATCGTCGAGCAGTTCTTCGCGCTCGAGGATCTGGAGCATGGCGGCGCGGCTGGCTTCGGGCATGCGGAAGGTAGCCTCGACGACGGCGCGCTCAAAGCCGGAGCGGATCATGCCGGCGTCGGCGCGGCCGCCAACCAGGGCTTCGATGGCGTCGAGGATGATCGACTTTCCCGCGCCAGTTTCACCGGTAAAGGCCATCAACCCGGAGCTGAGGTTGAGCTCAAGGCGCTGGATGATGGCGAAGTTTTCGATACGAAGTTCAACAATCATAAGGCAAGCCGTGGTTATCGGATTTGAATGCCGCTGATCCGGTAGTAGACGGTGCTGGTGACGAGGAAGCTGTAGAGCAGGGGCCAGATGAGGCCGAAGAGCGAAACCCCGGCCCAGGCCGAGGTGCCGCCGTCGGAGATATAACCGGATAAAGCCAGCATGCTGATGAGATTGAGAAGGATGCGCGGCAGGCTGCCAACAAGCGTGGCCGCGGCCACGAGGCGGAAGAGCAGCCGCGAACGGCGGCGGCGCACCACAAAGCGCACCGCTTCGGCGATGATGACGCCTACCACCGGGGCGATGAAGAAGGTGAAAAAGCCCATGACCATGGCGGCCAGGCTGCCCAGGTAGGCCAGCACGGCGGCGATGATCATTGCCAGCGGGTAGTCATACCAGTTAGCATTCTCGAAAACCTTTTGCTGGGCGCGGGTGCATTCTTTGCAGACATAGCCCACCGGCGTGAGCACGGCGCAGCGGTCGCAAATGGGTTTGTCGCAGCGCTTGCAGCGCAGGCTGGTTTCCCGGTCGGGATGGTTGGCGCAGTAGGTGGGGGTATAGAATTCTTGGGTCATCGGGCACCGTTGGCAGAAGGGTTTTGTTCCATGTAGGCAGTCAGGTTGCGGTAGAAATACCCCGGGTCCTGAAAACGGATAAAATGCACATCGCGGCCGCCGCTGGAAACGCTGACGCGGTCGCCTTCACGCATGGGAACGGCGCTCTGGCCGTCTACGCTGAACACGGCGTCGTGATCGCTAAAAACGGTCATCTCGACGCGCGCCCCGGCAGGGAGAATGACGGCGCGGTCAACGGAAAGATGCGGGGCGACGGGAACGATGAGCACGTTGCGCAGTTCGGGGGGCATGATCGGCCCACCCGCGGCCAGGGCGTAGGCGGTGGAGCCGGTAGGCGTGGCGGCGATGAGGCCGTCGGCGACGTAGGTGGCCAGGGTGACACCGTCGACGCTGGCGCGGACGCGGATGGGGCGCACCCACTGCCCGCGGCAAACGACGACTTCGTTGAGCACATCCCAACCGCCTTGCAATTCTTCGCCGCTAAAATGCTCGGCGTGGAGAAGCATGCGCTCCTCGAGCCAGAAGCGTTTTTCGAATAGCAGCGGCAGCAGTTCGCGCCACTCGGCGCGGCGCACTTCGGTGAGGAAACCAAAGCGGCCCATGTTGATGCCCAGCACGGGCACGTCGGTTTCGGCCACCAGGTGACCGCAGCGCAGCATGGTACCGTCGCCGCCGAGGCCAATGACGAGATCATACTGGCCGGCGTGGATGCGTTCTTCCAGCCCCTCGGCGTAGAGCGAATGCCGCTCGACGCGCTGCAAGCCGCGCTCCTGAAAGAAGGCGGCGACTGCCGGAGCTTCTTCAATGGAAGCAGGCAGGCTGGGGTGAAAGAGAACGGCAATGCTTGCTGGTGCAGTTTGTGGTTGGAGCATAGGTCAATTATAGAGCAAAGCAGGCAGATTTGGCGAGTGAGAAGCCAGCCGGCTTGCGTGTCAGGTCAGCTTTTCATCACAGATGCCGCGGAAGCCGCAGCGCGCGCAGCGCGCGGGTTCTTCGTGCGAGCGGCAGCTTTCTCCCTGGCGTTCCTCGATGCGGATGTCAGCGAGGACGTCTTTGAGCGCGGCTTCGAGCTCGGGAGTGTAGTCGATGGCATACGTGCGGTTGCGATACTTCAAAATTCCATAAGGCGGGCGTTTGCCCGACGTGCGTTCGATCAGATAACAGTAGGCGGCAAGCTGGTAAAGGTGACCGTCGTAGGGGGCGGCGGGGGCGTAAGCGCTCTTGACTTCTACCGGGATCCACGCGCCGGCGGTTTCTACCACGTAATCCGGCTTACCGGTGAGGCCGGTGAGCGGATCGTAGAGCGGTTTTTCCACCGGGCCCCAGGCGTGGGTGTCGGTGGAGATAATGCG
>DATCUC010000409.1:0-2744 GCA_036567625.1 Anaerolineaceae bacterium | reverse complement strand
TCACCGGCTGCCACTCGCGCGCGGGCACGGTGAAGAAGTAACCGATCTCGCTTTCCTGGGCGCGGATGGCGGCCCAGTCCGCCTCTTTCAAATGCTCCAGGCTGGCGGGAAAGAGGATCTTCTCCTCTTTGTAGGCCATCGAGCGCATGTTGCCGTCGATCTCGGTGAACAACGCAGACACGCGCTCCAGCGCGTCTGGCCCATTTTGCGCCTGGGTGAGCAGTTCGCGCAGTTGCGCGCGGGTTTCGTCGTGCAGCCCCCACATCACTTTGGACGGACCGCTGAAGCCGTACTGTTCCAGGTAGGGAAAGAGCAGGTATTCCTTGCGGCGGTAGTGGCAGTCAAACGCATCCAGCGCCTCGACCTGCATGGCGAAGGCGCGCAGCCGGTCGGCGCTACGTTCGGCGCGGGCCTGGTCGAGCGTGCGCTGCATCTCGTTCAACATGCGCGCCAGCACCTGGTTTTCCTGGCGGAAGGTGTACACCGGGTGGCCAGGGATGGCGTCCGGCGCGCGGTGGTCGTCCAGCCCGGCGCGGAAAACGGCCACGTGCACGTCGCACAGGTTTTGAATCTCTTCGACCGGCAGGCCCTCGTCGATCAGCATTTGCTCGATCTCGGCGATCTCGCCCGAACCGATCTCCGCGGCCAGCGCGCCAAACTCCGCCTGCACCTCTTCGACCGACTTCCCGGCATGAAGCTGGCGCAGCACGCTCTTCAGCACTTCCTTGCGCCGGGTGACGTTGTTGATATACTCGCTCATGGAATGCTCCTGATTGGAAATGATTGCAGGTTGAGGATACCCGAAGGCGAGGGGCGCGTCTTTGCGCTAGCGCAAAGTTTCACAAATGAAGCCTGGAATCAGAAAAGGGCGCGCGGTTTGGCGCGCCCTTTTCTGGGGATTTTCTCTTACGCCAGCTCGTACTGGCCGGTGTACAACTGGTAGTATCTGCCTTTTTGTTCCAGCAGATCTTCGTGGTCGCCGCGTTCGATCACTTCGCCATTTTCCAGCACCAGGATAGCGCGCGCGTTGCGCACGGTGGACAGACGATGGGCAATGACGAAGACGGTGCGGTCCTGCATCAGCGTGTCCATGCCGGCTTCGATCAACCGCTCGGTGCGCGTATCGATCGAACTGGTAGCTTCGTCGAGGATCATCACCGGCGGGTCGGCGACCGCGGCGCGGGTGATGGCCAGCAACTGGCGCTGCCCCTGCGACAGGTTGCCGCCGTCGGCGGTGATCTGGGTGTGGTAGCCCTGCGGCAGGCGCTTGATGAACGAGTGCGCGTTCACCTGCCTGGCCGCCTGGATGCATTCTTCTTCGCTGGCGTCCAGCCGCCCGTAACGGATGTTATCCAGGATGCTGCCGGTGAACAGGTGCGTGTCTTGCAGCACCATGCCTAGCGACTGGCGCAGGTCGGCTTTGCGGATGCGGCGCACATCGATGCCGTCGTAGGTGATGCAGCCTGCCTGCACGTCGTAAAAGCGGTTGATCAGGTTGGTGATGGTGGTCTTGCCCGCGCCGGTCGAGCCCACCAGGGCGATCTTCTGCCCCGGCTTGGCAAACAGCGACAGGTTGCACAGCACCGTCTTTTCCGGCTCGTAACCGAAGTCAACGTCATGGAAGCGCACGTCGCCTTTCAGCTCGACATACTGAAGCGTGCCGTCTGGCTGGGGCACTTTCCAGGCCCAGTGGCTGGGGCGCGCGCCGTTGGCGTTGACCGAGAACGCGCCGTCGGCCTGTTTGGTTACGCCCACCAGGGTCACGTCACCCTCGTCGACCTCGGGCGTCTGATCCATCATCTCGAACACGCGCTCCGCGCCGGCCATAGCCGCCAGGATAGTGTTGAGCTGGTTGGTGATCTGCTGTACGGGGAAGCCCACCTGGCGCGAGTACTGCAAAAAGGCGGCCAGCGAACCGATGTCGAACATAGAATAGACGGTGAGGATGCCGCCGAACAGCGCGGTAGCGGCGTAGGCGATATTGTTGAGGTTGCCCATCAGCGGCATGACTGCCCCGGCGGTGAAGTTGGCCTGGGTGGCGGCTTTGCGATAGGCTTCGTTGCGCTCGCGGAACTCGCGCAGGGCATCGTCTTCGTGGCCGAAGACTTTGACTACCTTTAACCCATCGACCATTTCCTCGATGTAGCCGTTCATATTGCCCAGCGTCTGCTGCTGGTTTTTGAAGAAGCCGCGGCTCTTCCCGGCAATCTTGCCGGAAAGGAAGAACATCAGCGCCAGGACGAGGAATGTGGCAAGGAATAGCAGCGGGCTGAGCACGATCATCAGTACCACGCAGCCGACAAAGGTGATCACGCTGGAAATAAGCTGGATCAGGCTCTGTTCGAGCGCCACTTGCACGTTGTCCAGGTCGTTGGTAAAACGGCTCATCAGGTCGCCGTGGGCGTGGGTGTCAAAATACTGGAGCGGCAGCGCCTGCATTTTGACGAACAGCTCCTTGCGCATGCGGTTGGTGGTCTTTTGCGCGGTTTGCAGCATCAGGCGGCCCTGGCCGTAGGAAGCGCCCGCGCCCACCAGGTAGATGCCTGCCAGGGCCACCAGCGCCCGGGCCAGGCCGGAAAAATTGCCGGGCAGGATGTAATCGTTAATCAGCGGCTTGAGGAAATAGCTACCCGCCAGTGCGGCCGCGCTGCTGAGCAGCATAAACACAAAGGTGATCGCCAGGGCCAGCTTGCGGTTGTCGAGATAGGTCAGCAGGCGCAGGATGGTCTTTTTGGCATTCTTGG
>DATCUC010000408.1:0-1611 GCA_036567625.1 Anaerolineaceae bacterium | reverse complement strand
CTGGCCGCACCCGGGCGAGGTTTCGCTGGCGCACCGCGGCGTGCTCTTTCTGGACGAACTGCCCGAATTTGGCCCGCGCGTGCTGGAAGTGATGCGCCAACCGATTGAAGATAAAATTGTCACCATCAGCCGCGCGCAGGGCTCGCTCACCTTCCCCGCTGCGTTCCAGTTAATTGCCGCGATGAACCCCTGCCCGTGCGGCTTCTATGGCGACCCGATTAAGGCATGTACCTGCTCGCAGGGGGCAGTAACCAAGTATCAGAAACGGATTTCGGGGCCGCTGCTGGACCGCATCGATATTCACATCCAGGTGCCGCGCGTGGAATATGAAAAACTGAGCGATTCGCGCCTGGGCGAGCCGTCCAGCGTGGTGCGCGCGCGGGTTGAGGCGGCGCGCCAGCGCCAGCGCGATCGCTTCCGCGGCACGGAGATGACCAGTAACGCCGATATGCGCCCTGCCGAAGTGCGCCAGTTCTGTACCCTGGATGAAACTGGCCGTACGCTGATGAAGACTGCCATGAACCAGTTACAGCTCAGCGCCCGGGCGTATCACCGCGTGTTGAAGTTGGCGAGAACAATCGCGGATCTGGCCGGGAGTGAGCAGATCCAGACTCCACACCTGGCCGAAGCGCTGCAGTATCGACCGAGGATGATGGAGGGTTGATTTTTTATTGCGGCGTGAGATGAGAGCGAGCCGGCACTGGGGGCCAGCCACTACGGGTTTGTCTTTCTCGTGCAGGCGCGTAAAAATTCAGCGGGGGTGTTATACTTTCCTTTAGGAATGATAACTGCCTGTATCTATATTTATGCGGTTGCAAGCCAGGCCCAACAACGATGAATAATCTGGATGATCTTGAGACCCCTTCAGACCTGGAAGTTTTCCGCCAGGAAACCAAAACTGAACCTCGAAAGTCATGGCAAACGGTATTAATTGGCCGCCCACTGTCTTCGGCAGATGCGCCAAACGAAACAATCGGCAAGCTGGTTGGGCTGGCCGTTTTTGCTTCTGACGCGCTTTCTTCCACGGCCTACGCCACGCAGGAAATCCTGGTTGTGCTGGCCGCGGCGGGCACGGCGGCTTTTGGGTTTGCGTTTCCCATCGCGCTAGCCATTGTGGTGCTGATCGGCATCGTCGTAGTTTCGTATGAGCAGACGATTCATGCCTACCCGACCGGCGGCGGGGCGTATATCGTGGCCCTGGAAAATCTGGGCAGCATCCCCGCGCAGGTAGCCGGCGCAGCGCTGCTCACCGGGTATGTGCTGACGGTTTCCGTTTCGATCTCTTCCGGCGTGGCGCAGATTGTATCTGCCTTGCCCGCGCTGTTTGAATTTCGGGTGGAGATTGCGCTGTTTATGGTGGCGCTGGTGGTGGTATTGAATTTGCGCGGGGTGCGCGAATCCGGGCTGGCGTTCGCCATCCCGGCCTATCTCTTCCTGGGAAGTACGCTGCTGACCATTGGGATTGGGCTGGCGCGGGCCGCGATCGGCACGCTTGGCACGGTGACGAACCCGCCGGAGATTTATTCTTCGTATGACGCGATCCAACTGGTGACGCCTTTCCTGCTGCTGCACGCGTTCTCTAGCGGCACGTCCGCGCTGACCGGGATTGAG
>DATCUC010000407.1:0-3128 GCA_036567625.1 Anaerolineaceae bacterium | reverse complement strand
CGGGGCGCGAAACAGCGCCAGCAGCCCAAAAGCCGCCGCGCCGGTGACCCCGCTCAGCGCCAGGGCATTGACCAGCACCGCGCCTGGGGCCGCCTTTTTGCGCCCGATAAAAAACGTGGTCGATTCGTGCAGCCCCAGGTTGAGCAGGTTAAACATCAGGTTTGGCAGCGTCATCACCAGCACCATCACCCCGCGGTCAGCCGGGGAAAGCCCGCGCGCCAGCAGCACGCCGGTGAGAAAAGAAAACCCGGCGCCAATCAATTCGGTGAGGTAAGTCAGCAGCACGTTTCGCGCAAACATATCACGCCGCCATCATGAGAGGCTGTTCCGCCGGTGGAGCAGGCCGCGCCACACCGTGGGCCGGTACAGCCCGAAAATCCATCCGATCAGCAGCCCAAAAACCAGGCTGGGGATATAGTATACACCCGCCACAGCGCACAACCCCAGCGGAAGGATCACCGCTGGAAAACTGTGGTGCGCCAGGTGCAGCCGGTCGCGCGCCGCGTTCTGCCGGGCTTCGTTGTACGGGTCAACGCTCAGCAGTTCACCGCGCCGGTATGCCTGCCAGGATTGCCCGACGCATGGCAGCGCCAGGGCCAGGTAACCGATCAGCAGCGGCCAGGCTGGCGAAAACGGGATGAGGAACGCGCCGGTTTGAATTCTCGGAATGCGGTAGATCATCCAGCCCAGCAGGAGCACCGTCGCCAGCCGCTCCAATTCGAGCGAGAGAGCGTAAATCATTCCGGCCCAGCGTGGACCGGCTCGTACTGCGAAAGTGCGCGTGCCGGTACGGCTATCGCCGGCGGCATCTCGCATTTGATGACCGAGATCGGAAGACAGACCGCGCAGTGCGGCATACAGGATGAACAGTCCCGCGCCCCAATCCAACACCGGGGCCAGCGCCAGGAACAGCAGCAGCATCGGCAGCACTTGCTGCGCCGCCACGGTTACCACCAACCCTAGCGCTCCGCGTTCTTTCCAGCGCAGCGGCGGCAGCGAATAGGCGCTGCTGCAAAAGACCCACCCGCCAAGCGCCGCGGCAAACCCCGGCCGGGCCAGGAACGGCAGAGCGCACAGCAGCCCCACCAGCAGAAAGCCCCCGGTGAGCGCCCAGGCTGCGCCGCGCGCTACCCCGTGAAAGGCATTGGGTTTGCCCAGGTGACGGTCTACATCCTGGTCGGCCAGGTCGTTGACGAAATAACCGTAGCCGGTCATAGCGGTGCTGAAAAGAAGGAAAAGGAGCGCCTCACCGATAAACGTAAGCCGGTATTGCTGAAAAACGATCAGGATATACAGCAGCGCGGCAAAATCCTGAAAAGTCGCGTTGTAGCGGATGATGCCCCATTCACGCCGGGAGAGGATGCGCGCCAGTCTGCTCATGGCTGCAGTGAAAGCCCTTGCGCCGTCCATCCAAGCCGGCGGCCTGGTTCGAGTTCAAGAACATGAATGCTGGTATTCCCCTGCGTCACCGGCTGCAGGGTGATCCCATTTAGCGGAAAATACAGCAGGTGCGCGTCATAAAAGATAACGTAGCGCGTGCCCGCGGGCAGCACGTCATCCAGCGTAACGTCGTAAAGGTATTCGGCCTGGTTGTGCTCCACCTGGATCACGCTGGAAAACCGCTGCGTGTCGTCCGGGTCAATGGTTGGCACTGACAGCACGCGGTATTCGGGCAGGTAATACTGCACCAGGCGGAACTCGCGCGCGATCACCAGGCTTTCTTGCGCCGGAAACTGGCGAATGAGCTCTGTTTTTTCCCGGTAATCCGCGGCAGTGCTGACCAGTGCGTCGTAGGTGTGAAAAGCACGGTAGTGGTTGCCAAAAGGCCGGTAGGGCAGTAAAGTAAACACCACGCTGTACACCACCAGGATCACTCCTGACAGCGCCCAGCCCGTCCACTTCCAGCGCGGGTGCAGCGTCAGCGCGGCCAGCGAGAAGGCGGCCAGCAGGAACCACGGCGCGGTAGTCACCTGAATGGTACCCACGTTTCCCGGGCCGATCAACAGGCACACCAGCCAGGTGGGCAGAATCCACAACAACAGAAAGATCAACCGCTGGCGCTGCTGAGGCGTGCGCTTTTCCGGCAGGTAGATCAGGCCGGTCAGCGCCAGGGGTAGCAGCAGTTCGCCCAGCACGGCCAGCAAATGCCGCCCGGTTACCATCCCGTTCGCCAGTATCTTTTGCGCGTAGCTGCTGCCCGCCATAATTCCCCCGCCCGATAGAATCGGAACGATAGCGAACAGCGCCCGCAAAAACTGCGCCGGGCCGCCGCTGGCATACACGGAAGGCACGAAGAACGCCGCAAAGACTCCCCCAGCACAAACACAGCCTGTAAGGATATTTTTCCACTGCCGCTTGCGGATCGAATACAGGAACAGCGGAAAGAGAAATAGCAGGGTTTGCAGCCGGAATGCCCCGGCCAGTCCCAAAGCCAGCGCGGCGGCCCAGGGAATGCGCTCCTCGGCGGACTGCATTTCCCGGTAGCACAGCCACGCGGTTGTCGTGGCAAATGCCAGGTCAGGCGCGTACGGCACCGCCGAACTGCCGGTGAACCAGAAGAACGGCGTCACCGCCAGCAGCGCGGCTGCCAGCGCGCCGGTGCGCCGGTTGAAGATGTCGCGCCCGGCCAGGTACATGGCGATCACCGCCGCGCCGCTAAACACCGAGCTGACTAGCAGCAGCGCCGCGTGCGGTCCACCGCTGACCAGGTTGGCCGCCCGCGCCAGCAAGATATACAAAATGTACCCCGGCGGCTGCGGCTGGCCCAGCCGCATATCGAAGTGGCCGATCGCCAGCATGTAATTGACCGCATCAAAGCTTTCTACGCCGTGGTTCAGAAAAGGCAGGCGCGAGAGCACCACCAGCCCGTAGACTGCCACGAGCAGCCGCCATTCCCGCGTTGGCCAGCGCCAGTGGGCATCGCTCGCCGCGCTCATCGCTTATCCATTTCCTGCCGCCAGTATCTTGCCAAAGATGGCTTCGTCCTCCAGCGCCTGCCCTGGCGCGTTGCCCAGGCCGCGCAGTGCGCCTGCCTGAAAGCCCCGCGCCCACCAGGCCGCGCCCAGCAAAATATATCCGGTCACCGCCGGGCGGCGCAGGAAAATGGCCGGGTACCGCCGCGCAAAGAT
>DATCUC010000406.1:0-5461 GCA_036567625.1 Anaerolineaceae bacterium | reverse complement strand
GTGAAGCAGCCAGAGCCGTTGGACAAACCGGTGATGAGGGAATCGATGGGGTAATCGATGAGGATAGACTCGGACTGGATGCGATTTATATTCAGGCAAAACGCTGGCAAGGTTCGGTAGGTCGTCCTGAGATTCAAAGGTTTGTTGGTGCTTTAATGGGTAGGAAAGCCAGAAAAGGCATTTTTATTACGACCTCATCATTTTCTGAAGAGGCACAAAACTATGTTAAGGGTATTGACTACAGAATCGTTCTGATTGATGGAAAGAAGCTGGCTAATTTTATGATTGATTTCGGGATAGGTGTTTCTGATGTAACGATGTATCAGGTGAAACGCATCGACAGTGACTACTTCGCTAACAATTGATACTTTGTAATCCTTTGGACCATGCGAAGGTATAGGAAGAAACCCATTTCAGTTGCATGGAAGTCGATAGGCGTTCCATCTAGACCCCTTCGGCTCTATTGCAGGCGTACCGTTCTGCGGCAACCCAAGTTCCTGTCTATGTAGGCCCCCTCCAACCACCCCTTTTCCTAAAGCGAAAATGGAGAAAATTAGAAGGGGGCGAACGCCGATCTCACTTTTTCTTTGCCCGGTTTTGCCCGGCGCGGTATTGGACGATGCGCGTCACCAGGTCAAACGGGATAGGCTCGCTGAGAGGGAACTGCACCGAGCCTTTCGCGCCTTTATACCTGGAGAGTTCTTCCTGAAATTCCTCGATTCCCTGCGGGGTGGGATAAAAACCGATGTGGTTCTTGAAGGCCGCGAAATGCACCAGGTTGCCGTTCAAGCGGAAGGTGGGCATCTGGTAGCTGATGGCTTCCGTCGCCTCGGGCGCGGCGGCGTGGATCACCGCGCGCATTTGCTGGAGTTTGGCCTGAATATCGGCGGGAAACCCGGCGATATATTCATCGATGGTGGTGGGAAGGGGCTGTTTGCTTTCCATGCGCTCTCCTCTTTCCGGCAGGCGGGCTGCCGGCACAAATTGGACTGTACCCAATATTATAGAGGGAAACAGTCCAATTTCAACCGGCGCGACAAACTAGCGGTCTTTGAGCGCGGCGTAGACCTGTTCGTGCAGCGGCGCGGGAATGCCCGCTGCGCGCGCCGCGCGGGTCACGTATCCGCTAAAGCTTTCCAACTCTGTCTGACGGCCTTTTTCAAAATCGACCTGCATCGAGGTTTTGGTGGCGGGCGGAAAGGCGAAGAACTTGTCCACCGTCGCCTGGTGAATATTCTCCGGCAGCGGCACGCGGCGCGCGGCCGCCAGGGTTTCCAGCTCGCGCAGCAGCCCTTCCAGCAGGGATAACTGCTCGGGCGTTTCACGCAGCCCACCCAGGGTCAGCCCGGTGAGGCTGCCCGCGCTGGCAAACGGCTCGATGAACAGGTACTTTTCCCACAGCGCGGTGAGGATGTCGGCGCGGTATTCGGCGGGGATGCCCGCGGCGCGCAGCAGTTCTTCCAGCGCCGGCCCGCGGCCGAACGGGCCTTCTTCCGCGCCAAAGAGCACGCGCCCCGGCCCGCTGATGTAGTGCACGCTGCCCGGCCCGGTGACCGCCGCGCTGATGTAGATGCAGCCGCTGATCACCTGGGTTTCCGGCAGCAGCGCGCGCAGCCGCCCGGCGCTGTCTACGCCGTTGAGCAGCGGCAAGACTGCGGTTTGCGGCCCGACCACCGCCGCCATCTGGCGCGCAGCTTCTTCTATATGATACGTTTTGGTGCACAGCAGCACCAGGTCCAGCGGGCCGCAGTCGCGCGGATCGCGGGTGGCCAGCGCCGGGCGCGCGGTGAAGGTTTCTTCGGGGGTTTGCAGCGCCAACCCCCCGGCGCGGATCGCTTCCAGCATTGCGCCGCGGGTGATGAAGTTCACGCGCAAATCCGCTTGCCCGGCGGCATAGCGCGCCAGCCGCGCCCCAATATATCCGCCCACCCCACCAATTCCAAAGACAGCAATATTCATGCAGGCTCCTTTCTCTTCCTAATTGTATACCCTCGCCCTCGCCGCGGCCTGGAGTACAATTGCCAGTAACAATCATGAAATCGAAACCCATGACCGCACCCAGTTCTCGCCGCCAGATCATCAACCTGTTTTTCCCCATCTACCTGCCCGCTTTCCTGTTCGCATTCTCCCAGAGCCTGCTGCTGCCGGTGCTGCCGCTGTACGCGCAGAGCTTTAACATCCCCTATTCGCTCGTCGGGCTGGTGCTGGCCGGCGACGCGCTGGGGATGATCGCCGCGGACCTGCCCGCGGGGATGCTGATGCGCCGCATCGGTCAGAAGCGCGCCATGAGCACCGGGCTGGTGCTCACCGGCCTGTCCACCGCGGGGCTGTTCCTGGCCCCCACAATTGCCTGGGTGGTGGCGCTGCGCGCGCTGGCCGGGGTGGGCGTATCGCTCTTTGCCGTTTCGCGCCATTATTTCCTGACCGAAATGGCTCCACCTGCCAGCCGCGGGCGCATTATTTCCCTGTTCGGCGGCCTGTTCCGGTTGGGGCGCACGCTCGGCCCGGTCGTGGGCGGGGGCATGGCGGTCCTCTTTGGCCTGCGGGCTTCGTTCCTGCTGTTTGGCGCGATCTGCTTGTTGGCGCTGCTGGTGGTGATCTTCCTGCTGCCCAACCTGGAAGTGGCGCGCGACAGCGATATGGAAATGGTCGTTTCGCCGTTCGCGCACCTGTGGCGCATGCTGCGCGAGCAGTTCCGGGTGATTGCCACCGCCGGGATCGGTTTTCTGTTCATGCAGTTCGTGCGCTCCGGCCCGACGGTAATCATCCCGCTGTACGCCGCCAACGTGCTGGGTCTGGACGTGCAGACCATTGGGCTGGTGTTGAGCGTTTCGGCGGCGCTGGATATGGCCCTGTTCTACCCGGCCGGCATGATCATGGACCGCAAGGGGCGGCGCTACACCATCATCCCCAGCGCGTTGGGGTTGTCGTTGGGGCTGGCGGTTTTGCCCTTTACCTACAACCTGTTCAGCCTGCTGCTGGCCGGGCTGCTGCTGGGGCTGGGCAACGGCCTGGGCTCGGGGGCCATGATCACCACCGGCTCTGACCTGGCGCCCAAACGCGGGCGCAGCGAATTCCTGGGCATGTGGAACCTGGTGGGCGACCTGGGCGCCACCGGCGGCCCGCTGGCAGTCGGCGCGCTGGCCGATATCATCCCCCTGGCGCACACCGGCTGGATTATTGCCCTGGCCGGGGTGATGGCGGCTTTCATCTTCGGCGTGCTGGTCGGCGAAACGAAGAAGCGGGCGCAGTAGAATCCTCGCGGCGTACAACCGTGGCCTATCGGACGCGCGGGGCGGGCATGCTACAATACCCTTATACACACAGATAGGGGTATGTTCATGCAAAAACAGCGGATTACGGTAGCATACGGGGATGGCATTGGCCCGGAGATTATGGGCGCGGTGCTGCGCGTGGTCGAGGCGGCGGGCGCGCCGCTGGAATATGATGTGATCGAGATCGGCGAGCAGGTCTACCGGCGCGGTGTGCTTTCGGGCATCCCGGCTGGCGCCTGGGATACGATCCGCGCCAATAAGGTGCTGTTCAAAGCGCCGATCACCACGCCACAGGGCGGCGGGTATAAAAGCATCAACGTTACCCTGCGCAAAGCGCTGGGGCTGTTTGCCAACGTGCGCCCGTGCAAAGCCTACACGCCGTTTGTGCCCTCAGCCTTCCCGCTCATGGATCTGGTGATCATCCGTGAAAATGAAGAAGACCTGTACGGCGGCATTGAGCACCAGCAGACCGCCGAAGTGACTCAGGTGCTGAAGCTGCTGAGCCGCCCGGGTACGGAAAGCATCGTGCGCTATGCATTCGAATACGCGCGCGCCTACGGCCGCAAGAAGGTGACCTGCATGACCAAAGACAACATCATGAAGATCACCGACGGCATGTTCCACAAGATCTTCGATGCCGTGGCAACCGAGTACCCGGATATCCAATCCGATCACCAGATCATCGATATTGGCACGGCGCGGGTGGCAGCCCGCCCCGAGGCGCTGGATGTGATCGTCACCCCCAACCTGTATGGCGATATCCTCTCTGACGTGGCCGCGCAGGTGGCGGGGTCGGTGGGGCTGGCCGGGTCAGCCAACATTGGCCGCGAGATGGCGATGTTTGAGGCTATTCACGGCTCCGCGCCGGATATCGCCGGGATGGGCATTGCCAACCCTTCCGGGCTGCTGCAGGCAGCAGTGCTGATGCTGGTGCACCTGGGCCTGGCTGATACGGCGGAGACGATCAACAATGCCTGGTTGAGCACGCTGGAAGACGGCGTGCATACCATCGACATTTACCGCGAAAGCCTCAGCCGCCAGCGGGTGAGCACGCAAGATTTTGCCGCGGCGGTGATCGAACGGCTGGGGCAGAAACCCGAACAGCTCCAGCCCGCCAAGTATCACGCTTCGGGCATTCAGGTGACGCTCAGCCTGAATACCCCGGGCGAGAAACGCCTGGACGGCGTGGACGTATTCATTGACTGGCGCGCTGGCAGCCGTGACCCCGACGTGATTGGCCGGGCGATGGAAGCACTCAACGGCGACGGGCTGGCGTTGAAGATGATCACCAACCGCGGGGTGAAGGTATACCCGCAGGGCCTGCCGGAGACCTTCCGCACCGATCACTGGCGCTGCCGGTACATGTCCACCGGGCCGGGGCTGGCCTATCCGCAGATTCTGGCGCTGTTAGAGCGCGTCACCAGCGCGGGGTTTGAGGTGATCAAAACCGAAAACCTGTACAGCTTCAACGGCGAACCGGGCTATTCCGCCGGGCAGGGAGAGTAATTACGGGAAAATCGAGACCCGCGCTGTTGCGGCAGGAATAGGGCGCGCAGGCAGCGCGCGCCAATCGATTGTCCGCATTTGTCCATTCGCGCCTTTCGTGTTAACATTGGCGTGCTGTTGTAATTCCCGTCCGATGAAGGAAGTACCCATGCCGGACCAACCGTTTTGGAAAACGAAAAAAATGAACGAAATGACCAGGGAAGAGTGGGAATCCCTGTGTGACGGCTGCGCCCAATGCTGCCTGCATAAGCTGGAAGACGAGGACACCGCCGAAATCCTGTACACCAACGTGGTCTGCCGCCTGCTGGATACGCAGGCCTGCGCCTGCGGCGATTACCCCAACCGGCACACGCGCAACCCGGAATGCCTGGAACTAACGCCCAAACTGGTGCGCCGCCTGCACTGGATGCCCGACACCTGCGCCTACCGCCTGGTCGCAAAAGGTGAAGACCTGCCGGACTGGCATCACCTGGTGTGCGGCGACCGCGAAGAAGTGCACCGGCGCGGAATTTCGGTGCGCGGCAAGGTGATTTCTGAGGCGAACGTGGATATGGATCACCTTGAAGAGTACGTGGTGGGCCAGGAAGGCTATGACCCCCCTTGATCCGGCAGTCACGGCGGTGCTGCGAGTGCTGTGCGCCGCGCTGGACGGCGCTCCGCTGCGCTGGGCGCTGACCGGC
>DATCUC010000405.1:0-10816 GCA_036567625.1 Anaerolineaceae bacterium | reverse complement strand
GCAAAGGCCACCACAAATAATTCCGCATCCTGCACGTACGCAATCCATTCGCCGTCCGGCGAGAACTGCGGGTCAATTACCGGTCCGCCGTCCGCCGAAACGAGCAGCCGCAGCGGCTGGTTTTCGGCGTCCTGAACATAGAGCGCGCCTTTGATCGGAACCAGTATGCGGTTTTTCGCTTCCGCCCAGGCATATGTGGTGATGCCCAGGGCGCGCTGGCGCTGGCGTTCACGGCGCAGGCGCTCCTCGAGCGATAGATTCTCCTCGGTTTCGCCCTCACCGGGGGCGGTCAGGTAGGGCCGCATCTGCCCGGTGTTCAAATCGAAGGCGTACATCTGGTTAGTCAGCGAGCCGTCCGGGCTGTACAGGCAGGTGAGCAGGGCGTCATCCGGCCGGAAGGCAAACGCGGAAGGCACGGCCATGCCCGGCAGTGGAAAATGGGCAATTTCTTTAATGGGAAGCTGGGGAACCGGTTTTGAAGCGGGTTGCATGCGCGTTTCTCCTATGAATCACCCCGGCTATAGAACCGGAGTAATTTCGTTGAGCAAACCGAGGAATTCATCAACGCCAGGCGCGGTCAGCAGGCGCTTGCGCTGCTCGACGGCCAGCCCGAAGGGCATCATATAGCGCGCGGCGTATTTGCGGAACAGGATCAGCCCGCGCGTTGGCCCATAAAAGTCGAGCATCAGCCGCAGGTGACGGTTGATCACTGCGCGAAGCTGCTCCGGCGTCACCTGGTCGCGGTCGGTGCGCGAAAAGATCCACGGGTTTTGAATAGCGGCGCGCGCGATCATCACCCCATCGCAGCCGGTGTGGCGCTTCATGCGCTCAATATCGGCGACAGTCTTCACATCGCCATTTCCGATCACCGGGATGGTTTTGACCGCGGCTTTTACCTCGGCGATGGCATCCCAGTCGGCGACACCGCCGTAACTCTGCGCCTTGGTGCGCCCGTGGACGGCAATCAACTGCCCGCCGTTATCTTCGATGATTTTGGCGATTTCGAGATAATTGCGTGAAGAGCCGTCCCAACCCAGGCGGATCTTGCCGGTGATGGGGATATCCAGCACTTTGGTGAGAGTAGAAAAGATCCTGGCGATCTTCTCCGGGGTGCGCAGCAGACCCGCGCCTGCGCCGCGCCCGGCGACGGTCCTGGCGGAACAGCCCATGTTGATATCGATGATATCCGGGTTGCGGGCGCGCAGCTTGAGCGCGGCGCGCACCAGGCGGTCGGGATCGTCATCGAAGATCTGGTACACCACCGGGCGCTCTTCTTCCAGGTACGCCAGGCGTTCTTCCAGGTTGGGGTGCTTCGCGTTGACATCGATGGCGTTGATGAATTCGGTATAACTCATCGCCGAACCTAACCAGCGCGCGAGTGAGCGAAACGGCAGGTCGGAATAGCCGTCCATCGGCGATAAGATCAGGTCACCCCTGACGGGTATTCCGCCCACCGTAAAGGTGGGCGGAGTTGTGTTCTGTAAAGCTTCCAAAAACGTTCCTTTACTGTGGCTCAGTCCTCTTCAACCACCGGACGGTTGCCCAGCACCGCGTCGATGCGCTGCATTACATCGGGGGTCAGGTCTTTCACCACTTCCAGCGCAGCCATATTCTGGTGCACCTGCTCAACGCGGCTGGCGCCGGTGATGACCGTGCTGACGTTGGGGTTCTTCAAGCACCATGCCAGCGCCAGCTTAGTCAGTGTTGTGCCCAGATCATCCGCGATAGGCTGCAAATTCTTGACGATGGCGATGCGTTCCGGGGTGATCATGTTATCGCGCAGCCATTCGTAGCCCTTGAGCGCGGCGCGGCTGTCGGCGGGAATGCCATTATTGTATTTCCCCGTGAGCAGGCCGGAAGCCAGCGGGCTCCAGATGGTCGTGCCGTAGCCCAGGTCACGGTACAGAGGAGCATATTCTACCTCAAACCGCTCGCGGTGCAACATGTTGTACTGGGGCTGTTCCATGCTGGGCGGCGTCAGATTGTACTGGCGGGCGATGCCGTCGGCGCGCATGATATCGGCGGCGCTCCACTCCGACGTGCCCCAGTAGAAGGCTTTGCCCTGGCGAATGATCAGGTCCATGGCGCGGACGGTTTCTTCGATCGGCGTGTTCGGGTCGGGGCGGTGGCAGAAGACCATATCCACGTACTCGAGCTGCAGGCGGCGCAGGGCGTTATTCACGCCTTCAACCACGTGCTTGTACGACAGGCCGGTGTCGTTGGGGCCTTTGCCGCCCCAGAAGATCTTGGTGGAAACAATATAGCTTTCGCGCCGCCAGCCGGTGCGTTTGAGCACGTTGCCCATGACGATTTCGGCATTGCCGTGCGCGTAGGCTTCGGCATTATCAAAGAAATTCACGCCCGCATCGTACGCGGCGATCATGCACTGCTCAGCAATCTCTTCTCCAACCTGGCCGCCGTAGGTGACCCAGGCGCCCAGCGACAATTCGCTAACTTTCAAGCCAGCTTTACCCAAACGACGATATTCCATCCTGTGTTATCTCCTTGGAAAGTGATACCTGTATTATAAAAAGCCCCCTGAATTTGGTCAAATTCAGGGGGATAGGGAATTCTCGTTTGGCGGGTTACTGGTTCACAACCCAGATATCCACCGCCAGGTAGCACATGACGGTTCCATCCATGCGCACGGCCCAATCCGCGTGGTAGAAACCAGTATCGCGCGGGGCCACCATATCGACAATCAGGTCCATGCTATCGCCCGTATCGAGGCCGGCGTCAATATCAAACGCGTCGCCACGTTTTTGCATCTTGGCGCCGGAGATGTAGGCAAAATCCGCTGTACCGGCGTTCCAATCCTTGGTTCCGGTGTTCTTGACCGTCCAGCGGCCGTCGAACTCATTTCCTGGGGACATTTTCATTCCATATGGAATGGACTGATTGGTCACCTGGCACTGGTACGGGCCTGGGGTGGGCGTAAAGGTGGGGTAGACGGTGATGATGCGGATGGTTGGGATCGCAGTCGCGGTTGCCTGCGAGGGTGTCAGCGTGGGCGCAGGAGTAGCGGTATCGGGCACCGTTGTGGCGGTGGGCGTGGCCGTATCCGTGGGCAGAGCCAGCGCGGTTCCGGTCATCTGCTGCGCAATTTCCGCGGCCACTTCGGTGCGCAGGGCATCCGCTGTGGCGGCCATGTCGATCGCCTGGGTGGGCGCGGCGGTGGGCGGCGGGGGCGTGGCTTGCGGGGCAGTACAGCCGGTGAGCAGTGCCAGAGCGGCCAGCAGCAATACAGTGGTTTTGGTGATTTTTGACATCATAGTTCCTCTCTTTTTGATACAGGGTTTTCCCAGCAGGCTGGGAGATTCAGGCAGGGCTTATAACGGAAAGAATTTCTCTGCCCGTAAGACAGGTTCATCGCGGTTCGCTTCCATTTGGATGACCCCTTCGACTAAAAGGGGTTTGTTCTCGTTGAACAGCGCGCGGAAGCGCCGGTAAACATCCGGGAAGACAACGACATCCACCATGCCTTCCAGGTCTTCAAACGAAAAATAGCGGAGCATTTCACCGCTGGCGGCCCGGCTGCGGTGGCTGATCTGGCGCACGCCCGCAATTTTGACGCGCTCACCGGTTCGCGCGGCCGCATCGAGCGTGCTGATCGCGCCGGATGCGCGGATGCGCTCGACAACCAGTTCCAGCGGGTGCGCATTGACGCTGATGCCGAGGATCTCCTCCTGCGCGCGGATTGTTTCGGCCAGCGGCCAGTCACCCTCCGCGGTATTGTCCGCGTCGACCCAGGCAAACAGCGCCGGCTGCCCGGCGCGGTGCGCGGTATGCTCCAGGCGTTCTAAGAGCGAAGGAATTTGCCCCAGTCCATCCAGCGCGCCGCAGCGGATCAGGCTGGCGGCCTCTTCTTTGCGCGGATTGGCGCGGGTGAGAAAGTCTTCCAGCGAGTGGAACGGCCGCAAGCGCTGGATGCGTTCTTGAGTACGCGCGGTCAGGTCTTTCACCTGGTCGAGGCCCATGTAGAGCACCGGGTTTCCGCCCGGGTAGACAACAGAAAACTCGCGCCGCGAATGGTTGATATGCGGCGGCCGAACCTGCAGCCCCAGGCGGCGAGCTTCCATCAGGTACACGCGCTGGCTGTAATAGCCGCCCCAGTTGGCCAGTACTGCCGCCATAAATTCCGCGGGGAAATGCGTCTTGCACCATGCCGACTGCCAGGCTACCTGCGCGTATGAGGCGGCGTGCGCCTTAGGGAAACCGTACCCGGCAAAGGCTGCCATCAATTCCCAGACGCGCTCGGCGGTGGCTGGTTCTATCCCATGCCGCGCATTGGCCCCGGCGATGAATTTTTCTTTGAGCGTTTGCATCTGCTTGCCAGGGTCAAAATGACTCATCGCGCGGCGCAGCAGGTCTGATTCGGCCAGGGTGAACCCCCCCAGTTCATGCGCGATGCGCAGCACCTGTTCCTGGTACAGGATGACGCCGTAGGTATCTTCGACCAGCGGCGCCAGCGCGGGGTGAATATGGGTCACCGTTTCTTGTTGGTTGTGGCGGCGGACAAAAGCGTCCTTCAGGCCGCCGGTCAATGGCCCGGGCCGATACAGCGCCAGGGCAACCATCAGGTCTGCAACCGACTGAGCGTGAATCTCTTTCAGCGTGGTGCGCATTCCCGGGCTTTCAATCTGAAAGCAGCCAATCGTCTGCCCGCCGCGAATGCACGCGGCCGTCTCGGCATCTTCCTGGGGGATGGCATCCAGCACCTGCAGCGGAGCGCTGAACTCGCTGCGCCGCCACGAGTAAATCCGTTCGGCGACATCGCCCAGCACCGTCAGCCCGCGGATACCCAGCAAATCAAGCTTAACCACCCCCAGGGGCTCGAGCATTTTGTGATCAAGCTGCGTAATGCGAATACCTTTGTTGGCCCGCTGGACGGGCAGCAGATCGGTCAACGGGCCGGGGGTGACAACGATGCCCCCCGCGTGAACTGAAAGATGGCGCGGAACGCCCAACAGCGCGGCCGCCTCTTGGAATACTGGCCGGTACCGCGCGGCGGGAAAACGGCTCTCCAGTTCGCGGTAGGGTGTTTCGCTGGCCGGCTGCGCATCTTCCGCGCCATCGGCGTGGAAAAACCAGTAGGGCAGCTGCGCGGTCAACATGCGGATTTCTGCCGGTGGAAAACCGTGCGCTTTGGCCACATCCGAAAGGGCAGAGCGCGGGCGGTAGCGGTTGATCGTGCCGACCATGGCTACGCGGTCTTCGCCATAGCGGTCAAAGACGTGCTGGATCACGCTGTCGCGGCGGCGTGAACACAGGTCGGTGTCAATATCGGGTGGGGTAGCGCGCGCCGGGTTGAGGAAGCGCTCAAAATACAGGTTGAGCGCCAGCGGGTCTGGGCTGGTAATACCCAGGCAGTGCGCCACCAGCGAGGACGCCGCCGACCCGCGCGAAGACACCGGCACGCCATTGCTGCGGGCGAAATGGATGATCTCTTCCATGATCAGAAAGATTGGCTCGAACCCCAGGCTACTAATCACCCCCAGTTCGCGCTCCAACCGCTCTTGCACTTGCGGCGTTACCGCGCCATAGCGGCGGCGAGCGCCGGCCAGCGAGCGTTCGCGTAGCGCTTGCAGCGCGCTCTTGCCCTCGGGCAGCGCTACGCTGGGAAAATGCTGCTTTCCCAGCGGCAGACACGGCTCGCAGCGCGCAGCGATCTGTTCGACGCCCTGCAATGCATCCGGGTAGGCGGCGAAACGCGTTTGCATCTCCTGCCCGCTGAGAAAGTGAGCCTGTGGAGCAAGCAGTTCTGCCGGGCGCAGTCCGGTGACCGGTCGGTTGACCCGGATTGCCGTCAATGTGCGCTGGAGATCCGCCTGGGCGGGCTGGAGATAGTATATATCCTGGGTGGCAACCAACGGCAAGCCTAACCCGCGGGCCACTTTTGCCAGCGCGGGCGCCACCGAGCGATCTTCTGCGGTTTGCAGTTGCAATTCCACGTAAAAGCGTTCGGGGAACAGCGCTGACAGCTCGCGCAGCAGGCGTTCCAGCAGTAGAAACTGACCGCGCTCGGCCAGCGGATACAGGAGCGACCGCCGTCCACCGCTCAGGCAGATCAGGTCGGTGCTGGCCGCCTGTAGCGTGTCCAGCGCGCAGGGTGTGCTGGCGTCATTCTCCGCCGCGTTGAGCAGTTCGCCAGTCAACCAGCATAAATTCGCCCATCCGCGCGGCGAAGTCGCCAGCAGCACTACCGGGCTGGTGACCGGGGTGTTAGGATGCGGCGCATATACCGCCGGCAGCGCCAGATTGATTTCCATGCCGAACACCGGCCGCACCCCGGCGACTTTTCCCGCCAGCGCAAACTCCACCGCGCCGGCGAGTGACAGTTGGTCGGTCAGGGCGATGGCGCTCATGCCCGACTGCGCGGCAGCCTGAACCAGGCTGGCAGGGCTACACAAGCCTTGCAGCAGTGAGAAGTAGGAGTGCACATGCAAATGGACGAATTCCGTCAAACCGGCCATCCCGGGTCGCAGTGTTTGGTTGAATTGTAACAGAATCCACATGCGCCCGATGTTCTATGTCTTTAACGCCGGGAGGAACGGAAAAGTTCCCTTATCCAGGCTATTGGGTTATCGGTTACTTTAATTCATTTTTGCGCTGGTTCTTGTCCTGATTTTCCGAGTGATCGATGTTGATGATCGAATAGCGCAAGGTGGCAGCAACCCGCGCGCCATCCGGCATCTCACTAACATCGTAGGTGTAGATTAGCCCATTATTCGCCAGGGTAAACTTCGCCGCCAGATCAGTCAGATCTTCGTCATCCACCTGGAACCGCTCGTTTACAGTCACTACCTGAGTTTCTGGATCGAACTTTCCCCAGATTTTGGTTTCGGTCGGCAGCAGCAGAATATCGACCTGACCAAAATAGGCGGCAGGAACGATCTGGCGAATATCCGTGGTCGCCTGGTTGCTGCGCGCAAGTAAATGATAGCCTTCAATGGCATCCAGGCGAACCTGGTTCATGCGTGGCGCGACCAGCTTCCAGGCTTCGGTGTGCATCTCGTCCACACGGCGGTCTTGTGGATTGCCGGTTATCACCTCGTCCAGGATATGCGGGTAGCGGATTTTCTCGCGGTAGATCGGCAGCAGGTATTCCACACCGGCCAGAACCATGGGCAGGTTGTGCTTGTTCACCAGGCGGTAGATGCCCTTTTCGAGCATGGTAAAGTAGCGCTGGATATCTTCTTTTTTGTGGGATTCATTCGACGAACCCTTGCCAAAGAACATCGCCGCGCGTTCGCCGCCGCGCACCGGCTGCGCGTTGGTATGAAAATTGACCGTATCGGTAAGTTGCTCGTCACCCAACGCAGCCTGCATGGAGGTGGGTATATCCCCCAGGTCGACCTGTTCGTACCCGTGGCGGTCTCCCAGGAACAGACGCACGTTATCCAGGCTGAGCGCCAACAGGTAAAATTGTCCGTTACCGTGCAGTAAGGGCAAGAGCGGCCTGGTGTAGAATCGGTTGTTGACCATGGTGCAGTCTTCCACCGGAATCGGCAGGCGGAGGGTTTGCAGCGTGTCGGGTGAGCGGAAAATCGCCAGCCCCTCGCCCTGATGCTGCCAGAAATCGCCGTTGTCCACCAATTCTTGCAGCGGCGCGAGTAGATCGCGAATATCGCCGGGGCCAAACCCTTTTTCGCGCAGCATACCTTCGGCCCGAACGATCATATTCTTCAAGTGGATTGGATTTTCCAAGACTGCCTGCCCGATTTTGCGCGTAGGCATAAAGATCGAGATCATTGGATCGCCTTGCTGCGCCATAATCTGCTGCACATTTTCGCGGTTGATCACATCCATTGGTCGCTCCCTTTCGTATGGCTTTCTTTTTGGTTATTCACAGGTCAGGTTGAGCGTTCTTTGCGACGCCCAACACCGTTTACGCTTATTCAGAAGGTGCCGGGTCAGGCCATGCTCATGCGGAGCGCAACCCCATGGGGAAACCCGCCCTATTTTTCTACATTTGTCACTCGTCCTACATGGTGGATGAAGTTCTGCCCGTCCAGGCTGCGCAGCAAGGATACCAGTTCCGCGGAGCGCCCATCCTCGGTGCGCAAAAAGAACAGCACGCCGCCGTTCTTAATCCCTTCCGTGAAGCGGCTGGCGACGGATGGCGGCAGGCCAAAGGCGGCCAGTGCGCCATTGAAACCGGGCTGCTGATCGCCGGACGGCGGCGTGGAGGCCGCGCTGGTGAGGATATTCGCCATTTCGCCAACAGAAACCACTTTGCCCAGCTCCGGCGGAATGACCGGCTGCTTTCCAGCCAGCATCTGGTGAAAATGAGGCTGCCCGCCGGTGACGGGAATGGCCGAGCCGCGTTGGTCCGTCAATGCGTTCTTTGCCACCTGCGCCAGTACCAGCAAGTTCATTTGACCGCGGGGAAATCTCCGTTCGATTAAGTGGTCAATGGCCGCGCGCGCGGTTTCAACCTCATGGAACAGGCAAAACACAGTTTTCATACCTCCACCTCTCTGCTTGTGTGGTCAGGGTGAGCCAGTACCGGTAGGAAACGAATTTCACCCCAACCAGGGTTGAATTTCGAATTGATTAAAGGGGTATGCGCACCGTCTGCATTCCAACAAACTGTGCGCATCCAGGGGGGGGCCCTGCAATATTTAAATTTCGGTTAGAAACGTTCCAATTCAGGTGGATTGGACGGCGTGCCGCGCCGGACCTCAGTATTCCGCGCGGCAAAGGTAACTGATTATGGGATCCAGATCACTTGTCCGACCTGGATCCAATCTGGGCTGAGAATGGCGCCGGGATTGGCTGCCATGATCATCTCAACCGTCGAGCCATAGGCTCTGGCGATGGAGTACAGCGTATCGCCGGTGCGTACGGTGTAGGCCACCGGCGCGCGCGTGTTCGCGCCGGTGACAGGTACATAGACTACCTGCGGCTGGGCGACCGGCACACTTGCCCCGGTAACCGGCACAAATACCACTTGTGGTTGGACCGCCGCGGCCACGCCGGTGACAGGCACATAGACGTAATTCGGCTGCACCACCGGAGCACCGCCGCCCGCCTGGGGTACGGAAGCCACCGGCGGAACCTCACCGGTAGCGGGGAGGGTGACTACTTCTGGCTGAACCACGGTGTTTGACACCACCTGGCCTTCGGAGGCAACCGCGCCGGTGCGGTAAATATCTTCATCCAGCACAATCGACTGGCCGCTGATAACCGAGTTCGCATCGGTTAACCCTGGATTGAGATCGAGGATCTCCGTGGTGGTCGTGTTACAGCGGTACGCCACTGCTGCAACCGTTTCGCCGGGCTGCGCGACTGTACTGCCGCCGCAGTTGCGGTCAGGGTTGGCGTTGGTTAGCGCATTTGGCTGTTGACCCGAAACCGGGGTAGCAATGGCGATGATAAAGAGAATGAAAGCGAGGATGATAAAGATTTTGAAGGCGTTAGCACCGCCACTTTCGACTCTCCGGTCGTAAGGTATCTGATACATTCCTTCTTCCTAATGACACCGAAAGTGGAACTGATAGGTTGTAAGAATTCCGGCGTCAAATAGAAGATAAACGATACCCTCGACGCGATCAATCGGGAGGTTTCAATAACAGAAATCAGGAGAATCCCCCATGCAGGTTGGAGGAATCCCGGAAAGGTTACTCAAACGGGTAAACTTTGCTACCGTAATAGCTATTATAGGCCCCAAAAATATAGTTTCGCGGTCTGGCGTCACTCATCTGCGCGCTGAGAAGCGAGGGCGCGTAGGCATAAACGCGCTGTTCAGGAGGGAACTGCATCAAATCGAGTAGTGTAGGGAAGATATTGGCGTGACTGGGCGGATAGGCTGTATCGATTCGCGGGGGTGTATTGGCTACCAGAAACAGTGGAACGCAGGCTTCCCAGCGCGTGCTGCCCGCGTGCGGCCAACTTTCGCCATGTTCGCTGAGCGTCTGGCCGTGATCTGAGGTATAGAGGATCAGCGTATTATCCGGCAGCCCATCCGAGCCAATCAGCTCGCGAAAGAAGCCGTCGATGTTATAGCGCAGGGCGTTATCGTAGGCATTGGAGATCAAATCCGGGTGTCGAAAGTCGTAATAAGCACCGGTGAGCGCGGGCTGCCATACGGCGGATTCAGGCGGATAGCGCTGCGGATAGGGGAAGTGCACGCCCATCTTGTTGACCCAGATGAAATTTCCCGTAGAGCTGTGAATAATTTCTCGGATTTTCCGCGCGGTGACGAAGTCGATATCGGTGAGAGGCACGCTGTTGCGCAGATCCTTCGATCGCACCCAGGTATCCAGCGCGCTCTGATCGCGGGGGGCCACCAGCCAGGGTGTATCCATCTGCGCATCGAAGTGATAGGTATGATACCCGGCTGCTTTTGCGTACTGAAAAATCGTCGGCAGCCGGCGGGTGTTCTCGCCGGTATCGGGCATTTCCTTCACTCCGGCCAGCAGGTACAGGTTGGAATTCAAGCTCATGGTCGAGCTTGCCGCGGTCGCGCCCCAGTTGACCAGTTTGCCGGAGCGCTGCAGCTCTTCAAGATAAGGGGTTGTCTGGCGCGCGTAACCATTGATGTTTAGCCGGTCGCAGCGCACCGATTCATCGACAACAAAGATGATATTATTCTGCGGATTGGCGTTGGCGACCGGAAGCACTTCCGCGCGCGGGCCGTTGTAGCTGGTGAGCAGTTTGATGCTGGTAAACGTCAGCGTACGCAGGCCGGCCGCGGCGGAAACGGTTCCAAATGTGCCGCGGCAGAAGGATGCCAGCGAGGCGTAGAAGAGCAGGGTCGCGGCCAGCACTGCTGCCAGCCGACGGCCCGGGCGCGGAAGGCGCTCGCGGCGGG
>DATCUC010000404.1:0-8014 GCA_036567625.1 Anaerolineaceae bacterium | reverse complement strand
CAGCGCGGCCAGCGCAGCCAAAGCACGGTGAATCACCTGCGTCTGCGCGCCCTGCTCCTGCGGGAGAGTCCAGGCGCCAAAGCAGGTGGGCCAGTCTGGGCAGGCAGCCGCCGCTGCGTTGGAACGCACAGCGCTACCGCTGGCCATCATCACAAAGGTGGCAATCAGGGCAGCCAGCAGCAGCGCGCGCAAAGCGCCTGCCAGATTGATCTTTCGGAAAGAGATCCACGAGCGACTATTCATCAGGTAATCCTTTATCCGGGTTTTTGCTTTACCGGCGCGCCAGCAACCACCGTTTCAACGCGGTCTGCGTCGCGAAGCTGCCGGAGAATAAGAAACGGGTAGCCAACCAGTACGATCAACGCAAAAAAGAACCACTGCAGCGCATATCCCAGATGCGGGCCTTCAGTGAGTTCGACGGCGGGCAGGCTGCGAAAGGGCAATTCTGGGGCGGCCGGGTCCGGCGCTTGAATAATAAACATCGGCAGCAGATCGGCGCCGGTGGACTGGCGGATGGCATCCAGGTTGACCGAGGTGAACCCGTCCGCGCCGACCTGCCCCGCGCCGCGCACCGCCTGCGACTTGCGCAGCATACCAGTGATGGTTACGGAGCCGGTTTGCGCGTACTTCTGCCGCGCGCTGGGCGAACTTTCTTCATTTGGGATCCAGCCGCGGTCTACCAGGATGGCTGTTCCGTTCTCCAGACGCAGCGGAGTGAGCAGGTGATCGCCCAGGCGGTTTTCGTGCGCCTGATTGCGCAAAAGCACCTCATGGTCAAAGTCAAACACCCCGGTGGCGGTCACCGTGCGGTATTCCATTTGCTCAAAACCGGCGGGGATTGCGGCATTCAGATCGAGCGGCGGCTGCTGAATTTCGGCGCGTATTTGCGCGTTACGCCCGCGGCGCTCGGCCAGGCGGTCAAGCTGCCAGAACCCCAGGCGGATAAAAATCACCGCAGCCGCCAGCATCAACAGGGTGAGGAGAATCCAGCGCGGCTGCAGCAGCATGCGGCTGAGAGAAGGTATTGACGCAGGGATCGCGGCCGGCCGGGCAGGCACACTGTGGAACCAGGTCTGCACTTCGGCGGGCGTCATGGTGCGCCGGTCATACACTACCACTTCGCCGCTTTCCTGCAAGGAAACCAGCAGCACCTGCATGGGGGTATTACCCTCGACAAAATGGTTTAGGAACTCGGCGCGGTTGATGGTTCGATCATCGTAATCAACGACCACCAGTTCCGGCATCCAGCCGCGCAGCGCGGCGAGCGTATCGCCCATGCTGCTCACCAGGCGCACTTCAGGCGTGGGGGTTTTCCACCACTCCGCGAAGAGCCGCTGCAGGCCCTTGCTGAATAACGGGTTGGCGGAAGCAATCAGGATGCGCTGTGGGGGCTGGTTTCGTCCGTTCATTACCTTAATTCCTCACCCTGCTACTGTATCAAATCCGAGAATTTCTGTCATCAATCCAGCCGGGGTAGAAGGGTTAAATGCAAAACACAGCCGGGTGATTCTTGGATCACCCGGCTGCGCGGAATGCAGCGAAGATTACGAGGAGATTTTCTGGATTAGCCCCAACTGCATAGCCTTGCCTACCGCTTCGGTGCGGTTCGAGGCTTCGAGTTTTTCCAAAATATGGCGGATGTGGGTCTTGACGGTGTTCTCAGAGATAAACAACTGGTGCGAGATTTGCTGCGTGGTTTGACCAGCAGCCAGGCAGTTGAGCACTTCCAGCTCGCGCTCGCTCAACAATGGGGTTTGCTCATTGTTGACCAGGCGGGAAAAGGCCTTCAGCACGGCGCCGGTTACTTCGGGGGCCAGCACGCGGTCGCCGCGATAGATATGCAGCAGCGTGTCGCGCAGGTCGTCCGGCTCGGCGTTCTTCAATAAATAACCGTCCGCCCCGGCTTTGATCGCGCCAAACAGGTCATCTTCGTTTTGCGAGATGGTCAGCATGAGGATGTGCAGCGGCGAATGCTTTGCGCGCAGCGCCTGCACGGTACTGATGCCGTCCATCACCGGCATATTCACATCCAGTAGCAAGATATCCGGTCGGGTCTTTTCGATGATAGCCAACGCTTCCTGGCCGTTGCCCGCCTCACCCACCACGCTGAACTCGGTCATACTCTCCAGCAAGCCAACCAGCCCGCGCCGGAACAGCGCGTGGTCATCCACCACCACCAGTTTGATCCCCGTCACACTCATCCTTCTTCTCCTACGCCTGCAGCGGCACGCTTAAACGCACCGTGGTCCCCTGCTGCTTTTTACTGATCACCTGAAAATCCGCCCCAATGAGTTCGGCGCGCTCCTGCATGCCACGCAGACCGTACTTATACACGCCCGGAACATCTGCTACCACAAACCCAACCCCATTATCGCGCACTTCCAGCACCATGTCACCATTCCACTCGCGGAGCTGCACCGTTACCTGGGTGGCGGCGGCGTGCTTGCGGATATTGCTCAGCGCTTCCTGCACGATGCGCACCATTTGCGCCTGGACTTCGGGGGAAACATCACGTGTCACCTGGCTGAACACGCGCTCAACCGGCAGGCCGCTGCTGTGTTGAAAATCATCCAGCAGTTGATCCAGCCAGGTGGTCAACCCCTGGCGCGGCGCGAGGCGCAGATTGTCGATCGCCTGGCGCGTTTCCAGGTAGGCGCGCGCCAGTTCGTCGTAATTCTCTTTCATCACCTGCGCCAGCCGGTTGAGATTTCCCTGGTTGAGATACAACTGCATTTGCGCCGATTGGAGCTTGAGAAACGCCAGCGTTTGCGCCAGCCCATCGTGGATCTCACGCGCCAGCCGGGCGCGCTCCTGGATCACCGTGCGGTATTCCAACGAGAGCATTTCGCGCTCATTTTCGATCAACAGCGCGGCCTGGTCTGCGACCGAGGACAGAATGGTCAGGCTGCGCTCATCCAGAGCCAGCGGGGTTTCGGCAGCCAGCAGCAGGGTGCCTTCCAGGTTTCCGCCGGGGCGAGCCAGCGCCACGCAGGCAAAATTTCCGGGCTGGCCGGCGGGTGGCAGATATGGAGTGCGGTTAGCAATGACCCACTCGCGGGCGCGAGCGGCGTCGGGCTGAATTAAAAGATCGGAGCGGCCTAATTCCAGCAGCACGGGCGGCTGGTGCGCGCGGTCTGCGGCGCGGGACTGCAACTGCACTGCCGCCACGCCTAACACCTGCTGCATGCCTTCCAGCAGCATGGCCAGCAGCGCCTGCAGATCAGATTTTACCGGGCGCAGGGCCTGCACCTGGCGCAGGGTTTCCAATTCGCGGTTGCGCAAGCGGATACTCTCAACGGACAGGGCGGCTTCATTGACCAGCCCGCGCAGATAACCGGTGAGTTCCTCGCTGGGAGCGGGTTTGCCGGCCATATACAGGTTCACCATGCCCAACATGCGCCCGCCGCGCTGCACCGGAAAGCACGCCAGGCCCAGGACATCGCCAAAGGGGCCGCCGTGCAGCGGGCATTCATCACCGGTTTCGGCGGCATGGCGCTGGCAGTCGCGGCACATATCGCGCACCCCGCTGGAAAGCAAATGTTCATTCCACGCGCGAGCCACCGGCGCGGGCAGCTTGCCATAGGTGTAGGCGGGCAGTGGCTGGCCCCAATCATCCAGCGGGACAAAGGAAACGCCGCGCGCCCCGCTGAGGCTGCTGATCAGCCCCAGGGCAGTGTCCATCACCTGCTCTTCATTGGTGGCATCCTGCAGGCGCAGGTCCATCTGCCGCGTGCCGCCCAACAGCGTTTTCCAGGTTTTCAATTGCTCTTCGGTAGCGCCCAGGCGGTCTTTCAGCGCGATCTGTTCGCGCCAGATGCGCACCACCAGGCCGGTCACCGCCGCGGCCAGCAGCGAAACCAGCCCGGCAGCCAGGATGAGCGGCAGCGGCCAGTCGCCGCCCCATCCAATTTGCGACCAGAAAATGATCTGCACCAGGCTGGCAAAGAGAAAACCCCCCAGTTGAAACCCCCAAATGGGGATTTTGTGCAGCGCGCGCTCAGTATGCATACAGCAATTTTACACGATCTTGGCTTGTAACGCTCCTGGCTCAGAGTATGCTCGCCATCACTGGCAACTATTTCGAGAAACATTATCGTAATTAAGGGAAATAATATATATAAAGAATCATGACAATTGTCACTTTCATTGATAAGAATTATCCGGTATTTTTACGTTACCAAATTCCACATTCCTGTTGTTAGAGGTTTATTTCCATGTTCCGTATCAGTCGCCGTCTCGATTACGGGCTGCAGCTGATGGTTGCTCTTGCCGCTGAGGAAGACAACCGCGCGCAGTCCACTGCCTCACTGGCTGAAAAGTTGCAAATTCCACTACCTTTTCTGCACCAGATTGGTCACACGCTGATGCAGGCCGGAATTATCAAGGCTACGCCCGGCCCCCGTGGTGGTTTGCGGCTGAACCAGCCCGCCGATTCCATTTCCGTACTGGATATTGTTGAAACCCTGGAAGGCAAAATCGCGGTGAACCCGCAAGGCAACGACAACCAGGGCACGCAAAATCAGATCATCTGGGATGACCTGCAGAGCAACATCATGCAGTACCTGTCCAAGATCACGCTGAGCCAGTTAAAGGATCCTTATCATAGATCGCTGTTTTCCATGCCGGTCGTAGAAGGTTCAGAAAAACTGAACTAACCTAATTTGATGTACAATATCTAGGAACGGCGTTCTACCCTTCCGGCTTCCTTACCGGCTGGGTAGCAAAGAAAACCCGGTCTTATTGGTAATGGCGTGGTGGTAAGGAGTAAGAATCCTGCTTTCCTGCCAGTCCAATAGGGACCGGGTTTTGCTTGTTAACGCGGCTGACCGGCAGGGATTCTATTATCATCGGGAGGGAAAGAGTATGAATTCAGAGGAAGAGCCAAAGGGGACACTGGCGATACTACTCATTTTTATCGTTGTCCTGGCGCTGAGCTGGGGCGGCATCTATTTGCTCATGCTGCAAAGGGCGGGAGGTTAGGCATGGAAATCCACCGCTACGAACGCATTTGGATGAGCATTTCGATTGCCGCGTTGGTGCTGATGATCGTCGCGATTGCCCTGGCTGGGTTTGGCACGGGCATGCAGCTCCCCGGTGCTAGCGGCGCTGTCGATCCGCGCAAGGTGGCCTCGACGGCCCCGTTCAATGAGCCCGGTGTATACGAAGTGGCCCCCGGCAAATACCAGGTAATTATGATGACCTATACCTGGGCATTTGACCCGAAGGAAATCCGCGTCCCGGTTGGATCGGAAGTGACCTTCAAGATCACCAGCCGCGACGTGACCCACGGCATGTACGTCGAGAAAACTAACATCAACATCATGATTGTTCCCGGGCAGATTTCGGAAGTGACACATATCTTTGACCAACCCGGCACCTTTGCGTATGTCTGCCATGAATACTGTGGCGTCGGCCACCAGGCGATGTCTGGCGCCATTATCGTAGAACCATAACCCAGGGAGGAAGAGATGTCACTTCGCGAAAAACGTTTTATCGGCGGTCAACTGGGCGTGGCGCTGCTGGCGCTGGCGATTGGCACGCTGATCGGCCCGCTGCAGGCGTTCGAACACGCCGATCTGAATTTATACCCGTTCCTGGTTCCGTTTATCCGCTCTTATTACCAGGGGCTCACGCTGCACGGCGTGCTCAATGCGCTGGTGTTCACGACGTTGTTCATCACCGGTTTTCAAACCTTCGCGGTGCTCAAGGGTCTCAACCGCCCGCTGCGCTGGTTCAACCTGGGACTGGCCGGTTTTATCGCCATGCTGGTTGGAATGGTGCTGGCCGGGTACACCATGCTGACCAATAAAGCCAGCGTGCTGTATACCTTCTATACGCCGATGAAGGCCAGCCCGTGGTTTTACATTGGGCTGACCGTGCTGGTTGTTGGCTCGTGGATGGTGGGCTGGAGCCAGTTTGCCACGCTGGCCGCCTGGCGCAAAGAAAACCCGGGCGTGCGCACCCCGCTGATTGCCTTTGGCGCGGTGGTGAACGCCCTGCTGTGGCAGTTGGCCACGCTGGGCATTGCCGCGCAAATGCTGGTGCTGGTGATCCCCTGGGCGCTCAACCTGGTACCAGCCACGGACGCGATGCTCAGCCGCACGCTGTTCTGGTTCACCGGCCACCCGCTGGTGTATTTCTGGCTGCTGCCCGCGTATGTTTCCTGGTACGGGATGCTGCCCAAGCAGGTTGGCGGCAAGCTGTTTAGCGATCCGCTGGCGCGGCTGGCGTTCTGGTCGTTCCTGGTACTTTCCACCCCAGTTGGATTTCATCATCAGTTTGCAGACCCCGGCGTGCCGGTGGTGTGGAAGTACATCCACACCCTGCTGACCTTCCTGGTGGTGATCCCTTCGATGATGACAGCTTTCACCGTGATTGCCTCGCTGGAACGCGCCGGGCGCAAAAATGGCGGCACGGGCCTCTTTGGCTGGATCAAGTACCTGAACTGGCGTAATCCTTCGGTGGCGGCGCAACTGCTCGCGGGTGTCACCTTCTTTACCGGCGGCGTCACGGGCGTGATCAACGCCTCTGCCAGCCTCAACCTGGTGATCCATAATACCGTGTGGATTCCGGCGCACTTCCACTCCACAGTTGCTACCGCATCAACGCTTAGCTTTATGGGCATCAGCTTCTGGTTAATCCCGCACCTGATGAAGAAAGATCTGAGCCAACCCAAAGTAGCCCTGGCCTCGGCCTGGACCTGGTTTGTGGGCATGCTGGTGTTTATGACCGGCATGTACTGGCTGGGCCTGTTGGGCGTGCCGCGCCGGGTTCCGCTGGCAACCGCTACCTATGCGCAGCCCTCGTGGGATATCCCAGGGATGATCACCGCCATTGGCGGGGCCATCCTGCTGGTGGCAGCGGTGATGTACTTTGTGGTTATCCTGGGTACGGTGTTTAGCAAAAAAGCCCCGGTGGCCGTGCCCGAAGTGCCGGTGGCCGAGCCGGAAGTTCCGGCCACGCGCACCCCGGCCTGGCTGGACAACTACAAGCTGTGGATTCTGATTTCGGTGGTGTTGGTGATCATCGGTTACGGCCCGATCCTGATCAACATGTTTGCCAATATCAACCTCACCGCGCCCGGGTTCAAGGTCTGGTAACTTTTTTCAACAAATAAGAGGCGGGCATATTTCCCATTCGGGGAAACATGCCCGCCTTTCTTATTGGCATTTCGCCGGCCATTTACCCGCGAGCGAAATGATAAGGTAGATTGCGACCGGCCGGCTTACGCCAGCGCTTTGATTGCGGCCAGCACCTCGGCGCTGTGATCAGCAGGCTTGACGTTCTCAAACACGCGAGCGATATTGCCCTGCGCATCGATCAAGAAAGTGGTGCGCAAAATGCCTTCATATTCGCGGCCCATGAACTTCTTGAGGCCCCACACACCGTACTGATTGGCTACCTGGTGGCCTTCATCGGCCAGCAGTGGGAAGGGCAGCCCATACTTTTTCTTGAATTTGACGTGCGAGGCGACGCTGTCGGGGCTGACGCCCAGAATGTTGACGCCCGCGTAAGCACTGTAATCGTCACGGAAATTGCAGGCTTCGGTGGTGCAGCCGGGGGTGTCATCTTTTGGGTAGAAATACAATACCACCGGCTGCCCACGAAAATCGGATAGGCTGATGGTTTTGCCGCTGTCATCGGTCAGGGTAAAATCTGGCGCAGGTTGGTTCGCTCCAATCGGCATCTTGCTCTCCTTAGGCGTTCGTTATTTTCCACAAAACCGGGCTGCTCAGTCGCAGTCCAGGACGATCTTTCCCATTACGCTAATATCATACCCGGGAAGCGCGGCAACTGCCAACCGGAAAGCCGGATCGTGCATAAGGTCGAACAGCGGGGCGAGCAGGCTGCCGCGTACATGCTCGCAGGGGATCACCAGGTCGTAACGCTCGGAAAACAGCGGCACGAAATCGAGTCCCAGGGCCTGCGCCGCGGCGGCGATACCCAGGCCCACGCTGGCGCGGCCCGAGGCAACGGCGGCGGCTACGCCGAGGTGAGTGTACTCTTCCTGATC
>DATCUC010000403.1:0-8028 GCA_036567625.1 Anaerolineaceae bacterium | reverse complement strand
CAGGTCGGCGGGGGTGAGCGCATCCCCGCGCAGCAGCCGCAGTTTTCGCCGGACGGCCGCTGGTTGAGCTTTGTTGAAGGCAATGGCGAATGGGAGCGCCTGGTGCTGCTGGATCTGAACACCGGCCAGAAGCGCACCCTGGTCGACGGCGACGGCTTTGCCCTGGCCCAGGCTGCCTGGGGGCAGGGTGGGCAGGATTACGGCTGGAGCAGCGATTCGCGCCGGCTGTTTGGGCTGCGCTTCCGCGGTGGGTTCACCTCGCTGTGGGCTGTGGATGTAGAAACCGGCGCGGAACGCCAGATCGACACCGCGCCGTATACGGCAATTTGGACAATGACAGTTTCACCCGTCTGTGATGAAGTTGTTTTCGCCGGGTCGGCGCCGTCGGTTCCTGCCCGGCTGGTGCGCTGGAACGGCAGCGAGTTGACGGTAGAAGCGTACTGTACCACCGAAAGTATCCCCGCGGACACGCTGCCCGACGTGCGCGAAATTACCTGGAATGCCCCCGATGGTACGCTGGTGTCGGCGATGTATTACGCGCCCAAGAACGGCAGTTATACCAGCAGCGGTCTGCCGCCGGCCCTGGTACAGATCCACGGCGGGCCGACTTCGACTGCTTCTGCGGCCTTTTCCCTGGGCATTGCTTATTTCACCTCGCGCGGTTACGCCTATGTCGACGTCAACTACCGCGGCAGCACCTATTTCGGGCGCAGCTACCAGGACAAGCTGCTGGGCGCCTGGGGTTTGGTGGATACGGAAGACGCCGCCGGCGCTGCCCGCGCCCTGGCCGAGCAGGGCCTGGCCGACCCAAAACGGCTGGTCATCATCGGTGGCTCGGCTGGCGGGTATACCGTCTATAATGCCCTCATCCGCTACCCCGGGCTGTTCAAAGCCGGGGTCAGCCTGTATGGGGTGAGCAACCTCTTCACCCTCACCGTCGACACGCACAAATTCGAAGAACGTTATACGATTTCACTCGTCGGCGACCTGCCTGAAATGGCCGAGCGCTACCGCGAATGGTCGCCCGTGTTTCACGCCGATCAAATCCGCGACCCGGTGGCCGTATTTCAGGGCGCGGATGACCCGGTAGTCGTGCCGGCGCAATCAGAAACCATCGTCCAGGCCCTGCGCGTGCGCGGCATCCCGCATATATACAAAGTCTACCCGGGTGAAGGTCACGGCTTCCGCAAAACCGAAACCGTGGTTGATTATCTTAAAACGCTGGAAACCTTCCTGCTGGAGAACGTGCTCTTCTAACCCGCCGTTTTCCAGCCCTATGCGCCTGCCAGAGCCCCTAATCCCATCCCTCGGGCTCGATATGCACATACGCCCGGTCGACCTCGCGCATCGCCTCCAGGCGGTGGATTACCTCGTCGCTGATCGTATGCGCCTCGTTCAGGGTCATATTGCCATCTACATTAATATGCAGGTCTACCACCAGCCGCGGGCCTACATATTCCGTCATGGTGTAATGCACGCGCTGCACGCCGGGCACGCCCTCTGCCACGCGCACAATTTCATGCCGCAGATCTTCCGATGCGCCGTGCCCGGTCAGGTAATCGAGATTCTCGCGCCCCGCCTGGTAGACCGCGCGGAAGATCCACGCCGCCACCAGCAAACCCGCAGCCGGGTCGAGCAGCGGGCTGAGGTAACGCGAGCCTAGCACGCCCAGGAATGCCGCCGCCGAGCTGAGCACATCCGCCAGGTTATCCTTGGCCGTGGTTGCCAGTGCCGGGCTGCCCACCGAGTGCGCGATGCGGTTGATAAAATAGAACATAACCGCCTTAGCAACCGCGCTGCCCAGCAGCACCAGCCCGGGCAGGCCGATCTCAATCGATGCGCCTCCAGAAGCCAGCCGGGTGATGGCAGTGCGGACAGCTTCATAACCGGCAAATGCCATCGATCCGGTCACCAGCAGGCCAACCAGCGGCTCGAAGCGGCTGTGCCCCTGCGGATGACTGATATCCGGCGGGCGTTCGGCCATCCATAGGCCAATTACCATCAGCAGCGAATAGAGCACATCTGAAACGGAATTCGCGGCGTCCGCATAGATCGCGGCCGAGCCCGTCAGCCAGGCCACCACGCCTTTTGCCACCGCCAGCAGAATATTGCCGCCAATGGTAATTCCCAGCGCAAGTTGATACTGGCGCTCCCGTTCCGGATGCGGCGAAAAATCACGAACCCACTGCATAAAAAACCTGCTCCACTTTCGTATTCTCGTTTCAAAAGCCAGGGGATGCCGAACAAGTACAGCCGATTATATCACGTGAGATATTAAAAGGCTGCCGGGAGGCCCGGCAGCCCTTCTGAATGCATTGTGACGAAATTACATCTGGCCCAGGAACTCTTCCATCAGTTTGGTCAGTTCTTCCACGTCGCTCATCTGGATCTCGCCCATGTGCGCGATGCGGAAGGTCTTATCCTTCAGCGCGCCGTAACCGTTGGCGATGCGCATCCCGTGCTGGGTGAGGAACTTGTTGAGCGCGGAAATGTCCATGCCGCGGGTGTTGTTGATCGTCGACACTGTGCGCGAGCGGTAGCCTTCGGGCGCCAGGGGTTCCATGCCGTGGGCTATTGCCCAATCCTGGGTGAACTTGGCCATCGCCGCGTGGCGGGCAAAGCGGTTCTCCAGGCCCTCGGCCATGATGCGGTCAAGCTGGCAATCCAGGGCGTAGATCAGCGCCATGCCGGGGGTCATGGGAGTAGAATCCTTGAGGCGGTGCTTCTCCATCAGCAGCAGGTCAAAGTACCAGCCGCGGTTCTCAACGGTTTCGGCTTTCTTCATCGCGCGGTCGCTGGTGGCGGCAAACGCCAGGCCCGGCGGCAGCGCAAAGCATTTCTGCGAAGAAGTGAGCAGGAAATCGATGCCCCAGGCATCCATTTCGATCTTATCACCAGCCAGCGAGGAAACCGCGTCTACCAACACCAGAGTATCCGGGCTGATGTCCTGCACCACGGCGGCCAGTTCTTTCACCGGGTTGACTGCGCCGGTGGAAGTCTCATTGTGGACGATGGTAACGGCCTCGTAGTGCTTCTTCTTCAAGGCGTCAGCGAGCATTTCCGGAGTGATGACCTGGCCCCAGGGTACGTCCAATTTGTCGGCTTTCTTCCCGTTGCTCACAGCCACGCTGTACCAGCGGTCAGCGAAGGAGCCGTTGGTGCAAGAGAGGACTGTTTCCTGGACGAAGTTGCGTATGCCCGCTTCCTGCATACCAGAGCCCGATGAGGTAGCCTGGAACACACGATATTGGGTGTAAAACACCTTTTCCAGTTTTTCTTCTGTCCGGCGGAAGATCGCTTCGAAGTCCTTGCTGCGATGGGGCATCATTGGTTTGGCCTGCGCAGCCAGCACCTCGGGGGCTACATCAACCGGACCGGGAACGAACATTGGTGCCATGACAATCTCCTTTTACAAAACTAGGTGAACCGGTGGGTGGGCGGATATGGGAGAGTGAGCGTTGAGAAAAGGGAACCGGCGCTCAAAAAAATATTCGGGAACACCCCTCCCAATATGGCTGTTCCCTACTCTCTTCGCTCATTACCCTCCACTTTGGTGATTTACCGTAAGAAGAACGATAGAACAACCAGGATCGTGATAAAGGATCCGGCCAGGATACCAATCCGTTTCAGGTCACTGATGACGTACGAGTAATCCGGGTTAAATTCGCTCGAAGATGTGCTGGTGCTGCTCGAGCGCACCGGGTAGCGCGACGCGGTATTTTCGACCGGGGCCGCGGTTTCGGTGCGTGTGACCTGTCGTTTCATTTTCTTTGCCATGCAAAAAGCTCCTCAAAAATAGAATGCAATACTTACTGCAAGTAACCGGTGACGACGATGCGCTGGTTATCGACCATATAGGGATAACACGAGATTAACGTCACCACTGATTCCTGGGTGGGGGCCATCACCTCCACCTGTGTAGGCTCCACGATCTGCGTCTGGCGCACAATGTACGTGTACGCGCGCGCATTCGTGTAGAGGATGATGGCATCGCCTTCTTTAAGTTTATCAAGGTCCATAAAAATGCGCCCAAAGACATCATTGTGCGCCGAAAGCACCACGTTCCCCTGGGTTCCGGGGTTGGGCGTGCCGATGTGCTGTCCAACGCCCTTCTTGAGCTGCTCGAACCCGTCGCCCTGCACCACCGGCGCATCCACTTTGATCGCGGGGATCTGGATCTGGATCGCCTGTTCCGGGCTGGGGGTGGGCAGCGGCAAGTCTGCCAGGGATTGCATCAGCGGGCGCAGGTGATCGGGGATCTCGGCTTCGTTGTAGCGCACCTCGCCGCCGGTAGGCGGTGTATGCCCCGAAGGCAGCACTACGGCCATAATGATCGGTGTGGGGGTGAGCGTTGGCTGCGTCAACACAGATGCGAATTCGTTGTTAAGGTTGGTGAGCACGTTCATGCCAGACAATAGTACCACCACCAGGCCGATCACCGCGGCAATTTCGACCACGAAGAGCAGCCGGTCTAACCACACCCGCCCGCGGCTGCGCGCGCGCGGAGCCGCCGCCTGCGCTGCCGGCTCGGGAAGGCCCTGACCATTGACCGGGATGATCCTGCCGGTTTGCCGGAAGTAATCCAGGCGAGTCTGGCGGGTCGCGCGCCGTTTTTCGATCAACAAGCGGCGTAATTCCTCTACCGATAAGTCTTCTGGGCGGCGCTGTTTGGTCAAAAAACCTTCCTGATGCGGTCGCTGAGGGTTGGCTACTACGCTGATTATACCTTACTTTTTCGAGCCGTCATACGGATGAAAATCGCGGACTCGCCCGATAAACCTCATGCCAGCCGCCACCGGAGTATGCTAGAATCGCAGATATGAAATCCGCGTTGTATTGGAAAATCCTGGTGGGCGTCGCTGCTGCTCTGGTCATTGGGGTACTGTGGTTTGCCCTGGCACGCCCGGTGCTGGTGCTGCCGCGTATCCGCCTTGCGCCCGGGTACAGCCTGGTGGATGCCGCCGGGCAGGCGGTTACCAGCGAGGACGGGCGCGGCAAGCTTACCCTGTATTCCTTCGCGTACTCGCGCTGCACCGCGGATTGCGAAAGCATTTACCAGACCCTGCAGTCCATCGATCAATCCCTGGCGCAGCAGCCTCAGCGCGTCCCCGAGTTTCGCTTTGTCACCATCACCATCGACCCTGCCTACGACACTCCGCAGCAGCTTGCCGCTTTCAACCTGCCCTTCACTCCTCAGGTTGTTGACTGGCGCTGGCTGACCGGCGAAGAAAAGATCCTCAAGAACGTCAGCGGCGGGGCGTTTGGCGTGCTCTACCAGCCCAGAGAAGACGGCAGCGTGTTTTTCGCGCCACGCTATGTGCTGGTAGACGGCGAGGGTATTGTGCGCGCAGTCTACGACGGCGCCCAGCTCGACAGCCAGCGCTTCCTTGAACAACTCACCCTGGTATACGAAGAAATCAGCCAGGCGCAAGGGGCCGCCCGGCTGGCCTACGAAGCCGCCCACTTTTTTGCCTGCTACCCACATTAAGGAAATCATCTGGAGAAGATGGCATGCTCAATATCCTTCGTTCGCGCTGGACGCTCCCGGTGGCTGGTCTGGTCATCGGCCTGGCCGCGGTAATCATCCTGTGGGACCTGGTGCGCCCGCACACCTTCGCCGGAACGGTGATGCAGTCGCCGCAGCCGGCATATTCTTTTACCCTCACCGGGCCGGGAAACCAGCCGGTCAGCCTCGAAGATCTGCGCGGTAAAGTGGTGCTGCTCTTCTTCGGCTACACTTCCTGCCCGGACGTCTGCCCCACGACGCTGTACGAAATGCGCGCCATGCTCGATGCGCTCGGCAGCCGCGCTGCGCAGGCGCAGGTCGTTTTCGTTTCGGTCGACCCTGAAAAAGACACGCCGCAGCGCATGCAGGCTTACCTCGCCAATATCGACTCGGAAGAACGCTTCCTCGGTCTCACCGGTGACCTCGATACGTTGAATGAGATCGCCGCGCAGTACGGCATTTTCTTCCAAAAACGCATCATCAGCGAAACCGGCGCGTATCTGATCGATCATACCGCCACGGTGCTTCTGGTGGACGGTGAGGGCTATCTGCGCGTGGTGTATCCCTACGGTACGCCCGGTGAAGCTATTGCCGCGGACGTTCGCTATATTTTGAAGCACTGATTGCTTTCTGGTTGACGATAACCTTGTCCTTCGAGCCTTTGCGTAGGCGCGGGTGGCGCCCTGGCGCGGATGGTATAATGGGAAAACCTTTTTTGGGATAAGGTTTGGTAAGGTTATGAATCCACATAACAATCCTGGCGTAGAACGTCGGTTTATTATTTCCCTCATCGTCACCAGCGTCATCCTGGTCGCCGAAATCGCCGGCGGCCTGTGGACGGGCAGCCTGGCGCTGCTCTCGGATGCCGCGCACGTTTTTATGGACAGCTTCGCGCTCGTCTTAAGTTATGTGGCGCTGCGGCTCTCGGCCCTACCCGCCGACGACCGCCATACCTACGGCTTTCACCGCCTCGAAGTAATCGCCGCGCTGATCAACGGCATTTCGCTGGGCGCGATTGCCATTGGCATCTGGTTTGAAGCCTACGAGCGCCTGGCAGCGCCGCAGCCGGTGCGCAGCCTGGAAATGATGATCATCGCCGCCATCGGCCTGGTGGCCAATTTGGTTGTCGCCTTCGTCCTCGGCGGTCACACGCATGTGGATGATCACGAGCACGAACACGCGCATGAAGACGAACATGAACACGAGCAGGCGCACGCGCGCGGCAAGGTACAGGACCTCAACGTCCACAGCGCCTTTCTGCATGTCATTGGCGATGCCGTGTCATCCGTCGGCGTGATCATTGCCGGGCTGATTATCTGGCGCACCGGTTGGCAGTGGGTCGACCCGGTGGTCAGCGTGCTTATCGGCGCGTTGATCGTCGTCAGCGCGGTGCGCGTGCTGCGTTCTTCCCTGCACATCCTCGTCGAGGGCGTACCCGAGGGGATGAGTATCAAGCATATTGGCGAAACCATGCAGGCCGTTCCCGCCGTCAGCGAAGTCCACGACCTGCACGTATGGAGCATCTGCTCCGGTCGGGTGGCCCTCAGCAGCCACGTCGTTTTGGAACAGCAGTCCGGCCGCCGCCCGTCTGAGGTGCTGGCCGAACTCAAATCCAAACTGAGCGGGCAGTTTGGGATCGAACACACCACCATCCAGTTTGAAGATGACTGCGACTGTCCGCAGAGGTAGCCATGACCGCCAAGCGTACCACCTTTGCCAGCCAGGAAAATGGTTTTCGCTTCCGCAACGCCTTCGATCCGCGTGGGCTGGTGCGGGCGCCCCTGTTGAAAAAAATCTATCCCCGGCCGCTGGTCATGGGCCTGTGTGGGGGGATGTGCTACGCCGCGCTGGATTATCAGATAATTGGCCGCCCCATCCCCAGTTTTCGCAGCGTTGATGGGCTCGACCCGCGGCTTGCGCGCTACCTCTATCGCCGCCAGTTTCAAAGCCTCAGCCCGCTGGTGCTGCTGCGGCTGGTAGATTGGATCCTGCGCAGCGACGCGTATGTGGGGATGAAAACCTGCGCCGAAGAACTGCCCAAAATTCGGCGCTTGCTGGATAACGGCCTGCCCGCCGTCCTCTGCCTGGTGCGCACCCGCGGCCTGGCCGATCCGACCATCAACCACCAGGTCACCGCCGTCGGCTACGACCTGCTGCCGGATGCAACCATACAGTTATTCCTGTACGATCCTAACCATCCCGGCCAGGAAACCTGGTTGACCATGCCGCTCGTCTGGTATTCCGGCGCGGAGATGTACCAGTCTACCGGCGAGGTGCTGCGCGGTCTGTTTATCATGCCCTACGCCCCGGCTCAGCCGCCGCTGGTGGAAGACTGAGCGCCTGTCGCGGCACTTTCTTTCCCGGCGGTTTTCCGGTACACTTGCCCCATGATCAAACAACCTCACTCCGCCGTGCTCGTCCGAGTAATGGCGCTGCTGTTAATCACCGGCCTGCTGCTGGCCGCCTGTCAGACTGCTACCCTGCCCGCGCCGGTCGGTGGGGCCACGGACACTCGCACGCCG
>DATCUC010000402.1:0-1912 GCA_036567625.1 Anaerolineaceae bacterium | reverse complement strand
AGCGCCGCTGCGCCGTCAGCATACGGAGCCATATCAAACAGGTTCAACGGCTCGCTGATCATCTCCGCGCGTTGATACGCTTCCAGGCTGATCGCCTTGCGGAACATCGCGTTGGGATTATGCACCCCGTTGGCATGCGCCAGCAGCGCAAACCCGGCCAGCCCGTCGGCAGGCACATGGTACTCGTGCATGTAGCGCCGCATCAGCAGCGCGCCTTGCGCCGTGGGGTTCAGCCCCGGCACGGCCTCAAAATCATAGTCCATCGTTTGCGCCAGCGCCGCATCCGATTCCGCGCCCAGCGTGTCGGTGTATTTCTCTACGCCCACCACCACGGCTACGTCCACGAAGCCCGATGCGATTGCCAGGTAGCCCATGCGCAGCGCTGCCGCGCCCGAGGCCCCCGCGGCTTCCGCCGTGAAGGATTCCACTCCATCCAGCGCCATGTTTTCATTAATGAGCGCGCCCAGGTTGGCCTGGTGCGAAAGCACCGAGCCCAAAAAGTTGCCTACGTACAGCGCCTGGGGCTTCAACCCGCCCGCGTCTTTCAATGCAGCGCGGATCGCGCGCGCCGAAAGATCGCGCAGCGAAAGTTCCCACTGCTCGCCGGCCGGTGTCTGGCCAATGCCTGCAATCACAACATCTGTCATAGCGCTGCCCCTACTCTGCCAGCGCATTGCGGTAGCGCACGTATGTGGCATAGTCGATCTGCGTGCGCCGGGCAATATACTCTTGCGTGGTCGTCGCGCGGTTGCGCCGCTCGGTGATCGCGTCCGTAACGCGAATGTCGAACGCATCTGAGCCTGCCCCCGAGCCGTACGACACCATCAAAATCCGGTCGCCTGGCTGGGCCTCATCCAGCACCGCCGAAAGGCCGATCATCGCCGCCCCGGCATAGGTGTTGCCGATCACCGGTACGAGCAGCCCGGTATTGAGCTGCTCCGGCTTAAAGCCCAGCATAGCCGCCGCTCGCTGCGGGAACTTGGTATTCGGTTGGTGCAGCACCACATAGCGGTAATCCGCGGGCTTCGAACCCATCGCGTGCATCATGTGCTGCGCCGCTTCGGTGACGTGCTTGAAGTACGCCGGCTCGCCGGTGAAGCGCTGGCCGTGTTCGGGATAGCGCTGCTCGGGCCGCCGCCAGAAATCGGGCGTGTCAGATACATACGAAAACGTGGCGTCGATCACCGCCAGCGCCTGGTCGGCCGCGCCCAGGATATACGCCGCGCCGCCCGCCCCGGCCGTGTATTCCAGCGCGTCACCCGGCCGCCCCTGGGCGGTATCCATGCCAATGGCCAGCGCATAGCGCCCCATCCCCGATCCTACCAGGCCCATAGCCGCCACCATGGCTTCGGTGCCGGCCTTACAGGCAAATTCCCAATCACCCGCCTGGATGTGCGTGTGCGCCCCAATCGCCTCGGCCACTATCGTCCCGGTCGGCTTGACCGCGTACGGGTGCGATTCAGAGCCCACCCACACCGCGCGCAGTTCCGCAGCCGAAATGCCCGCGCGAGCCAGCGCGTTGCGCGCCGCTTCAATCGACATGGTGATTACATCTTCGTCCATGCCCGGCACGGCTTTTTCTTTCACCGGCAGGCCGCCGCGGCCGCCCGTCCACACCCGCGCCACTTCTACGGCGGGCAGGCGGTAGCGCGGCACGTACGCGCCGTAGCCGATGATCCCCACCGGCCGGTCGGATCGCAGCAAAATTGAGGATTGTTCAGCAGGATTTTCCATTTGTTCTTCCATAAATTAATGCATTTCTTTGAGTATTTCTTGCGCCCGGTCTACGCGAATCGCCTTTTCTTGCACCAGCCGCGCGGCCACGCGCTCCACCTGGTCACCCGCGGCCCCGGCGGCAATTGCCACCTGCCGCGCGTGCAAGCCCATATGTCCGCGTTGAATTCCCTCGGTT
>DATCUC010000401.1:0-8454 GCA_036567625.1 Anaerolineaceae bacterium | reverse complement strand
CAGCGCGCGCCGCGCCAGCCGGGTAAGGTTGCGGTCAGACAGCGGCGCATCGGTGGCCAGCACGATCATGATCGAACCATCCGCGGCCGCGTCCAACCGGTCTTTGAGGTAATACTGCCCCAGCGCCTGCCCGACCGGCAGCCCAGCCATCTGCAGCACCCCGCCGAAGTTGGACTGCACCAGCGCGCCTACGCGGAAGCCGCCCAGGGTTTTGGGGAGCGCGCGCGAACTGGTGCCAATGCCGCCCTTCCAGCCAAAAGCCACTGTGCCGGTTCCCGCGCCCACGTTGCCCTCAGCCACCGGCCCGCTGGCCGCGGTTTCGATGGCCGAGAGGATCTGCGCCATGGTCAGTCGCCGCGCGCGGATGTTGTTTAACTGGCCGTCGTTGGTTTCGCCAACCACCGGGTTGACCGATCCGGCGTTTTCGTTGCCCGGGCGCGTAAGCGTCCAATCCAGGACGGCCTCGGCGGCGCGCGGCACGGCCAGCGTATTGGTCAGCACCAGTGGGGTTTCGATCTCGCCCAGCTCGACGATCTGCGTACTGCCCATCAATTTGCCAAAGCCGTTGCCCACCGCCAGGCCGGCAGGAACTTTTTCTTGAAACAGGTTGCCCGGGTGGGGCAGGATGGCCGTTGCCCCGGTGCGGATGTCCCCGCCTTCGATCAGGGTGAAATGCCCGACCAGCACGCCCGGCACATCGGTGATAGCGTTCCAGCGCCCCGGGGACAGGATGCCAGGTTTGAGCCCCAGCGCGCGAGCGCGGCAGCGAGCAGAAGGTTCAGAAAGCGATTGGTCAGGATTCATCGTCACCGTCCATTTTCCATCGATGGAATTGATCCTCTGGCAGAAGCGCCTGCGCCACGCCGAGGACCTTGTATCCTTCGCTTCTATTATCGGTCAAACCGGCTTGCGCGGGTGGCCTTTGGCGTGGCGAAAAACTGGCCTGCGCAGTTATCCGAACAGGGCGCGCAGCCAGTCGAGCAAGTTGCGGGCGATGCCCTGGCTGCCGCTCTGGCCTACCGGGGGAATTTTGTATTCCACCAGCAGCCGCGGCCATTGTTCGGGGTCATTTGCTTCTTTGGAAGCGTAGTTGATCTTTTTGAGGTCTCCGGTGGAATATAAGAGCATCCCGTAATTGGGGAAAGTGCCGCTGGTCCAGCCCTGCACCAGCCCGGTCAGGTCGAGGGTGATAGAACAGGCTTTTTGACCCGGGATGTAGGTGGCATACACCGGAGCCGCGGCAAAGTCGCCGCCGGGGGTCAGCCAGGGTGTGTTCCAGGTGACTTCCGATTCCGTCCAGGCACGGGTCAGGCGGTAGATGCCGGTAACCTGCGTGCTGGATTCGCTGGTTTCATAGAGATACAGCACCGCGCTGGTGATCACCGCGTTGGAAGGGATATCGCTCAAGTCAAACCGCAGCAGCCCGCGCAAGTCGCCGTCATCTTTGGCGCGCACGGAGATCTCCTTCACGCTGCCGTAATTATCGTCGGGATTATCTTTCTCAATATACACGTCGGCGGCGGGCACGCGCCCGGTGACGGTCGCAGGATCAACGCAGGCCGGCACGCTCGCGGTAGGGGTTGCTGTGGGCGTGGGGCTCGACGTTTCCGTTGGCGTGGGGCTCGGGGTATCCGTTAACGTGGGCGTGGCGGTTTCCGTGGGAGTAGATATTTCGGTTGGGGTAGGCGTATCCGTCGCGGTTGGGGTTGCGGTGTCTGTAGCTGTTGGAGTCAGTGTATCGGTCGCCGTCGGAGTCGATGTTTCAGTCGGAGTAGGCGTAAGGGTGGCCGTCGGGGTGGGCGTGGGTGTATCCGTTATCGTCGGCGTGTGCGTGGCCGTAGGTGTAGGGGTTCCTGTTTCTGTAGGCGTGGCTGTTTCCGTAGGGGTAGCGGTTGCCGTTTCGGTTGCTGTTTCTGTCGGTGTTGCCGTTGCCGTCTCTGTAGGCGTAGCAGTTGAAGTATCGGTTGGCGTGAGTGTCGGTGAGGCTGTATCCGTAGGGGTGGACGTAGCCGTGTCGGTTGCTGTCGTTGTGGGGGGTACCGTCTCCGTCGGTGTAGGCGTAGAGGTTTCCGTTGCTGTTGGCGCTGGGATATTCGTAATTGTTGCTGTGGAGGTACCGGTGGCCGTTGGCGTGCTGGTCGCGGATGGCGTTGGGGTTTGGGTTTCCGCCGCGGTAGCCGTTGCCGTGAAGGTTGCCGTTTGGGTCGCGGTGGACGTGATGGTGGGGGCGCGCGTGCGCGTGGCCGTAGGAGGAACCTCGGTGAACGTGGGAGTGTGCGTGTAAGCCGGAACGAAAGCAAAAATCAGGGTTGCGGTGGGGGTGCGGCTGGCAGTTGGCGTGAGCGTGGCCGTGCCACGCGGGGTGGCCGAAGGGGGAAGCGCCGCGGGGGTACTGGTCTCACGGATCTCCACCGGCAGCGGAGCGCTGCTCGCCGGCCCTTGCGTGGCTGTGACAATCGGCGCGCTGAGCGCTTCGGTCATGCGCATCAACCGCGTCTGCACATCGGTAGCACGCGGGCGCTGATCGCTGATGATTTCGCTGATAATGTCGAGGCTGATGGGTGGATCGGAGCGGTTGCCAGTTTCAAAACCATAATCGGCATCAAGCGCGGAGTGCAGGTTTACGGGCAGCAGTTCTTCCTGTGGCGCGCTGCCGTTGACATGGTTGGCGATGACCGCCAGCGTCGCGCACAAAATTATTAACAGCACCAATATCAATAAATACCGGAGAGAAGCTTGGCGGGGCGTGTTCATCGGCGCAGTTTCCCCCTGGCAGCCGGGTTAGAACCTGTACTGGGTGGAAATATACGCCACGAAGGCTTCCACCACACGCGGGTCGAAATGCGTGCCGCTTTGTGATTTGATCACCGCCAGGGCCTCATCCGGGCGCATCATGCCCTTGTAGGGCCGCTCGGAAACCAGCGCATCCCACACGTCGATCACGGTGAAGATGCGCGCCGCGATGGGAATTTCTTCGCCTCGCAGCCGGCCAGGATAGCCGCTGCCGTCCCACTTTTCGTGGTGGTGATAGGGAATATCCAGCGCCGGGCGCAGATATTCGATCGGCGAGAGCATATCATATGCATACTGCGGGTGTTTCCGCATGATGACCCACTCTTCCTCGGTCAATTTGCCGGGTTTGAGTAAGATTTGGTCCGGGATGCCCATTTTGCCGATATCGTGCAGCAGCGCGCCGCGCTGCACCTGTACCAACTCCTCCTGGCTCAATCCCAGTCTGCGAGCCAGTTCCACCGTCATCTGTGTTACGCGCATGGTATGGCCTTCAGTTTCTTTATCCCGCAGTTCCAGCGCTTTTGACCAGCCTTCCAGGGTCGAATCATAGGCGTGCAGCAGCGCATCGCGCGAGAGCTGCAAGTTATTCACCATCTGGTTGAAGGCCACCGTCAGCACGGTAACCTCATCGTTCGAACGTGGCTGTACCTGAACGTGTAAATCGCCATTGGAAACCCTGGTGGACGCATGTACCAGATGGATCAACGGCTGGGTGATCACCCGCGCCAGGCTGATGCCCATGAGGATGATAAAGAAAAATGCCGCGCTTACCAGCAGTACGATCTGCAGGCGCGTCACATTATCCGGCTGGACGTAAAAGGATTTTGGCAGCGCAACGCCCAGCACTCCAAGATCAAGATTGTCGCGCACCTCCCAGGGGCCGAGCAGTTCCTGGTAATCGATGTTTGACACCTGCAGATCGCGCAGCCCGCGGCTGAGGCTGCCCTCATCCTGATTATGCAGCGTCTGCGCCGCCAGCTCGCGCTTCAGGTAAAATGGCTGGCTGAAGGTGCTTTGCAGCACATTACCTGAAAAATCATACAGCGATACCTGCGCCAGCGTTTCCTCGCGGATCTGACGGGCGAAGGTTGGCAGGCTCTTGCCCAGCAGCAGCGTGCCAACCTGCTGCCCCGCGCTGTTGCGGACCGGGCTGGCGATCATAAAATAGATAGTGGAGTCAATCGCTACCACGCCGGAGAATTTATCGCTGAATTGGTCGGATTGCTGCTGGACGACGTTGCGAATGAATTCCCATTGCAGGAAAGACTGGTCGCCGTCTTTGACAAATTCATATTCTTCAATGTTGCCGCCGGCGCGGTGATGCATGGAAAGCAAAAGGTAGCCCTGATCATCCAGCACTTCCACTGCCTCGGCCTGTTGATCGACCACGATCCCCAACATCAGGGCGCGCAAATCTTCGGCCTGGCGCGCCTGGATCGCCTCGGGAACCCCGCCGGCATTGGAAAGCAGGCGCAGGCTGGCCAGCATCCGCTCTTCTTCGCGGTAGACCCATTCTGAGGCCAGCTTGCCGCTTTCGATCAACTGATTGGTGAAGCGCTCCTCGAGCGAGTCAAAGACAATCTGGGTAATTAAATAGGCCGCGCCCACGGCCAGCATAATCGAAAGGAACAGGTAAGGCAGGATGATCTTAAAGCGAATAGGCATCCGTACCCCGGGGAGCTTCCCCGGGGTATGGGCTGTGCGTTGTGCGTCGATAACGGAATTTTGCGCGCTCGCCATGGAAACCGCTGTTCGAAATTTGTGGGTGTGTCTTCCATTCCCCCTGTATCCTAGTGTATCAAGAATGGTTTGGTTTCCAGTTATCAGAAATGTAATTTTTCTTGTTTGCCCCAAAAAAAGAACGGAAACACGGCTGTCAGTTCGTTCTATAATGAAAGTATCCACGCTGAACGAGATCATCGCTCTGCCGCGGTGTAGTGCGTTTCAGGTAAATAGGAGATAGAAAGATGGCTCTATGGCTGGAAATCCCCCACCGGCGCCAGGACGGCATGTGTCCGGTGAATGGTATCCGCGACCTGGTGCAGTGGCGCAGCGGCGAGAACTGGTCGAACGAGTTCCTCTGGGGGCTGGGGCAGGGCGGCGGCTTCACCTACCTGCGCATTAACGTAGCCGACCCGCCGCGGCAGATGTACACCGGCAACGCCACGCCGCGCCAGCACCGTTATCTGGCCGAGCTTTTTGGGGCGGAGTTCGCGGAAGTCGAAAATCGAGCGTTTCCCTTTGCCTGGGCCCGAGCGCAGGAAGCGCTGGCCCGGGAAAAACCACCCATCCTTGGCCCGCTGGATATGTTTCACCTACCCTATTACGCGGGGATCTATCACCAGCGGCACATTCCCATCCATTTTGCGCTGCTGGTGGGTTATGACGGCGCGACCGCATATGTTCAGGATACGGGATTCGAAGCGGTGCAGCCCATTCCGCTGGCCGAACTGCGCCTGGCGTGGAATGTGAGCGTGCCCGGCCTGGGCAAACGCAACCGGCTGGCGATACTCGACCTGCCCGCGGCGCTCCCCCCGACCGCCGAACTGATCCGCAAGGCGGTGATGGATCAATGCCAGAGTATGCTGCGCCCGCCGGTGAGCCTGATCGGCATCCCGGCGATGAAGAAGCTCGCCGCGGAGATCGCCGGATGGCCGGAGGAACTGGGAGAAGCCCGGGCTGAAAAGTGCCTGCGCCAGGTGCGCGAGTACCTCAACTCTCCGCCGGATGCCGAAGGCAGTCACCTGACCGCGGGGAGAGATCGCTATATCGCCTTTTTGCAGGAGGCGCAGCCGATTTCCGGGTGGGATTTCTCGCGCGCCGTCGAATGGCTGTGCCAGTCGATGGAAGCGGTGCCCGGGGTAGCCGCCGCCATCCAGCATAAAGATCTGAACCAGGCGGCGGCCGGTTTTGCGCGCATGGCGAATTTTGAAACGAACGCTTTTCAAGAATTAAGCCGGTGCTGCGGGGAATAGCTGATTTGTTAAATGAAGAACTTGCAGGGCTTTGGCAGCCCTGCAAGTGGAACCGGTGAAAAAGCACGCCCCCCAGTTTAGCGATCGGCGGGCGATTTGCGGCCTAAGATCTCCATGAGCATGCGCACAAATTTTGGCTCGTCCGCGTCCAACGCCACGTGGACATTTGGCTCCTTGCCCGAGCGGAAATGCGTATCGCAAACGGTCATTCCATCAGTGAGCTCGCCGCGCGTTTCTACGTCTACCGGAACGAAAACGGTTTTGATCACCGCGGGGTCAAGAATGGCGCAGACCGCCAGGGCATCATGCACGGGGGCGGCATCTGGGCGTTGGGTTTGCCGGGTTTCGACATAGCCCGCGACGCGGCGCTCAGTGAAACGCGCGGCCGCGGCGGCGGCGATGGTGCCCAGGCTTTTGAACCTGGCGCAATCAGCCAGCGAAACCAGCGCGCGGTGCGTGGCATCCAGCGTCACCAGGCGGATGGACCGCCCGCAGTTGATCACAATCCGCGCTGCTTCCGGGTCGGCCCAAATGTTGAACTCGGCGGTGGGCGTGCAGTTTCCAATCTCATGGCCGCCGCCCATAATCACCAGTTCCTGGATCTTCGGTACGATGCGCGGCTCTTTGAGGATTGCCATGCCGATATTGGTCAGCGGGCCAACCGGAACCAGGATGATATCCCCGTCCGAGGCCATCAGCGTGTCGATCAAATAATCCACCGCATGCTGGGGCTGTTTTTGGGTAGTCGCCGGGGGCAGGTCGAGGTAGTTGCCGTGAATGGAACTGGCCCCCTGTCCGCGGTATGGCATGCCCGGGCGGCGGTTAGGCACGCTGGTGGCATACAACGGGTAGGCGCAGCCTTCGTACACCGGAATGGGAATTTGCAGCGCGTCAAAAACGCGCAGGGCATTTTCGGTGCACAGGTCAACCGCCACGTTACCGTTGACGGTGGTTACGCCCAGCAGTTCCAGCTCGGGGGACAGCACCGCGGCCATCAAGGCGACGGCATCGTCGGTGCCCGGGTCGGTGTCGATGATAATTTTTTGGGCCATGATTTTCTCCTGCAGGAAGGGATACCCAATTATACATAAAGCCGGGCGGTCGGATTTGACAGGTTGGACGGAACTGGCTGTTATACTTGTGCTGTGACGATGAAGATTTTCTGCTGGATCAAATTGATAATCAAAACCCATGCACAATATTGATGAAAATGCGCAGGTAGTTCTTCAACCGCAGCGCGCAATTCAAAGCTCATAGAGGAGAATGCGTGATGGAAGATAGTGTCATCATTGAGGCAGTCCGCACACCCATTGGCCGCTACGGGGGCGCGCTGAAAGATGTGCGGCCAGACGACCTGGCAGCCCTGGTCATTAGCGAGGTGGTGAAGCGTTCGGGCGTGGACCCCACCGAAATTGAAGATGTCCTTTTTGGCGATACCAACGCGGCGGGCGAGGATAACCGCAATGTGGCCCGCATGGCGCTGCTGCTGGCCGGGCTGCCGGTGGAAGTGGCAGGCGCCACGATCAACCGGCTGTGCGCTTCGGGCATGCAGGCAATCATCTTTGGCGCTCAGTCGATCCAGACAGGCAACGGCGAAATTATCATTGCGGGCGGCGTGGAGAGCATGAGCCGGGCGCCATTCGTCATGTTGAAACCGGAAAATGCTTTTCCGCGCGGCGATCTGGGCCTGGTGGATACGACCATCGGCTGGCGGTTTGTGAACCCGAAACTGGCGGAAAAATACCCGCCCATTAGCCTGGGCGAAACCGCCGAGAATGTGGCCGAGCGCTGCGGCATCAGCCGCGAAGATCAGGATGCGTTTGCCTACGCCAGCCAGCAAAAAGCCGCCGCGGCGATCCGCGATGGGCGGTTCCGCGAGGAGATCGTGCCGGTGACGGTTGCGCAGCCGAAAGGCGCGATGACGCTGGTCGATACAGACGAGCATCCGCGCCCCGACACCACCCTGGAAAAGCTGGCGACGTTGAAACCGGCCTTCAAAAAGGGCGGCACGGTAACGGCTGGCAATTCCTCGGGCATCAATGATGGGGCGGCGGCGCTGGTTCTGACCAGCCTGAAGAAGGCTCGCGAACTGGGCCATGCGGCCTGCTTCCGCATTGTCGCATCAGCAGTCGCGGGGGTTGACCCGGCGTACATGGGCCTGGGGCCGGTCCCGGCAACGCGCAAGGCGCTCACCCGCGCCGGTCTCAGCATGCGCGATATTGGGCTGGTGGAGCTTAATGAAGCCTTCGCCTCGCAATCGCTGGCCTGCGTGCGCGAACTGGATATCGACCCGGCCATCGTCAACGTCAACGGCGGGGCCATCGCGCTGGGGCACCCTTTGGGCTGCAGCGGCGCGCGCATCGTCACCACCTTGATCCACGAAATGAAACGCCGCGATGCGCGCTACGGCCTGGCCACGATGTGCGTTGGAGTCGGGCAGGGCGCCGCGCTGATCGTGGAGCAGATCCACTAGCCGGCGAACGCGTGGGAATATTGATGCGCGGTTGGATTTTTTTTGATGAAAAAACCTGTGGCCAACAAAGGCGCTGCATGATCCTTCCCAAAATTCGCGACCCGCGCTTGATCACCATCCGCCGGGGTGGGACGCTCACGGATGCGGATCATCAACTGCTCGCGCTGTGGGCGGCTGCGTGCGCCGAGCACGTCTTGCATCATTTTGAGCTGG
>DATCUC010000400.1:0-9849 GCA_036567625.1 Anaerolineaceae bacterium | reverse complement strand
AGTTCGGCGCGCGCGCCCTGCCAGCCGGCCTGCAGGCGGCGGCACTCGACGCAGGTCAGCAGGTGCTGCTGCAGTTCGCTCTCCTGCTGCGCGTCCAGCCGGTCAGGGCTGAGGATCCATGTTTCAAAAGGCTGGTGTTCCATGTTCCTCCTCTTCTGCGAAAGGCAGCGGCTGACCGGAGTCAGCCCAGCCTTTCGCGAGTGTTTTGCGCGCCCGGAACAAGCGGCTCTTCACCGCGCTTACGCTCATTCCAAGCATCTGGCCGATTTCTTCATCCGAAACGTCATACCAGTAACGCATAACGATCGCGGCGCGGTCCGGCGCGGGTAATTGATTTAATAACTGGTGTAAAGCCTGGTTTTCTAACTGCATGGCAACGATCTTTTCCGGGGTAGGGGTGTGGTCGGGTACGGCTTCTTCGGGCAGCACTTCCACCGGCACAAGCGGCAGGCGCCGCTTCCGCTGCTGGTCGATGCAGTAATGCGCGGCAATCGACAGCAGCCAGGTGAGGAAGGAGCGCTGCGGGTCATAGCGTTTGAGGTTCTGGTAGGCGCGCCAGAAGCTCTCTTGCGCAGCATCTTCGGCCTCCTGGGGATCGCCAAGCATGCGGTAACACAGGTTATAAACCGGCCTCTGGTATGTTTCAACCAGGGCAGTAAATGCCCCGTCATCCCCCTGCGCTGCTTGCCGGATCCAATCCGCTTCTGTGCTGCCCACCCAATGCTCCTGTTTTAATCTCTCTACACTCATATACGCAATGTTTGCCAGAAAGTTGCGGAAATTTGTAACGTATTTATGAGTATAATAGCGCAGATCGAGAGGATGGATATGGATAGAGAGCGACCGCATCGAAGACTGAATTTGCTCACCGGCGAATGGATCCTGGTTTCGCCGCACCGCGCCAAACGCCCCTGGCTGGGGCAAGTGGAAAAGACCCCGCCCGAAAACCTGCCCGAGTACGATCCGTCGTGCTACCTGTGCCCGGGTAATGCGCGCTCCGGTGGGATTCTCAACCCGCCGTACACGCAAACGTACGTCTTCGATAACGATTTCGCTGCGCTGCTGCCGCCGGCGCAGCCCGCGCCGCCGCAAGCTGCTTTTACCGGCGGCCTGCTGGTCGCCGAAGCCGAAGACGGTGTCTCTCGCGTCATCTGCTTTTCGCCGCGCCACGATCTTTCTCTGCCGCTGCTCTCGCAGGAGGAAGTTGAGGCTGTGGTGCGCACCTGGACCAGCGAGTATATTGAATTGGGTTCGCGCGACTTCATCGGTTCGGTGCAGGTTTTCGAGAACCGCGGCGCGATGATGGGCGCATCCAACCCCCACCCGCACAGCCAGATCTGGGCCACCTCGCACCTGCCGAACGAGATGACTAAAGAACTCGAACGACAGTCCAGCTACATGCAAGAGCATCATTCCTGCCTGTTATGCGACTACTTACAAGAAGAAGTCGCTCAGCAAGAGCGCATCGTTGCGCGCAATGAGCACTTCACCGCCCTGGTTCCCTTTTGGGCCGTCTGGCCGTTTGAACTGATGCTGATCTCCAACCGCCACCTGGGCTCTATGCCCTACTTGACCCCCGCCGAAGTCAGCGGATTAGCCGATATCCTGCGCCAGGTGTCCACCCGCTACGATAATCTATTTGAGATCAGCTTTCCATACTCGATGGGCTTTCACCAGACCCCGACCGACGGGAAAGAATATCCCAGCCTGCATTTTCACGCGCATTACTACCCGCCGCTGCTGCGCTCTGCCACGGTGCGCAAGTTCATGGTAGGTTTTGAGCTGTTGGCCATGCCGCAGCGCGATCTGACCCCGGAGACCGCCGCGCAGCGCCTGCGCGAGCTCAGCCCGGTGCATTACCGCCTGCGCGAGTAGGAATAATGCAAGGTGGGCCAGCCTCGAAAGGCGGCCCACCCTGTTTTTAATTTCCGTTGCTGGGGAAAACCACTTCTTCTTTCCCGGCCAGTTTTTCCTGAATGCGATCAACGACGATATCCAGGTGCTTGGGCTTGTGAACGAAATCCAGGTCATTCGTTTGCAAAGTCAGCACTGGGCACAGGTCAAAGTTGCGCATCCAATCGTCGTAAAAGGTATCCAGCAGGGCGAGGTAATCCATAGAGATGCCGGTTTCCATATTGCGCGCGCGGCGCTGAATGCGTTTCATCAGCACTTCCACCGGAGCCTTGAGGTAGATTAGCAGTGACGGGGCTGGAAGATGGCGCACCAGCAGGTCAAATACCTTGCGGTAGGTCTGATATTCCAGTTCGCTCAGGTTGCCCATGTGGTTCAATGCGCGGCAGAAGATATACGCGTCTTCATAAATGCTGCGGTCGATGATCGCTGAACGCGGGTCATTCCACATTTCCAGGTGCTGCTCGGCGCGGTGGCCGAGGAAATACACCTGCAGGTGAAAAGACCATTTGCGCATATCGGCGTAAAAGTTCGGCAGATAGGGATTATCCGCCACGGATTCGTATGCCGTGCGCCACCCGAGCCGCTCACCGATTTTTTCAGTCAGTGAAGTTTTGCCGGAGCCGATATTGCCAGCAACCAGGATCAATCGTTTTGGCATGGGGTACCTTCTGGTATGTGAGGATAGCACCTATTGTAATAGATATGCCGTATTTCGGATATAGATTTTCCGACGGCGCATTCCATCCAATAACCTTGACGATCAGACCTGCTGTTGTTTTTTCTGCCACAGCATTCCTTCGTAGGGGCAGCACATAACTCTCCCCTACGAAGGAATCTGCAAAGCTTTTCCCCGCTGTCGTGGGTAGAATCACGGTGCTAGGCTTCTCGGACTTGAATTTCCACATTACGCAGTTCGCCGCCGCGAATTACTTCCAGGTTGAGCGAGCGGCCAACGCTGTCGCGCATCAGGTGCAGCGCCAGGTCATCATGGTCGAGCAGAGGCTTACTGCCCACCCCGGCCAGGATATCCCCAACGATTAGCCCGGTTTTTTCGGCGGCGCTGCCGCCTTCTACGCCCACCAGCATCAGGGCGCGGTCTTGCTTGCGGCCAAGCTTCTGCTGCAGGTTTTCCGGCAGGGTAACTACCTGGGTGCGCACGCCCAGGTAGCCGCGCGGGATGCGCCCCTGCGCTCGCAGCGTATCCGCGGCGGCCCAGGCAAGCTCGGCGGGTATGGTGAGCAGCGTACCCGGGCTAAACCCGGAAGTGTTGATGCCCAGTACCTGCCCGGCAGCATTGACTAACGGCCCACCCGAAAAACCGGGCAGGGCCATCGCATCGGTGCGCAGGTAGCGCTCCAACAGGTTGGCGCGCCCGGTACGCAGTGGGCCGCCCACCGCCGAGATGATCCCGTGCGTGGCCTGGATCCCGCCGCTGTTGGGCCGGCCCAGCGCCAGCGCCACCTGTCCCACGCGGGCATCATTGGCTTTCACCGCGGGTTTGGCCAGTGCGTGCGACAGGCGCAGCAGCGCCAGGTCGCTGCCTTGGTCGCGCCCCAACAGGCTGGCCGGCACCTGCGTGCCGTCCGCCAGCAGGACGTTGATATCCTCTTCGCGTTCCACCACGTGGTTCGCGGTCAGAACAGTGTCGGTGGTGATGGCTACCCCACTGGCAGGGATGCGCGTGCGGGCATTGACCAGCACCGTGCTGGCCGCCGCGGTCGTCACTGCATCTGCCAGGGCGTTGGATAAAGCAATTAAGGGGTTGTTATCGTTCATTGGGCCTCCCATTTTCTATATTGATATTTTAGGAAAATGGGGCTCCGGCCGCGACCCTCAAACGGGTGGGGTGACCCCACCCGTTTGGTGGCCGAATAGCCGCGCGCGCACCAACCCGGCCTGCGCTGCTCCCAGCAGGGAAATCTGGCTGGCGCTGATCTGGTCGGCGGCCTCCGGCGGCAGCGCCAGCGATGCCTGGAAGACCTCCATCAGAAATTCGGCGATGTCGTCGGCGGCGATGCGGTTGATCGACAGCTTGCCGCATTCCACGCAGCGGTGCACCAGCATCAACTCGCCCGGGCTGCTGGAATATTTCTTGGTCGCGATCTTGACTGTCAATCCGATGGGGCGCATCAGGCCTTTGCAAAAGGCCAGCCGGTCGCCGGGAGCGAACTGGTCCAGGTGGCGTGAGTGCAGGCAGTATGGGCAGTGATTGCGGTTTTGCGTGCCCGCCAGCCCCGCGCTGGCCGAAACGTAGCGGTGGCAGTGCTGACAGAGGAAATCCGTGTTGGTAGAAGGCAGGCGGCTCATGGTCAGCCTTCCATTCTCAGCCGCAGGTAGCTGTTGAAGCGCCGCGGACTGATCTGCCCGCCAGCCACGGCCGCGCGCACTGCGCAGCCGGGCTCTTCGGTGTGGCTGCACCCTGCGCGGAACCGGCAGCGCCCCACAAAGGGCCGCATTTCCGGGAAGAACTGATCCAGGGTGCGCGCTTCAACATCCCACAGCGCAAACTCGCGCATGCCCGGCGTATCGATCAGCGCGCCCCAGGGTAGGGGGAACGCCTGCGCGGCGGTGGTCGTGTGGCGGCCCTTGCCCGTCACCGGGTTGACCGCGCTGACGCGCTCGCCCAGGCCTGCAACCAGCGCGTTAAGCAGCGAAGTCTTGCCCACGCCGGATTTCCCGAACAGCGCGGAAGTCTGGCCGTTCATAGCGTCCCGCAGGTCATCCATCCCGCTGCCGTCGCGGCTGCTGGTCAGCAGCACCCGGTATCCGATGCGACGGTACTCTTCCACCGCCTGGAACAGGGCAGGCTGCGCGGGCGTGCCTTCCACCAGGTCCAGCTTGGTGATGCACACCAGCGGCAGCAGATCCTGCGCGTGCGCGGCCACCAGGTAGCGGTCGAGCAGCGTCCAGTGCGGCTCGGGGTCGGCGGCAGCGAAGACGAATATGACCTGGTCGATATTGGCCACCAGTACCTGTTCGCCCGCGTACGCGCCCTGGCGTGAAGCTGCAGCGCGCCGCGTGAGCTGGCTGCGGCGCGGTAAGACTTCAATAATTTTTCCGCCGCCGCTGGCGGTTTCAACCACCCGCACCGCGTCACCGGTGACAATGCGCTCGGAATGGCCGCGCGGGCGGTTATCGGTGCAGAGCAGGCTCTGCTGGCCGGTAAAGACAGAATACTGCGCGGGGAGCGCCCGCGTAACAGTCCCGCTCAGGCAGGGACTGGAAGATTGCACGTGCATGGTTACTGCGCTCACTTTCAAGAAATCAAAAACGCCAGTCACGGTAAGCCCGTGGCTGGCGGTATTGTTCGGCTGCCGGGTACGAAGGCCGGAATGGTTCGCTGTGATGCGCAATCCGGGGCGGTTCGAGGCAACAAAAAACCACGGGTGTGAGCAACTCCGTGGCCGGGCTGATTTGATCAGCTAGCGCTTTATGGAGTGCTCAACCAACGATTTCTTGAACAACCGCAGTGACCTGAGTAACCAAACAACCTTCCTTGAAAAAGAGTGTATTCCGGTGATATTCTTACACACCGGGCCGCGCATTTCAACTGGCCAGCGGACGGGTTTGGCCTGTCCATCTGACCAGGCCGGGCAAGGACTAGCCGCCGGCTTTTTTGGCTTTGATGCCGTGCTGCAGCAGTGCTTCGAGCAGCGTGTCGCGGTGATCCCCCTGGATTTCCAGCACGCCGTCTTTCAGCGCGCCGCCGGTGCCGCACTTGCGCTTGAACTCGGTCAGTAGTTCGCGCAGGGCTGCTTCGGACATGGCCAGCCCGGTGATCAGCGTAACCGTCTTGCCTTTGCGGCCTTTTGATTCACGGAAGATGCGCACCACGCCGTCACCTGCCGGGCGGCCAGATGCTTTTTTGCCGCAGGTGCATTGTGCCAGTGGTTTGCCGCATTTGGGACAGTGGCGGCCGGTTTCGGTCGAGTAAACAGTGGGGTTATCGTTGCGCATGGGCGATTGACTTCAACCTCATTCGGCGGGCGGCCAGGGAATTTCGATCCAGGGGGTATAGCCATGTTTGTCAACTGCGTATAGCCGTGCATGGGATGGCTCGGCGCAGCCGGGCTGGTCTTCTATCTGGCCAAACGGCTGCCAGAATCCTTTGGGTTCAAACTCGATTTCACCCTCCCGGCAGACCCAGGCCTCGATCAGGTACGGGTACTGCTCGGAATCATCCCCAGCCTTGAGCACATACGGCGTCCAGGCGATGGACACCTGGCTGCCGCTGCGCGTGGCCGAAACGCCCGCCACCGGGTTGGGGTAGTAGGGCGAAAATGGGATCTTGACATCTTCAGGCGCGACCGGCTGTACGCTTTGCAGGTCGCCGGTGATGTCCAAATATTCCGGGTTGAGCCAGCAGGGGTTATCGCCGCCAATAGCGCGCACCTCAACGTAGGCGCCTGGCTCTACGCGACGCAGAATTTCCAGCCGGTTGCCCTGGATGACGCCGTACTTGTACAGGTAGGGCTGGCCGGGGCCGTAATGGCACACCGCTTGGCCCACCATGACCGTGCCGCGCAGGACAGCATAGGTGGGCTGGATGGTGGGGGTCTGGGTGATTGTTGGCATCGCGCTGGCCGTGGCAGTGGCGGTGAGGGTGGCGCTGGGCAGCGCGGTGGGCGAAGCCGTCGCCGTGGGGGCGATCGTGGGTGGGATTGCTGTCAGCACCGCTGTCGCGGCAGCGGTGGGTGTCGTCTGTGCCGGGGCAGCGCTGGGAGTGATTGGAACAGCCTGGCTGCAGGCACTGAACAACAGCAGGCCGAGGATAATCAGCTTTTTCATAGCTGAATTATACGCGTAAGATTGGCAAATGAAATCTGGAAATTCCCCCTTGACATTAACGTAACGTTATAGTTTATACTGGGCGCATGTTTACAGTTCGTCAGCTTTCGCGCCTCGCAGGGATCACCCCGCGCACCCTGCACTACTACGATCAGATCGGGCTCCTGAAGCCGTCCCAGGTTGGCGATAACGGCTATCGCTACTATGGTGAGGAGTCTTTGCTTCGCCTGCAGCAAATTTTGCTGTACCGCGAACTGGACCTGCCGCTCGATCGGATCAAGAAGCTCATGGGACGCCGTGACTTTGATGTGCTGGACGCGCTGGAAACCCACCGGACCGAGCTGGAAAAAAGGATCGCGCATCTGGAACGGCTGATCCACACTGTCGACAATACGATCTTATATTTGAAAGGGCAACGACCAATGAGCAACAATCAATTGTTTAACGGCATCAATGAAGAAGAGCAAGCCAAAATGGAACAGGAAGCGATGCAGCAGTACGATCCGGAAACGGTAAAAGCATCCTACGAGCGCTGGCGCAGCTACAGCGCGGCGGAAAAACAGCGCGTTCTGGATGAGGGCAACGCGGTGTACACGGAAATTATCGCCGCCATGCCCAAAGGCCCGGGCGCTCCCGAGGTGCAGGCGCTGGTGGAACGCTGGCGCAAGCACATGGATTACTTCTGGACACCCAGCCTCGACCAACTGGTGGCGCTGGCCGATCACTACAGCCAGGAACCGCGCTTCAAGGCCAATTTTGACAAGATGCACCCGCAGTTGGCCGAGTTCATGGGCCAGGCGGTGCGGATCTACGTGGAAAACAAGCAGAAGTAACGCGCAGCAGGGCGAGGGAAACCTCGCCCTGCTTTTTTATTTTTCTTAGCGTCTCCACTCTTCCCGCAGCCGCGCTTTGCGTATAATCTGCATATGAATATACCCACCGAAAAACAACAACTCTTAGACCGCGTTGTTACGCTGCTTTCGGGTATTGAAGGCGTACGCGCGGTCGTGCTGGGCGGCTCGTATGCGCGTGGGATGCAGCACTCCGGCTCTGACCTGGACATTGGCATCTACTATTACGAGACCGCTCCGTTTGCCATTGCCGATATCCGCGCCGCCGCCGGTGCGATTTCGGCCAGCGGCGCGGCCGACGTAACTGATTTCTACGGCTGGGGCGCGTGGGTCAATGGCGGCGGGTGGATTATGACACCCACCGGAAAGGTGGATTTTATCTACCGCAACATCCAGCAGGTTGACCGGGTAATCGCGCGGGCTGAGCAGGGCAGCCTGGAGCATGATTTCTTCCAGCAGCCCGCGTATGGCTTTGCCAGCCCGATTTACCTGGCGGAGACGCAGATATGCCTTCCCCTGTATGACCCGCAGGGTATCATTGCCGCGCTCAAGGCGCGGGTGGCGGTTTACCCGCCTTTACTCAAAGAAAAAAGCACCGCCTCGCTGCTGTGGCTGGCCGAGTTCACCCTGATCCACGCTCAGAAGTTCGCCGGCGCCGGGGATATATTCAACACCGCCGGGGCGCTTACCCGCGCGGCATACCTGCTGGGCCTGGCGTTGTTTGCGCTGAACGAGACATATTACCTGACCGACAAAACCGCCCTGCGCGAGATCGCCGCCTTCCGGCTGGCCCCATTGGATTATGGCCCGCGGGTCAGCGCCATCCTGGCCCGCCCAGGCGAAACCCCCGCCGCATTGAGCGAATCGGTACGCTCGATGCGCGAGTTATGGTCTGAAGTGGTCGCGCTGACCGGCGGCGCATACCGCCCGGCGTTTCAGTTGAAATAAGGATTCGCCCAGGCTTAGCGGCGCAGGGTAACCAGTACAATTTCGGCATCCGCCTCGCACTGGTCTATTTCTTCTGGAAATGCCTGAACGATCAGAACGGGGATGCCCACGTTTTTGTGGATTTCCGCCAGGCTGGCGCCACTGGCAAAATAATAGATATTCGTCTGCCCCGATTGGACGCTTTCCTGACGAAAAATTTCGTATTCGATTTTGTCCAGACGCTGCCGCTGCATAGGCGACGGGTAGAAACCGCTGGGGCCCATCACGCCAATGGAGCAGCCGGGAAGCGCGCGGTGCTGGAGATAGTTAACCATCATCAACGCATTGTTATATTCCGATGCATCGCGCCAGACTGCCGGGTCATATTCAACCACCAGCGGTGGGTAAAATTTGAGCGCAAATATCCCCTCTGGCGGCTGCGTACCGCCAGGCGTGGGTGTGGTCTGCAGCGTGGGTACTGGCTGCGCGGTAAGGGTTGCAGTTGGCGGAAGAACTGGCAGGGTTGGCGTTGTGCTAAGAGCATATATTACCGCCGGTGCTGGCGTGGACTGCGCCACGCAGGCGGGCAGTAGCATCAGCGAGAAGAGGCAAATAAGCTGGAGAAAGGCAGGTGCTATTCGTTGCATGGAATGGATTGTATCTTATCCGCGGCTGAAGGAAAAATCTGCTCCCTCAACCTCGAAAGCAAAGGGGGTATGAGTCCAATCACAGCAGCGCCTTGAGGAACTGCCCGGTATATGACCGCTCCACCTGGGCGATCTGCTCGGGCGTGCCTTGGGCAATTAGTTCGCCGCCCGCCGCGCCGCCCTCCGGCCCCAGGTCAATGACCCAATCGGCGGTTTTGACCAGCTCCAGGTTGTGCTCAACAACGATGACGGTATTGCCCGCGCTCACCAGACGCTGGAGCACGCCCAACAGCCGCGCGGTGTCGTCCAGGTGCAGGCCGGTGGTAGGTTCGTCCAGCAGGTACAGCGTGCGTCCTTTCGCGCGCCGCCCCAGTTCTTTGGCCAGCTTGATGCGCTGCGCCTCGCCGCCGGAAAGCGTGGTGGCCGGCTGTCCGAGCTGCAAATAGCCCAGCCCTACATCGGAGAGTACCTGCAAGCGCGAGCGCGCGGCAGGCAGATCGGCGAACAGCGCCAGGGCTTCTTCGACGGTCAGATCCAGCACCTGAGCAATGTCATTCTCCCGGTAGCGTACGGCCAGCACTTCGCGGGTAAAACGGCGGCCGTGGCAGGCCGGGCAGCGCACTTCTACATCCGGTAAAAAGTGCATATTGACGGTCAGCACACCGGTTCCCTCGCAGCGCGGGCAGCGCCCGCCGGGTACGTTGAACGAGAAGTGCCGCGCG
>DATCUC010000399.1:0-9977 GCA_036567625.1 Anaerolineaceae bacterium | reverse complement strand
CACGGCTGCGCGGATCTCGGCTGCGAGGCCGGCGGCCGGCGCAGCATTCAACCAGGACAGCGCATTACTGATCTGCCGCCGGTAGCTGCCGATGCGATCGGTGTGGCCGTGGCGGAAGAACGCCAGCAGCGCTGCGCTGGTAAGTTCGACATCATTGTTCCACGAGCCGTTAATCTTTTGCGTGCGGGCAAGGTGGCGCAGGATACCCTCTACCGTATCCGGCAGCCCGGAGGCTGGCGCGGCGCGGTTCTCGGCCACGCCTTTACGTCTGGCCTGGGGCGTCGGGGGCGCTGCCATGGCATTCATGTCTCCTGAGGTGGGCGCAGGCATGGAGAACATTGCCGCGCGGGCCATCGGCATGGCCCCAACCGGCCCGCCGAACCCGGTAAAGTCCAGGCCCTGCGGCAGTGGCTGCGCTACCGCAATTACCAGCGGGCTACCGCCCCTGGCAACGACCTCATCGTCGATTGCCACGAAGGATGTATATGCGCTGAGCAGTTGATAGCGCAGCGCCAGTTCCAGCGTTCTGGTGCGGCATTTCTTCTGCGAGAGCCGGCCTGCCGCCGCGCTTTCGGCCAGTTCGTCGATCTGCGCGCGAGCCCAGGCCCGCGCAATCGCCGGTTCCTGGACGGTTTGAAGCTGGGTCGTGCCCGTGTACACCGAGCAGCCAACCATTCCCGTGAGTTTAGCCAGAACCGGCTTACCCGATTCGATCTTCATCCGGCCCGAGAAAGTAATAGCATCCCCATAGTACAGGTCAGAGAGTTGCCGCGGGTACTGGTCAATCACCTCCGCGGCGATAATCCCTACCTGAACATTCGTCAGAGCGGCGTAGGAGACGCGATCCTGGAAGCGGATGATGGCGCCTTCGATGTCCTCGTTCGATTGCAGAAACTCGGCCGTTCCATGACCGGATTCAACCATGTCGCGCAGCAGAGCGCGGTTGACGGATGGGCCGATACCGAAGGTGAAGAGGCGGGTTTCGCCGATCAGCTTGCGCACGCGGTTGAGAGCGCGATCTTCGGCGGAAACGGCCCCGTCGGTAAGGAAGACAACGTAACGGGTGCGTTTCTTGTCGGCGGGCAGGCCAAGCGCGGCTTCCAACGCGGAAATGATTTCCGTGCCGCCGCGGCCTTCAATGCCGGCGAGGAATTGATCCGCGGCATCGATTTCAGCCTGGGTCACTTCCGCCTGTTCCAGCCGGTACCATTCTGTTTCATGGTCGAACAACAGAATGCGAAATGTATCCATTTGGTTGAGCGTTCGCAGGCAGGCGCGCAGGGCATTGCGCGCCTGAGCGATGGGTTCACCCATCATGGACCCGGATCGGTCGAGGACAAAGACGAACTCGCGCGGGGAGAAATTATGCATGTCCCCCATCCGATCGGGCAGGATGTTGCAGTGGAAAAACGCTCCTTCCGGCGTTTCATACACGTACCCATCCAGTGCCGCCTGTTCATCGATGTGCAGCGGCAGGCGCAGTATCAGGTCGTGGTCGGGGATGGCCGGCTCTGCGAGAGTGACCTCAAAGCGGTGCTCGTCCAACTGGGTCACGGCGAGCGCGTGCGAGGGGCTGGCAGGCTGGCCGCAAACCCCGCCGCAATTTACGGACAGGTTGACTTCCACCGGGCCGATTTCCTCGCCAGGGTGGGCGATTGGAAAATTCACCCCCTGGGCTTCTTGGGAGTGTCCGGGGGCATTATACCGGGGCGTCAGGCCCATAGGGAAGACGAATTCCCACTCACCATCCAGGTAGCGCAGGGGTTCGGTGTAGCGCAACCGGACACTGACCGGTTTGCCCGGCAGGACGTTTGCCACGCGGACGGCAAAGAGGTTTTTGCGGCGCTGCTCCACCAGGGCGGCATGCTGCCCGCGCCGGCGCGCTTCTTCGTAATGCTCGCGCGCCTGCTGGCTTTCCTGTATCTCCCCGCGGATGACGCGCTCGCCGATTTTCATATCAAAGGAAAAAACCGCGGCTTTCTCGGGCAGGGGGAAGAGATATTCAATTTCTGCCGACTGATCGAGATCATTGCGAAAGTGCTGTTCCACCAGAATGGACGATAAAGAACCGGTTATTTGACCAACCATGCGCGTCCGCTCCAGCGCAAAAGCGCTCGACAGGTGATCAGGCAGCACGATCGTTCCAAAGCGGATCGAATCAGGTAGCGTAGACGGGTTCATCGGTTCTCCTTTATTCAGTGTCTAAGCGCGGCTGGGATGGAAGTCCATCGCCGGTAAAAATGCGGGCGGCGGCATCCAGCAGCCGTTCCAGTTTCTGGCGATCGGCGGCGTTCATCACGGACGGCACAACCAGGGTCATGCCGGCCGGGAGGTCGTAATGCACATATGCCTGCCGGCGCCGCTCATGCGGGTGTGCTGCCGGTGCAATCACCGCCTGAAACGGCTCTGGGCGGCGGTGGATCAAGGTTTCCAGTTCCTCATCCGAAGCGGTCTGAAAGCGTTCGCGGATCTGATCCAGGCGCAGGCCTTTCTGACGCAGCAGCGGGATCAGCCGCAGGCGCTTGAGGTGTTGGCCGGTGTAGCGCGCGCCCAATCCCGCGCTGCTGGGCGGAGGGAGCAGCCCCTGCTGCGTGTAAAAATGAATGGTCCGCCGCGGCAGACCGGTCAGATCGCACAGGTCCTGGATGGAGTAGTCCTGTTCTTCTTTCATGACATTTCCTTTCCCGACATGCGTTTATTATAACACTGACGCATTATACTGTCAAGTTAACTGTCATGTTTATGAAGGGGTTCAGGAAGGGTAATCCGCATGTAGCGATAATAGACCCGTACGCTTACCTGTCAGGGTCGGAAGGGCACTTCAGCTTTCCGGCTGGAAATCCTCAAAATATGTTTTCGGCGCGAACCCATTCTCGCGGATTACCTGGCGGAACCAGCGGCCGCTGTTTTTGACGGTGCGGGCGAGCGTGTCAAAATCGACATGCACCAGCCCGAAACGTTTGTCGTAGCCAAAGGCCCATTCGTAATTGTCCAGCAGCGACCAGACCAGGTAGCCGATCAGTGGGATACCCTCATCCAGTACCGCGTGGAGTTCTTTCAGATGATCTTGCAAATATTGAATCCGGCGGTTGTCGCGCACTTTGCCGTCAAAATCAATGCCATCCGGCACGCAGATGCCGTTTTCCGTAAGGAAGATTTTGGCCGGGTGATAGTCATTCCACACGCGGCGCACCAGTTCCGCGATGCCTTGCGGGTAGATTTCCCACATTTGTGAATAGCTGCTGCACGGCGGGCGCACGTCTGAAAATTCGATAAAGGGAATTTGCGGGTTGTGCTGGATCACCGCGCGGCTGTAATAGTTGAGACCCACGTAATCCAGCGGCGCGGCAATGGTGGCCATATCGTTTTCTTCAATGGGCGGAAAGAAGAAGCCCAACATCTCTTGAATATCGCGCGGGTATTCCCCGCGGAAGAGCGGGTCGAGCATCATGCGGTTCAGGAAACCGTCATAGCGGCGGGCGGCAAGCTGGTCGGCATCGCTGCCGGAGGCCGGATGGACCGGGCTGAGGTTGAGCGCAATGCCCACCTGCAGCGGGCGCAGGCTGTTCTGGCGGATGGCATTGACCGCCAGTCCGTGAGAGAGCAGCAGATGATGCGCGGCAGCGAAGGTACAGGCAATGTCGGTTATGCCTGGCGCGTGTTCGCCGGTCAGGTGGCCCAGCACGGCGGTGACAAATGGCTCGTTGTGGGTGATCCACCAGGTGACGCGGTCGGAGAACCGTTGGCTGAGGATTTGCGCATAGTCACCAAAGGCGTACGCGGTATCGCGCGCGGGCCAGCCGCCGGCATCTTGCAGCGCCTGGGGCAGGTCATAATGAAAGAGGGTCAATACCGGCTCGATCTGGTTCTCGAGCAGGGTATCGATCAGCCGGTCATAGAAATCCAGGCCAGCCGGATTGGCCGGGCCGCGCCCGCTAGGCTGCACGCGCGTCCACGAAACCGAAAACCGGTAGCAATTTAAGCCCAATTCGCGCATCAAGCCCACGTCTTCAGCGTAGCGGTGATAGTGATCGACGGCAATATCTCCGGTGTGGCCGCGGTAAGTCTTTCCGGGCAGATGCGAGAAAGTATCCCAGATCGATGGGCCTTTTCCGTCCGCGTCGTGCGCTCCTTCGATCTGATAGGCTGAGGTTGCCGAACCCCACAGGAAATTGTCTGGGAATTTCAGGAAGGTTGCCATTCGAGCCTCCGGGGCTGCGCGGGAAGCCGCTCGGCCAGGGTTACCAGCGCCAGTTCTTTCATTGAGGGAAGCACCATATCCGCCGGGGAGAAATCCAGCCCCGCGGTGATCGGGTTGGGGATGGCCACGCAGTACATCCCGGCGGCCTTGGCCGCCAGCATGCCGTTACGTGAGTCTTCCAGGGCCACCGCTCGATGCGGCTGCACGCCAATGCGTTCCAATGCCAGCAGGTACACGGCCGGGTCTGGCTTCATGCGGGTGACCTCATCGCGAGTGCATACGGCGTCAAAAAACTGCTTCAATTCCAGCCGTTCGAGCAGCGGATGGACCCAGTGAGCCAGCGATGCCGAAGCCACGGCCAGCTTGAGCCCCAGACGGCGCGCGGTGTGGATGGTATCCAGCACACCGGGCAGCGGCTGCGTATCTTTCAACAACTGGCGCATGCGCGTATACAGCCATTCAATGGTTTCGTCGCGGTTAATCACCCGCCCGGTTTTTGCGTGCAAATCAGCAAAAGGGTCATATTGGGTCGACCTTCCGCCGACGAGGTGAACCCACTGGTCGAAAACAAGTTCCTGGTCGTATGACCGGTATAATTCCTGCCAGGCCAGGTGCGAGACGGATTCGGTATCGATAATGAGCCCGTCAAAGTCAAACACAAGTGCATCAATTGCCATATACCTGCTCGAGTTTAAGTTGATCCATGCCGCCTGTCAGCGGCGCATGTATTGTAACCCGTTTTGGATTTTCTGGTCATTTCTTACAGAAGTGGAATCGAAATGGCGCGAAGAGCCATTCCTGGTCATCTTCGCGCCATTGTTGCGATATCGATCCTGTCACCGCCAGCCGGTTTTTACTTCAACAGTTCCTGCCCGGCAAACTGGCGGTACGGCGAAAGATAGGAGAGGGTTTCGGCGTCTTCCGGCAGCGGAGTGTCATCCACAAGACGGGTGATCAACTCACCCAGGCCGGGGCCGAGCATAAAGCCCTGTCCGCACATGCCCACTGCCAGCAGATACCCGGGCACTTCCTGCGACCAGCCAACGATCGGGAAGCCGTCGGGTGTCATGGGGTATAGCCCGCGCCAGGTGCGGCGCACGCGGATATTTTTCAGCCGCGGCATCAAATCGACCATGCGCCGGGCCACCATCGGCAGGAACGCGCTGGTTTCGCGCATATCCAGCCCCCACATTTGCGGGCTGGGGGTGATGCAGAAAACGATTTGCCCGGTGTAATGCTGGTAGAAATAGTAATTGGATGAGCCGGGCATCGGCTGGATATCGACGATCATCGGGTCGAGGAAGCGCGCCACTGGCTCGGTGATCGCGGCTTCGTGCGCGTCCGGCCGCACCGGAACCTCTACACCGACCAGCCGGCTGACATCCGCTGCCCAGGGCCCGGCGGCGTTGATCACTACCGGCGCGCTGTACGCGCCTTGATTGGTACGCACACCGCTGACGCGGCCGTTTTCCACGCATACTTCGTTGACGGTTTCCTGGAAATGGAAATCAGCGCCCAAGGCGCGTGCCTGGCGATAGAATGCGTGGATGGCCAGCAGCGGCGAGGCATTGCCGTCATCCGGGGAAAAAGTGCCGCCCAGCAGCCCATCCGGGTTCAGGTCCGGCACAACCTCCAGCATCTGGGGGGCATTCAACCAATCGATATTCAACCCGTAGGACTTCTGCGTCACCAGCAAGTCCTGGAGCACGCGCGATTCCTGCTCGCGGCGGGCTACGAATACGTATCCGCCCTGGTACCACTCAATATCGTCACCGTAGCGTTCTTTCCAGGTGGAGAAGATATCAATCGAGCGCAGACTCAGGCGGATTTTGGCTGGGTCGGAATGCGTGGCGCGAATGCCGCCGATCGCCTTCTTGTTGGATCCCTGCCCGATACTGGCATATTGATCGATGAGCAGGGTTTTGATCCCGGCCTGCTGCAGCGAGAACGCGGTGGGCGCGCCAACTGAACCGCCGCCGATGATGATTGCATCGTAGTGTGGTTTGTGATTCGCGCTCATGCCTGGTCCTCGTTTTCTTCCACGGCGGCAAAGATGCCCAGCGGCACTTCGATGAACATTGGCCGGCGCGTGTTGTCAATCACTTCACTCGCCGCAATGCCTTCTTCGCGGAACAGTCGGTAGATCAGGCTGTTGCAGGTTTTGGAACCGCACGCGCCCATGCCCGCCCGGCTGACGGCCTTGATCTCATTGATATCGCGGTAACCCTGGCGGATCAACGCCCGGATTTCACCCGCCGAAACGCGCTCGCAGCGGCAGATGATGGTGTCATCTTCCACGTGATCGACATATTGCTCCATAGGAGTGATGATCTGGCTCTCCTGAATGCGGATACCGGCGATGCGCGCGGCGTAGGCTCGCGGGGCCTGCACCTGCACCACCAGGGTGCGGTCATTGTTGGGGATGGTATGCATGCCCAGCACTTCCAGCACGCCCAGCTCTTTGCCCTGCGTGTCCAGAGCCATGACTTGTTCGCGTTCTTTCAGCACTTCGCGCGTAAACTCGTAGGGGATTGAAACGATGGGTAAATCCGGATTCGTGCGGTAATCGACCAGGGTGATTGCCAGCCCAGGGCAGCCGACAACGCAGCACTCGCATACCTCGCAGCACATTTCGTTTCCCAAAAAGCTTGGCACCTGGCGGATATCGCGCCGGCTGATTTCAATCAGGCCGTGCGAGCACAGCGCCGCGCACGGATTGCAGGGAATCTCCTGCGTGCAGTGAATGACCGGCGTGACGCCGCGCGCAACTTCGGGCAGCTGCTCAGCGAAATTCTTGCCGGGCTTGGACTTGAGGATTTCTCCGGTGCGGTACCAGTCTTCCGGCACCGGCGGAATGTCGCAGCCGAGGAAGCGGGCGATCTCAACGCCCTTGATCTTGCCGGAGAACATCGCCGCGGATGCCTCGGCGATCTCTTCGGCATCGCCGGCGGAAAAAACCGGTAAGCCAAATTCTTCGGCCTTGTAGGTAAACTCATTGACCGGGTCGAGGCCAACCGCGATCAACACCGTATCGCAGGCGAAGGATTTTTCCGTACCAGGGATGGGGCGGAATTTATCGTCCACCTGCGCAATCGTCACAGACTCAACTTCCTGTTCGCCGTTGGCGCTGAGGATCGTGTGCGAGGTGTAGACCGGCACGCCCATGCGCACCAGCTTGTCTTTATGCACCTTGTAGCCGCCGCACTCCGGCAAGGCTTCTACCAGGCCAACCACACCAATACCCGCCTGCAGCGCGTGATACCCGGCGATCAGGCCAACGTTGCCGCCGCCGACGATGAACAGCTTTTCCGCCGGACGGACTAAGTCGCGGTTGACCAGGGTTTGAAATGCCCCCGCGCCGTAAACGCCGGGCAGGGTATTGCCCTTAAAGGCCAGTGATTTCTCGCGCGCGCCGGCTGCTACCAGCAGAACCTGAGGTTTCACCAGCACGTAGCGGCTGCCTTCTTTAAGGATGCCCACTTTTTGATCGCTAAATACTGCCAGCGCGGTGCTTTGCAGCCAGATCTGCACGCCGGGATACTGGCGTACTTCTTTTTCCAGCCGGGTAGCGATGTCAATCCCACGCGTTCCGGCGAATACTGCCTGCGTTGAGCCAAAAAAGCGGTGGGTTTGCAGCACAAGCTTGCCGCCCAGGCGGTGCTTGTCATCCACCAGAAGCACGTCGATGCCCTGTTTGCCCAACTCAATCGCGGCGGACATCCCCGCCGGGCCGCCGCCGATGATCAATACCGGAACCTCAATTTCTTCAATCGACCCCACGGCCGGGCCCTGGCTTACCAGCGGGAGAACCGGCAAGCCCTCCGCCGGTTCGATGTGCACGCCTTCACGCACCAGTTCCATGCAAGCTTTCACCGGCATCTGGTCGGCGAGTACCATGCACTGCGCGCACTGGCCATTAGCGCAAAAAATCCCCTGAGGGGATCCGTCCTTATGGTGGTGGCCGAAAACGCGGATACCGTTCGCGAATAAGGCCGATGAAATTGTCTCGCCTTCAAGTGCAGTAAGCGGGGTTCCCTGCCAGAAGAAGGTGACCTTCTTTCGGGCAGGGATGGATAGGATTGGGTGCTTTGAAATCCTGTATTCCGGCATAGAGAAATCCTTTTCCGACAGTGATTTACCGGGCGGTGTGCATTTCCGCGCGCAGCCCGGTGTGACAATTTTCCCACTACTATTATGCCACGCGCAGCGATACAGCCAATATTCCGTTCTTCAGGAAAATGGTTGATACATATCACTCTTGCGAGCGCAGGATGTCAACCTTTGCACTGTGCAGGGCGCGCCAGAGACGCCGCCGAGCGGGGATTAATCCGTGATACAATAATTCCGGTGCGCCGCGAACGATTGAGCCATCCAAACAATGCTACAGCGAAGTGTTTGCGGTTTTGGATCGCAAACACTTTGTTATGAAAATGGCCCGCGCGGCAGCGCAACGTGAAAACCAGAGGTGGATTGATGAAACGTATTGCAGTTCTAACCAGCGGCGGGGATGCTCCCGGGATGAATGCCGCGATTCGCGCCGTAGTGCGCACCGGCGTGGCCCACGGATTGGAAGTCTATGGCGTGCGCAATGGCTATCAGGGTTTAATTAATGGACGCATGCAGCCGTTAGGCGCGCGCGACGTGGGTGGTATTCTCCAGCGCGGGGGAACCATGTTGGGCAGCGCTCGCTCCCCGGAGTTCCATACGGAAGAGGGTCAGATCCTTGCCCTGCGCATGCTGCACGAGTACCTGATTGACGGCCTGGTGGTGATTGGCGGCAACGGCTCGCAGACCGGCAATGAAGCCATCTTCCGGCGCGGTTTTCCCACGGTGGGCGTGGCGTCCACAATTGATAACGACCTGTACGGCTCGGAAATTACCATCGGCGTGGATACGGCTTTGAATATCGCCCTGGAAGCAATCGACCGGCTGAAAACAACCGCGTCTTCGCACCAGCGTGCGTTCCTGGTGGAAGTTATGGGCCGCAACTGTGGTTACCTGGCGTTAATGTCGGGCATTGCGGGCGGCGCGGAAGCGGTGGTGCTCCCCGAGCTAGAACAGAACCCGGAGGCCATCGCCGAAGTCATCAACGCGGCTTACCAGCGCGGTAAAGCGCACGCGCTGATTGTGGTGGCAGAAGGCGCAAGGTACAACGCCAGCGCGCTGATCGAATATTTCAACCAGCATCAGGACCGGTTGGGTTTCAGCGTGCGCGCCACGCAGTTGGGGCATGTCCAGCGTGGAGGCGACCCCAGCGCTTTCGACCGCATTCTGGCCTCACGCCTGGGCGCGGCAGCCGTGGAAGCCCTGATCCGCGGCGAATACGGAGTACTGACCGGGTTGATCAAGAGCGAAATTGTCACCACACCGCTGAGCGAAGTGATCGCCAACACGAAAAAACTGGACCCCAAACTCATTGAGCTGGCCAAGCTCCTGGATTAATCCGCTATGCCCGCACTGCATGATCAAAAAATCGCAACGCTGCTAAACGTACCCGTCGCGAAAGTGACTGCGACGATTGGACTATTGGATGAAGGCAATACCCTGCCGTTTATTGCTCGTTACCGCAAAGAAGTCACCGGCGGGTTGGATGAAGAACAAATCCGCGTGATTGAAGAGCAGGTGCAATCGCTGCGCGCGCTGGACGAGCGCCGTGAAACCATCCTGGCTTCGATTGAAGAACAGGGTAAGCTGACGGACGAACTGCGCGCGCAGATTATGGCTGCCGAAACGCGAACGCTGCTGGACGACCTGTACCAGCCATATAAGCCCAAGC
>DATCUC010000398.1:0-11312 GCA_036567625.1 Anaerolineaceae bacterium | reverse complement strand
CGGCCAGTTCTGCGGCCACGTAGCGGGCAATAGCCGTGCCCGAGGCGTACGCTTCCAGGTGACCGCGGCAGCCGCAGCCGCACATCGGGCCGTTGGGGTCCACAATCACATGGCCCAGTTCGGCGGCCAGTCCCCATCCTCCCACCAGCAAACGGTTGGCGCTGATCACCCCGCCGCCAATGCCCGTGCTAATGGTGAAATACAGCAAATCGCTGTGGCCCTGGCCCGCGCCATATTTCCATTCACCCAGGGCAGCCATATTGGCGTCATTTCCCAGCCACACCGGAACCTGGAAACGGTCTTCCAGAATCTGGCGCAGGGGCAGGTTTTCCCAACCCGGAATATTGGGGGCTGAGTAGATCACCCCTTTTTCCGAGTCGATCGGCCCGGGCGCCGCGATGCCAATCGCGTGCACGCGGCCTTCTGCGGGCCACAGTCTCGCCACCTGTTCTATGATCCGTTCCACCGCGGTGGAAGTAGACGTTCGGGTGGGAATGCGGCTTTGTTCGATGGGCGTAATGCCCTCTGCGGGGTAGGAGGACACGCGCAGCCGGGTGCCCCCAATATCAACGGCAATATAACTGTCCATGGTTCGCGAATTATAGCACAATGCGCGCCTGGCGTTGACGCGTTTGATAAAAACTGCTATCATTTCACGCGTATGGCTTCACTCCCCCGGCACTGGTATCAACGCGCATGGCGTAAATTCCTTTTGGAATTGCGCTGGTTGACTCCCGGTCTTGGGGTAAAGCGCTGGATGGCGCTCATCCTGGCCGGTGTCACGCTCATCGGCCTGGGGATCGCGCTGGCCCTGGTCGATTTTTACCGCACCGCGCCGCAGGTCTGGGTACCCATCCTCTCCGTGCTTTCGCTGCGCGGCCTGCCCTTCATCTTGCGCCTGATCATTTTCTTGATTGCCGGCGTCGGGTTGATCTTTTACGGCATCGGTGGGCTCAACCGCGCGCTACTGCGCCCGTTCTTGCCCCCCGGCAAACAGGTGCTCGACGGCCTTTCTGCCTACCGCAAACGTGAGCGCGGCCCACGCATTGTTGCCCTGGGCGGCGGGACCGGACTGTCGTCGCTGCTGCGCGGGCTTAAGGCTTACACCAGTAATCTGACTGCCATCGTCACCGTCGCCGATGACGGCGGCTCATCCGGCGAACTGCGTCGCAGCCTGGGCATCTTGCCGCCGGGTGATATCCGCAACTGCCTGGCCGCCCTCTCCGACGATGAAGCCCTGATGACGCAGATCTTCCAGTACCGCTTTGGCAGTGGCGTGGGGCTGGGCGGTCATTCGCTGGGCAACCTCTTCATCTCGGCTCTGGCCGAAATCACTGGCAGTTTTGAAGAAGCGGTCGCCGAATCGGGACGCGTGCTGGCGGTACAGGGGCAGGTGCTGCCCTCCAGCCTGCACGACGTGCGCCTGATGGCCGATATCCAACTGCCTGAAGCCGGCAGCGAAGTGCTGGTAAAAGGCGAGAGCGCCATCCCCAAGACGGCCGGGCAGGTGCGCCGCGTCTGGCTCGAGCCCAGCAACCCGCTGGCCTTTCCACCCGCCGTACAGGCCATCCTGAGCGCCGACCTGGTAGTGATCGGCCCCGGAAGCCTCTATACTAGCATCTTGCCCAACCTGCTGGTGCCCGACCTGGCCGAAGCACTGCGCCGCACCCGCGCGCAAAAATTCTTTGTCAGCAACGTTGCCACCCAAAGCGGCGAAACCGACGGCTATAGCTGCGGCGATCATGTGCGCACGATTGAAAAACATTTCGGCACGCGCCTGTTTGACCTTGTGCTGTGCAATAACAGGTATGCCAACGACCAGGAGGTGGAATGGGTCAAGGTAGACGAGGATCTGGATCAGGAGTATTCGGTTTATTGCACTGATCTGGTTAGTAAAGACAACCCCCGCCGGCATGACTCGGATAAACTTGCGCAGGCGATCATGGACTTATATAATGAACGCACCGGACCGGTAATTAGCCGGGAAGAAGACCCCAATTTTGCTAATCACCGTGCTTAGGTCGAGCGATCGATAAGCATGGTACAATTCTGTGTCAAGATCAAGGAGGTTTTGAAATGACGATCCAAGTTGGTATCAATGGTTTTGGCCGCATTGGCCGCCAGGTTTTGAAGGCGATCATGGAACGCGCTGGCGACACGCTCGAAGTTGTCGCGATCAATGATCTGTTCGACTCCAAGACGAATGCCCACCTGTTCAAGTACGACTCGAATTACGGGATCTACCCCGGCAGCGTCGAACTCGATGGTAACGATCTGGTGATCGATGGTAAGAAGGTCCGTGTCTTTGCCGAAAAAGACCCCGGCAACCTCAAATGGGGTGACATGGGCGTCGATATCGTGGTCGAGTCGACCGGCGTCTTCACCGACGCGGTTGGCGATCCCGCCAAGGGCAAGCCTGGTGCCAACGTCCACATTCAGAAGGGCGGCGCCAAGAAGGTCATCATCTCTGCTCCTGCGAAGAATGAAGATCTCACCCTCGTTCTGGGCGTGAATGACAAGATGTACGATCCCGCCAAGCATCACATCGTGTCGAATGCTTCCTGCACCACCAACTGCCTGGCCCCCGCCGCCAAGGTCGTGCATGATAACTTCGGCATCATCCATGCCACCATGACCACCATCCACTCCTACACCAACGATCAGGTCATCCTCGATCAGGGTCATAAGAAGGAAATGCGCCGCTCCCGCGCTGCTGCCCTCAATATCATCCCCACCACCACTGGCGCCGCCAAGGCTATCGCCCTGGTGCTCCCCGAGCTGAAGGGCAAGTTCGACGGCTACTCGCTGCGCGTACCCACCCCCACTGTTTCGATTGTTGACTTCACCTGCAACGTCGAACGCGCCACCAGCAAGGAAGAACTCAACGCGGCCTTCAAGGCCTGCGCGGAAGGCGAGATGAAGGGCATCCTCGGCGTGACCACCGGCGAGTATTTCGATCCGTTGGTGTCGATGGACTTCAAGGGTGACTCGCGCTCGTCTATCGTTGACCTGCCCTCCAATATGGTCATGGGCGGCAACCTGGTCAAGGTTGTGGCCTGGTACGACAACGAGTGGGGCTACTCCTGCCGCACCGCCGACCTGGCTGTGATGATGGCCAAGTACCTCTAAGTCTAACCGTCAAAAACGGTATGCCGCCTGAAGACGGATCTTTCCGCTCGAGGAAAGCTGCTTTGCCGCTGGGGAACAAACCGGCGGAAAGGTCTACCGTCTGACAGGAAATTTGGGAATGCGTAATCCTGCTCCGGTGGGGTTGCGCATTCCGCGCATAATACCCGGGAGGGAATGATGTTCAACAAAAAGACAGTCGAAGATTTTGATTTTCAGGGCAAAAAGGCCCTGGTGCGCGTCGATTTCAACGTACCCTTGAAAGACGGCGTGGTGGGCGACGATACCCGCATCCGCGCGGCCCTGCCCACCATCAAATACTTGCTGGATCACGGCGCGGCAGTTATTTTGATGTCGCACCTGGGGCGGCCCAAAGGCGGCCCGGACCCCAAGTATTCGCTCCAGCCGGTGGCCGGTTACCTGGGTAACCTGCTGGGCATGCCGGTGAAGTTCTCGCCGGATGCTGTCGGCCCCGAGGCCGAAAGCATGGCCGCCTCCCTCAAGCCTGGCGATGTGCTGCTGCTCGAAAATACCCGCTTCCATCCCACCGAAGAAAAGAACGACCTTGAACTGGCGCAGCAGTTAGCCAAACTGGCCGACGTATTCGTGATGGATGCCTTTGGCAGCGCCCACCGCGCCCATTCCTCCACCGAAGGCGTCACGCGCTACCTGCCCGCCGTGGCTGGCTTCCTCATGCAGAAGGAAATCCAGTACCTGGGCCAGGCCATCGCCGACCCCCGGCGTCCGTTCGTCACCATTCTGGGCGGCGCCAAGATCAGCGACAAAATCGGCGTGATCCGCAACCTGCTCACCAAAGCCGACAAAATCCTCATCGGCGGCGGCATGGCCAACACCTTTCTTAAGGCCCAGGGTTACAGCCTGGGTGACTCGCTGGTAGAAGACGAAGCGCTCGATACCGCCAAAGAACTGCTTCAGGGCGGCAGCGACAAGCTGATGCTGCCGGTAGACATGGTTATCGCCGACAAATTCGACGCCGAAGCCGCCACCAAAGTGATCCCCGCCGGGGATGTGCCCGATGGCTGGCGCGTGCTCGATATCGGCCCGGAAACTGTTTCGGCGTACAGCAAAGTCATCAGCTCGGCCGGCACCGTGGTGTGGAACGGCCCAATGGGCGTCTTTGAGATGGCTCCCTTCGCCAAGGGCACCTATGGGATCGCCCAGGCAGTCGCCGACAGCGGCGCGGTGAGCATCATCGGCGGCGGCGATTCCGTGGCCGCGGTCCAGCAGTCAGGCCTGGCGGATCAGATCACCCACATCTCAACCGGCGGCGGCGCGTCGCTGGAAATGCTCGAAGGTATTGACCTGCCCGGCGTCGCTGCGCTGCAGGATAAGTAGACCCGTCTTGCCTCAAGTTTGTACAAGCGCCCCATCGCACGGGGCGCTTTTTGTCATATAATCAGGTATCACATCGAAAATACCCAAATTGAACGTAGGAGTAGAAAGATGAAGCGCAAACCTGGTTTTCTGGTGATTTTCGGCATACTTGTATTGAGTGTAGTTGTTCTGGGCCTGTTGATCCAACTTGTGCCTTACGGGAAAGATCATACCAATCCGCCGGTGGTCGCGGAACCGAATTGGGACAGCCCGCAGACGCGCGCGCTGGCGCAGCGCTCCTGTTTCGACTGCCACAGCAATGAAACCGTGTGGCCCTGGTACAGCCGTATCGCTCCTGTTTCGTGGCTGGTGATGCGCGACGTGCAGGAAGGCCGTGAAAAATTGAACTTCTCTGAATGGGGCCAGCGGCGCATGCGCGAATCTGACGAAGCCGGTGAGGCGGTACGCAACGGCGAGATGCCTATGCCCATCTACCTGCTGCAGCACCCCGAGGCGCGGCTGAGCGCCGCGGAAAAAGAAGCCCTGGCCAGCGGCCTCGACCGGACTTTGCGTTGAAAAACACCAAACACTGGACAAATTCGCATCTATCCGGTAAAATTCCCCTTCGCAATCGTAAAGCGTTGTTTGTAATCTTTTTGGAGGAAGACTTTGGCTAACATTAAGTCCCAGATCAAGCGAAACCGGCAGAACGAAAAACGCCGCCTGCGCAACCGTGTGGTGCGCGGCCGCACCCGCACCTTTGTGGCGAAAGCCCGCGTGGCTATGGCCGGATCGAGCGTTGAAGACGCGAAAGCCGCCACGATCGAAGCCATCAGCGCGCTGGATCACGCTGCCGCGAAGGGCGTTCTGCACAAGAACAATGCCGCTCGCCGCAAGAGCCGCCTGATGAAGGCTCTCAACCAGCTCAACGAGCAGGCGTAAGACCATTCCGCTTTTCAACCAGGCAAAGTGCGGGAGTGCCTCACTCCCGCTTTTGCTTGTTAAGTCCCCAGCTTAATCATCTGATCAATCGGTTGGATAGCGGATTGCGGCTTGGAACTGCCGCCATTGTGTTATAATGCTTCTCGGCGGCTCCCCGCCGCACTTTCATCAAGGCGCGTACCATGTTTGAGGCTGAACAAAAAGCGATCGAAACCAGTATCCGGGCCTTCTGCCGGGAAAATCAACTGCCCGAGCCGGAGCAGATCCCCTGGGCGTGGATTCCATTCAGCGGGCATTGGGGCATTTCGACCTCTTTCTTCCAGATCGCGGCGCAAGAAGCTCGCCAGGGCAAGCCAGTCCAGGTTCCGGCCCGTGCACAAGAATTGGCGCAGGCGGCCGCCGTGGCCCTGGGCACGCCCCCTGGTTTTGAGCGCGTTGAAGCGGTGCGCGGCTACCTCAACCTGTATTTCCACACCCCCGAATATTCGCGCCGCGTGGCCGATGCGGTACTGGCGCAGGGCGCGGATTACGGTCGGGGCGCTCCCAAAAACGAACAGGTGATGGTGGAATTTTCGCAGCCGAACACGCACAAGGCTTTCCACGTCGGTCACCTGCGCAGCGCCATTCTGGGTGACGTGCTGGCGCGCATCCTCGATTTTGCCGGCTTTGAGACCGTGCGCGCCAATTACCCCGGCGATATGGGTCTGCACGTGATCAAGTGGCTGTGGAATTACATGGACCGCCACGCCGGTGAGCGCCCCGAATCCGATATCACCAGTTGGATGGGCAAGCTCTACGCCGAAGCCAGCAAGCGCCTTGAAGAAAACCCCGCGCTGGAAGCTGAAGTGCGCGCCCTATACGCGCGCTGGGACCGCCGCGATCCAGAGGTTGTGGCGCTGTGGGAAGAAACCCGCGAATGGTCGCTGCAGGGATTCCGCGCCATGTACGCCACCCTGGGCATCCATTTTGACGTTTATTACTTCAACAGCCAGGAAGAGCAGGCCGGCAAGCAGGTGGTCGATGCATTGGTCGCCAGGGGCATCGCTACCGATGAGCGCCCCGAAGGCGCGGTCATCGTCAAGCTGGACGAACTGCTAGGCAACACCAGCGAAAAATACCGCGTGCTGGTCGTTCTCCGCTCGGATGGCACCGCGCTGTACGCCACCGAAGACCTGGCGCTGGCTATCCAGAAGTTTGAAGATTATCCCCGGTTGTCGCGCTCCTATTACGTTGTCGATGTGCGCCAGTCGCTGCATTTCACCCAGGTATTCAAGACTCTGGAACTGGCCGGGTATCCGTGGGCCAGGCAGTGCCAGCATATCCCTTATGAGCTGGTCAACCTGCCCGGCAATGTGGTGATGGCCTCACGCGAGGGCACCGTGGTGCTGCTGGAAGACCTGATCCGCGAAGCCGTGCGCCGCGCGCTGGAAGTGGTGGAGCAGAAAAACCCCGAGCTGACCGCCGAACAAAAACAGGCCATTGCCCGCGCCGTGGGGCTGGGGGCGATCAAGTACCCCATGCTCGCCCGCGAGAACACCAAAATCGTCACCTTCGACTGGGAAGCCGCCCTGGACTTCAACGGCCAGGCCGCTCCCTACATTCAATACGCCTTTGTGCGCGCCAACAGCATTTTGCGCAAGGCCGGCGGTGAAGTTCCTGCCGCCTTTACCCCGGAATACGACCTCAGCCAGCAGGAGATCGCGCTGATCGAACTGCTCTCCCGGCTGCCCAACGATGTGCAGCGCGCTGCTGCTGATCTGCGCCCGCTGTATATTGCCAACAGCGCCTACGAACTGGCCAAGGCCTTCAACGATTTCTATAACCAGTGTCCGGTGTTGACGGCTGACACCGCAACCCGTAATTTCCGCCTGCGGCTGGTTGCCGCCGCGCGCGTGGCAATTGCGAACAGTTTGGCTTTAATGGGCATCACAGCCCCAGAAGCGATGTGACCCGCCAGGGTGTTGTTGTTTCTCATTTCTAGTCAAAGGAGACTACTGTATGACCCCCGTTCGTACCCTCATTATGGGCGCCGCTGGACGAGACTTCCATAACTTCAACGTCTTTTTCCGCGGTAACGCCAACTACCAGGTTGTTGCTATCACTGCCACCCAGATTCCCAACATCGAGGGCCGCAAGTACCCGGCCGAGCTCGCCGGCGTTGAACTGTACCCCGAAGGCATCCCGATTATTCCCGAAAGCGAAATGCTGGATGTGATCAAGAAGCAGAACATCCAACTCGTCGTTTTCTCTTATTCCGACGTTTCCGAAGAATACGTCATGCACAAAGCCGCCGCGGTCAATGCCGCCGGCGCTGAGTTTATGCTCATGGGCGTGCGCTCTACCCAGGTCAAATCGATCAAGCCGGTCATTTCGATTTGCGCCGTGCGCACCGGTTCCGGCAAGAGCCAGACCACCCGCCGCGTGTCCATGATCCTGCGCAGCATGGGCTTCAAAGTTGCCGCCATCCGCCATCCCATGCCCTACGGCGACCTGGTCAAGCAAAAGGTGCAGCGCTTTGAAACCTACGCCGACCTCGACAAGCACGAGTGCACCATCGAAGAGCGCGAGGAATACGAACCGCATCTCGACAACGGCGTCATCGTCTACGCCGGTGTGGATTACGAAGCCATCCTGCGCCAGGCCGAGCAGGAAGTCGACATCGTCCTGTGGGACGGCGGCAATAACGACTTCTCGTTCTACGTGCCCGATCTGTCCATCGTCGTTGCCGACCCGCACCGCCCCGGCCACGAAGTCTCCTACTACCCCGGCGAGACCACCAGCCGCACCGCCGACGTGTTCGTGATCAACAAGGTTGACACCGCCACGCCCGAAGCCGTGCAGACCGTGCGTCAGAACCTGTACAGCATCAACCCGGATGCCGTCGTCATTGAAGCCGCCTCGCCGCTGTTCGTGGACGATCCGGATGCCATCCGCGGCAAGCGCGTTCTGGTCGTCGAAGACGGCCCGACCCTGACCCACGGCGGCATGAAGTACGGCGCTGGCTACGTTGCCGCGCAGCGCTTTGGCGCCAAAGAAATCGTCGACCCGCGGCCCTTCACCGTCGGCACCATCACCGAAACCTTCGTCAAGTACCCCGGCATCGGCATCATCCTGCCCGCCATGGGCTACGGCGATCAGCAGGTGCGCGACCTGGAAACCACCATCAACAACGCCGACGTCGATATGGTCATTGTGGCCACCCCCATCGACCTGACCCGCGTGCTGAAGATCAACAAGCCCTACCAGCGCGTGCGCTACGAACTGCAGGAGATCGGCCAGCCAACGCTGGAATCGATCCTCAAGGCCCAGTTCGGCAAGTAAACGCTTCTCTGGCAAATGGCAGATCAGGGAGCCACCGCTCTCTGATCTGCTTTTTTGTCAGCGCGGGCCAGGAAACCTGCCGGGCTATGGTATCATTGAGGGAATACAATTTCACGTGACACCAGTGGGGAATCCGCTGAGAAGATTTGATAGGCAGTTATGTTCATAGACGAAGCAACAATTTACGTGCGATCTGGCAAGGGTGGGGATGGGTTTGTGCATTTCCACCGCGAGAAATTCGTCCCGCGCGGCGGCCCCGATGGCGGTGACGGCGGGCGCGGCGGCAGCGTATTCTTCGAAGTGGTGCCCACCATGAACACCCTGGTGGCCTACCGCCACAAAAGCCGCTACGTGGCCAAAGACGGGATGAAAGGCGCGGTCAACAACCAGACCGGCAAATCCGCCGATGACCTGATCGTGCCCATGCCGCCCGGTACCGTGGTGTATGACGCTGACACCGGCGAACTGCTGGGTGACCTGGTCGAACCCGGCCAGCGCTTGCTGGTCGCCAAAGGTGGGCGCGGCGGGCGTGGCAACACGCATTTCGTCAATTCGCGCCACCAGGCCCCGCGCACAGCCGAGCGCGGCGAACCGGCCGTAGAGAAGAACCTGCGCCTCGAACTCAAGCTGATTGCCGATGTCGGCATCGTGGGCGTGCCCAACGCGGGCAAGTCCAGCCTGCTGGCCGCGGTCACCAATGCCACGCCCAAGATCGCCAGCTATCCCTTCACCACTGTCGAGCCCAACCTGGGCGTCGCCGAGTTAGATTTCAACACCACGCTCATCCTGGCCGATATCCCCGGCCTGATTGAAGGCGCGCACCAGGGCGTAGGTTTGGGCGACAGTTTCTTGCGCCACATCCAGCGCACGCGCGTCATCATTCACCTGCTCGACGGCATGGCCGAAGATCCGATCCAGGATTTCGCCCAGATCAACAGCGAGCTGGCCCTCTTCGACGAGAACCTGGGCAGCAAGCCCCAGATCGTCGTGCTGAGTAAGATGGACCTGCCCGAAGTGCAGGCGCGTTGGCCGGAAGTGCGCGCCGCGCTGCAAAAACGCGGCATCGAAGAGCCAATGGCCATCTCTTCCGCCGCTCACCAGGGTTTAGAGCCGCTGCTGTGGCGTGCGCACGAACTGCTTAAGACCGCGCCCAAGGTCGAAACCGTCGCGGCGCTGCCGGTTTACCGTCCCAGCGAAGACCCGCGCCAGTTCACGGTTGAGCGCATCCCCGACGGTTGGGAAGTGCGCGGCGCGGCGATTGAACGCGCCGCCAAGATGACCTTCTGGGAGCAGGAAGGCTCGCTGCGCCGCTTCCAGCGCCTGCTGGAAACGCTGGGCGTGGATAAGGCCTTGCGCGAGGCGGGCGTTGAGGAAGGCGATTCGGTGTTTATTGCTGGCTACGAACTGGAGTGGCAGGATTAATCCATGCGCGCAGGCATTTTTGGCGGTACGTTTGACCCGCCGCACATCGGTCATCTGATTCTCGCCGCCGAGGCATTGGACCAGCTTCATCTCGACCGCCTGCTCTGGCTGCTTACCCCCGATCCGCCGCACAAGCAAGACCAGGTAATCTCGCCCGTCAAAATGCGCATGGAACTGCTGCGCGCCGCCATTGCCAGGAACGCGCAGTTCGAGCTTTCGCGCGTAGAACTGGACCGCCCCGGCCCGCATTACGCCCTGGATACGGTGCGGCTGCTCCATCAGCAAATGTCGGGTTGGGAATTGGTCTACCTCATCGGCGGCGATTCGCTGCGTGATATGCCCACCTGGCACCAGCCGCAAGCTCTGGTACGCGCAGTCGACCAGTTCGGCGTCATGCGCCGCCCCGGCGCCGAGTTTGACCTGCCCGCGCTCGAGCAAATTCTGCCGGACATTACCGCCAAAGTGGCTTTTCTGGAAACCCCGCTGATCGAAATTTCCTCCACTGAAATCCGCGCGCGGCTGGCCGCTGGCCGCACTGTGCGCTATTTTTTGCCCCCGGCCGTGTACCGGCGCATTCTGGGCAAGGGCTACTACCAGTCCCAGGCCGCAACCGGTGATTTTGAAGAATGAGCCGCTGTCGAAACCCACAGGCGCGAGGATTTCGCAACATGGTAATCCTTCTCGCCGTTAACCGCGAAACAAAGGACACCTATGGACGCCAAGACCCAAGCCCGTTACCTGGATAATTGGAATGACGAGCAAAGCAGCGCGGCGCTTTACGGCGTACTGGCCGACCGCGAGCAAGATCAGCAGTTAGCCGGGATCTACCGCCGCATGCAGGCCGTGGAGTTGAAACACGCCGCGCGCTGGGAGCATTTGCTCCAGGAAGGCGGCGCTGCGGTGCCGGTTTTCAAGCCCGCGCTGCGGACGCGGATGATGCTATGGCTCGCGCGGCGCTTTGGCCCGGAACTGGTGCTGCCCACCATGCAGCAGATGGAGCAGGGTGGTTCAAGCAGCTATTCCGCTCAGCCGGAAGCCGGTTTGCAGATGGCGTCGGAAGAAAGTTCGCACGCGCGCATTCTTAACCAGCTTTCCAAGACCAGCAAAGGCGGCGTGGCGGGCAGTTCGCTGGCGCTGCTGGAAGGCCGCCACCGCGCGGCAGGCGG
>DATCUC010000397.1:0-16186 GCA_036567625.1 Anaerolineaceae bacterium | reverse complement strand
CTTCGCCCCTGGGCGAGGTTTCAACGCAGCGAATCTACACCCTGGCGCAGCAGTTGGCAAACAGCGAATTTTCCATCAGCGGCAAGGGTGAATTCAAAGAGGAATTTGTCACCTGCGGTGGAGTTGCGCTCAAAGAGGTGCAGTTCAAAACGATGGAAAGCCGGGTGACGCCCGGGTTGTATCTGGCCGGAGAATTGCTGGATATTGACGGCATCACCGGGGGGTTTAACTTCCAGGCCGCCTGGACCACGGGCTGGATCGCTGGAAAAGCGGCCGCCGAAGGTTAGACAAAAAAAGCCTGGGGTTTGACATCCTTTACCATGCGCAATATAATTAGCCCAGCTAATAATCACCGGCTGTTCGGCTAGGCCGGTGTTTTGTATGAATGAACAAAATCGTGAAAGAAGGCTTGCTCGCGGTATGCAACATCAACGCTCGAATCTGATTATTTTGTTTTTCCTGATGGTAGTCGTGATGATCGGCTTTGGCATGATCATTCCGATCATGCCGTTTTACGTCGAATCGATGGGGGCCAACGCCAAGCAGCTAGGCATGTTGATGGCCGTCTTCAGCATTATGCAGTTCCTGTTTGCGCCGGTATGGGGCTCTATCTCTGACCGCATCGGTCGCAAACCCGTGCTGCTGATCGGTGCTTTTGGCAACTTTCTCACCCAGCTCTTGATGGGCTTTTCCACGCAGTACTGGATGCTGTTCGCCTCGCGCGGGCTGGCGGGCATCCTTTCTTCAGCCACGCTGCCCACCGCGATGGCATTCATCAGCGACAGTACGGATGCTAAACGCCGCAGCGGGGGCATGGGGATTGTTGGCGCGGCCATGGGAGTGGGCATGGTGCTCGGTCCCGGTCTGGGCGGCTGGTTTGGCAGCACCAACCTCTCTGCGCCATTCTTCCTGGCCGCCGCGCTTTCGGCGGTCGCCGTGATATTGATTGCCATTTTCCTGCCTGAATCCTTGCCGGTCGCTGAGCGCGCCAAAAATGCCCACAACCGGCTGAAAGGGCCGCAGATCACGGCCATGTGGCGCGAGCTGCGCGGGCCGTTGGGATTTCTCCTTTTCCTGGCCTTCCTGATCAACTTTGCCCTGGCGAATTTTGAGGGTATCTTCAGCCTGTACGCCAAGCACCGCTATGAATACACAGCCAGCGACGTGGGTACGATCATGACCGTCATCGGCCTGGTTTCTGCACTGGTGCAGGGCGTCGCCACCGGCCCGGCTACGCGGCGCTTTGGCGAGGGCCTGGTGATCAAAGTATCGCTGATCGGCAGCGCCGTTGGTTTTGTGCTGATGCTGCTGGCGAACAATTACTTCACCGTGCTGCTCACGGTTGGCTTGTTTGTCACCGCCAACGCCATGCTCCGCCCGGCAATTGCCAGCGTGATGTCCAAGCAAGCCGAAGGCGGGCAGGGGATGGCCATGGGCCTCAATAATGCCTTCCAGAGCCTGGGCCGCACTGCCGGGCCGCTGTGGGCCGGCGCGCTGTTTGATATCAACATTGTCTTTCCATATCTCAGCGCGGCGATCATCCTGTTTGGTACGTACCTGTACAGCCTGCGCGTTCCGCGCGAACGGCTCGACCCGCAGAACCCGCTGGAGGAACAGATCATTCCGGTCAGCACGGATTAAAACAAAACAAAGAACCGGGTGGTTGAACTACTCCCCGGTTCTTTGTTATGAAAACGCGAATTCGTCCCTCTCTTCTGTTGATTTTTTCTCTTGCCTAAAGGGAAGAGAAGGGATAGGTTGAGAGGGGTCCCTACGGCGTGGTAACGATCAGGAAAATCACCAGCGGGGCAATTAGCACCAGGCCGAGAATGAACATGACCGCGTACAGCCGCGAGTCGAATTTGAGATGCATAAACCACAGCACCACCAGCGCGGCCTTCACAAAGGCCAGCGTCAGCAGCAGGCCGATCTTCAGCCCGCCTGTCAGGTAGCTGACGCCAACTTCGATGGCGGTCAGCACGATCAGGCCAATCAATACCAGGCCGTAGCGCGGGCTGGCGTGGCGTTCGGTAGATGGTTGCTCAGACATGACCCACTCCTAAAGAAGATAAAACACGGTGAACAGCACGATCCACACCACGTCGACAAAGTGCCAGTACAGGCCAAAAACTTCGACGCCGTGAAAGCGCGTTTTGCTGTAAGCGTTCTTGCGAATGCCGAGCAGTATGAAGATCACCCACAGAAGCCCGATGAAAACGTGCGAGCCGTGAATGCCGGTGGTGGTCAGGAAAGGCGTGCCAAACGCCGAATCGAACCAGATGCCCTCGTTGTACAACTGCATCCATTCAAACGCCTGCCCGCCCAGGAACAGCGCCCCCAGCACCAGCACGGCGATCAGGTTATTGCGCAGACCTTTCAGGCTGCCGTTGCGCAGCGCTTCCAGCGCGCGCACCACCATAAAACTGCTGAAGATGAGGATAAACGTGTTGAGCGCAATCAGCGGAATGCTCAAACCGGCTGTGGCTTCCGCGAACTCATCCGCGTGGTGCGATTTGAACAGCAGGAAAGAACCGATCAGTACCCCAAACAGGATCACTTCACCGCTCAAGAACACCCAGAATCCCACTTTGGTGTTCTCGCGCTGTGGAACGTACGCCTCGTGCCCGTGCTCCAGCTCATTATTCATGGCGGCGCTCCTCCCTTTCCACTTCGACCGGCTGCGCTTCCACGTCGGCGGCGCGGTTTTCGCTTGCCCAACCGAAGATCGAAACGATCAGCCCGGCAATGCCCACCAGGGCAATAATCCAGGTAGCCATAATGCCCACCACAATCAGCGTGAGCGCAAAGGCCATCACCAGCGGCCAGATTGATATTTGAGGGGTATGTTCGTGCATCGATTACTCCTGAAGGGATAGCAAGGTCTCGGAATCGCTCGCCGGGTCATCATCCAGTGTTTCGGACTGCGAGCGCCGGAACCATTGAAAAAACGCAATGCTGAAGGCAATAAAGAACAGCGCGTTGCCCGGAATCCACATGATCAGCCCGCTGAGCTGCTGGTCATCCCGCGGCGTGAGGCCAAATTGCAGCGCCTGGCTGCCGTAGAATGGGTACAGAATCGCTGGCGAGAGGGTGATCCACGCCGACAGGGCGGTGGACGGGAACATCATCAAGAACAGGTAAAAAAGCTGCATCACCGGGGTGGCGCGCGGGGCGGCCTCTTCGAACCGGCTGTACACCGGCCACCAGCCAATTACCGCGGCCGCCATAAAGCTGAGATGCATTGTGATGTGGATTGGCTCTTCTTCCAGCGCCAGGATATACAGACGCGGAATGTGCCACAGCAAAAAGATGCCGTTGAAGATCAGGAAGGCCGGAATGGGGCGGGTGATTTCAAAGGCGAACTTACGCAGCCAGGACGGGCGAACCAGCGCTTTCAGCAGCCCATCCGGCACGCCCAGCAGCCAAAGCACCGGCGCAAAGCCGATTAACAGGATGTGCTGCACCATGTGGGCCGAGAACAGGTAATTATCCGAAAGGCTGTCGATTGGCGAGATGAGCGCGAAGAAAACCACCAGGTTGCCGAGCAAGAACAGCGCCTGCCGCCGCAGCGGAACCGGCGGCCCGTAGTTGACCTTGCGCCGGTAGCCGTTCGCCAGGTACAGGTACACCGCGCTGATCAGCACCAGCCCAACCAGCACGCTGGGATACCAGCTCCAGCTCCAGGGGCCGCCTTCCGTGCCGTGATAAACGATCGCCGCGCGCAGCATCTTTTTCCTTTATACCAGGTAGAGGACAGTATACAGCGCCGCCCACACCGCAGCCACGTAATACCAGAACCACGCCCCTACTTCCACAATCGAGTGGCGTTTCGCGCTGAAATCACCCAGCCGCGCGCGCATCACGATCACACCCAGGAATACCACCCCGGCCAGCAGGTGCAGCGCGTGAAAGCCCATCAGGGTGAGGAACACCCCGCCAAAGCCCGAATCGTTGGGCAGCATGCCGTTGCTGGTGTATTCAAAGATCTGCCCACCAACAAAGACCAGGCCCAGCAGTAGCGTGACCGTCGACCAGGCCACCAGCCCGGCGCGCTGATTGGCGCGCACAGCGCGCAGCGCGAGCGCCATGGTGATCACCGATATCAGCAATATGAACGAGTTGGCGGTGGGCACGGCCAGCCGCGAAAGCGGCGCGCCTTCCAGCGGCCACGGGTACATGCCGCGCATAAACAGGTACGCGGAAACCAGCGTGCCAAAGAAAAACGTCTCCGAGCCGAGGATGACGATCGTCGCAACCTTGGCCGTGTCTAATCCCGTGCCGCGGGGTTGAGTAGATGCCTGATTCATGCCTGCTCCTTAGTGCGTATCTGCCATATCCGGGTGCTTGGCGTCCCACAGGGGGCGGCGCGAGCGCACGCTGGGGATCTGGGCGAAGTTCTCGGGCGGCGGCGGCGAAGAGGTGGTCCATTCCAGGGTGAAGCCGTCCCAGGGGTCCTGCTCATGCGTTGCGGGCTTGCGCAGGGTGACGATAATATTGATCAGGATCAACAGAAAGCCTGTCGCGGTGACGAACGCGCCCACGGTCTCAAACAGGTTCCAGAAAGCCCAGCCGGTATCCGCCGGGTAGGTGTATACGCGGCGCGGCATGCCCGCCAGCCCCAGGTAGTGCATGGGCAGGAAAACCATGTTCATGCCGATCATAATTGTCCAGAACGAGAGTTTGCCCAGGCGCTCGCTGAGCAGCCGCCCGGTCATTTTGGGGAACCAGTAAAACGCGCCGGCCAGGAAACCCAGGATCGTTCCGCCGAAGAGCACGTAATGGAAATGCCCTACCACGTAGTAGCTGTCCGTCACCTGCCAGTCTACCGGAACCGATGCCACATGGATACCGGTGATGCCGCCAATCACGAACATCACGATGAAACCCATCGCAAACAGCATCGAGGTAGTGATGCGCAGCTTGCCGCCCCAAATCGTTGCCAGCCAGGAGAAGATCTTTACCCCGGTTGGCACGCCAATCAGAAAGCTGTCGGCGGCAAAGAACAGCAGCGAGATGGTCGACATGCCGGTAGAGAACATGTGATGCGCCCAGACGGTGAAGGAAAGGACGCCAATGGCCGCCGTGGAAAACGCGACAGCCGTAAACCCGAACAGCGGCTTGCGCGAGAAGACCGGCACCACTTCTGACATAATCCCCATCGCCGGGAGTACCAGGATGTAGACTTCCGGGTGGCCGAAGAACCAGAAGATGTGCTGCCAGAGCAGCGCATTCCCGCTGCCAGCAGTGTTGAAGAACTGCGTGCCAAGCTGGCGGTCGAGGATCAGCAGTGCGGCAGCCACGATCAGGCTGGGAAAGGCAAAAATGCCGATGAACGAGGTGACCAGCATATTCCAGGCGAACATCGGCATTTTGGTGATGCTCATGCCGCGCGCGCGGAGCTGCAGGATGGTGACGATGATATTGATCGAGCCCACCGTGGAAGAGATGGCCAGCACGATTACGCCCAGGCCCCAGAAGTCCATGCGCATCCCCGGCGAAAAGGCGCGCTCGGTCATCGGCGCGTAGGCAAACCAGCCCTTATCCGGCGCGCCGCCCAGCAGGAAACTGCTGTACATGAACAGCCCGCCGAAGAAGAACAGCCAGTAGCTGAGCGCGTTCAGGCGCGGAAAAACCATGTCGCGCGCGCCGATCATCAGCGGGATCAGGTAGTTGGCAAAGCCAATCGCGATCGGCATGGCGGCCAGGAAAATCATCGTCATGCCGTGCATGGTGAAAACCTGGTTGTAGGCATCCGGGCCAAGTACTTGCGCGCCCGGCTGCGCCAACTGCAGGCGAATGAGCAGGGCTTCAATGCCGCCCACCAGAAAGAATATAAAGGCAGTCGACAGGTACAGGATACCGATGCGCTTGTGGTCGGTCGTCAGCACCCAGGAGAGGAACTTGCTCTTTTCTGCCCGATGCATGTAGGGGAAGGTTTCAGTTTGGGTCGTCATAAGGTTGCCTCGCGCCAGTTCACCGCAGCGTTTTCAGGTAGGCCATTACGGCCTCAATCTGCTGATCGCTCACCCGGATGCCTGCCATCAGGTTGCCCGGTTTCAGTTCATCCGAATTGCGCAGCCATTGTTCCAGGGTGGCATCATCCAACGGAAAACCGCCGGCGATGATCGTGCGCGAATACAGGTGGGTCAGGTCTGGCCCGGTTTTCCCAACCATCTTCGTGCCCTGAATGGTGTGGCAGCCCGCGCACACCCCGGCAGTGACGATCTGCTCGCCTTCCTCTTCCAGCGTGCCTTGCGCGGCGGCCACCGGCTGCTGCTGCCCCTGCACCCACGCAGTGAAGTCATCTGCGCTGCGGGCGATGACATTAAAGTGCATGTTGGCATGCTGCATGCCGCAGTACTCGCCGCAGTGGCCCATAAACGTTCCCGGGTTATCCGCGCGGATCCACATGCTGTTCTGCTGCCCCGGCACCACATCGATCTTGCCCGACAGGTTGGGGACCCAGAAGGAATGGATCACATCTACTGAAACCAGTTCGAGGTGGATATTGGTGTCTTCGGGGATCACCAGATCATTGGCGGTAGTAATGCCCAGGTCCGGGTACTGGAACTCCCAGAACCAGCGGTGACCGATGACGCGCACGGTCAGGTCGCCGTCTTCGCGCGGCGGCGCGGCCACGGCATTCATCGTGCGCACGGTGATGAAGAAGATATACACCACCAGCAGGATCGGGATAACCGTCCAGATGATCTCTAACCGCACGTTGCCGTGATTCTGGCGCGGCTCGCTGTTGTCACCCGGCTGGCGCCGCCCGCGGATGATCGCCAGGGCCAGCAAAACGGCCACCAGCAGAAATACGCCCACCCCCATCCAAAAGAGGATGTTAAAAAGCTGCAATTTCTGCTCGGCAATCATCGAGTTGGTATGAAAGATCGTTGTGGCCGGGTTAGCAGTACACCCGGCCAGTAAGGAAGCCGTGCTGATGAGGAAGAGCCATTTTCGCCAGGACATAAGCAGAATCCCTTGACCACCTTAACATTCGTTATTTTGTACTATTATAGGGAAATTTGTCATCAATTCCCATGCACCGTTTGGGTGATTTCGGCAGTCATCCTTTATAGCGTCGCGAATTGATGTACAACTTTAGTTGCAATTCATACCGTTGCGCGTTAAAATGGTGTAAGGTTGGATGGGTGGGTAAACCAACCACCTTGTAACCACATATGAATGTCAATTATTGATAAATCACAAGGAAGTACATAGACAAGCCCGGGTTTCCTGGCTGAGGGATGAGAGAGAAGGTACCCTATGAGTCCGATCCGCGTTGTATTGGCCGATGATCATCCGGTTGTGCGGGCTGGCATTCGCAATTTATTGGAAAAGGTTGTTGATATTGAAGTGGTGGGGGAAGCTTCAACCGGCCAGGAGGCGCTATCTCTGGTAGATACCGCCCACCCCGATGTGCTGCTGCTTGACATGGAACTACCCGATATTAAAGGTACGGAAGTCGCGCAGAGGCTGCAGTCCAATAAATCTCCGGTGAAGATCCTGGCCCTCAGCACTTATGACGACGGCGTGTATATCCGCGAACTGCTAGAATTAGGCGCGGCTGGCTATCTCATTAAGGAGGAAGCACCCGAAACGATCGTCGAGGCTGTGCGCGGCGTCGCCTATGGGGAGCAGGGCTGGGTCAGCCGCCGGATTGCCGCGCAAATGGTTTCGTGGGTTCGCGGTGATGAGCGGGAAGGGCTGAAGCTGACCGCGCGCGAGATGGAAGTCCTCAAGCACGTGGTTTCTGGCAAGACCAACCAGAATATCGCCGCCGAACTGGGCATTAGCGAAAAAACGATCGAGAAGTATATGGAAGCCATCTTCGCCAAGCTGGGCGTTGCCTCGCGGGTCGAGGCTGCCGTCTACGCGGTGCGCGAGGGCCTGTTCTGATATTTGCGAAAAACTGATCTGAAAGCCGTCTTCCCAATGGAAGGCGGCTTCTTTTCGCGCGCCGCTTTCGGGAAATCCCCCATAAAACCAGGGTAATTCACGGATTGAACCAATTTCCACTGTCGCGTATAGTTGCTTTAGCATACGCTGTATGCTTTTAACAGAAACGAGTTTTAGGCCTGCTTTTTGAAGCATAGCTACGGCGGAAAGGAGTTGTGCGCTGAATGAATTCGGATATGTTTAAAGGGAAATGGCTACAAATTCGAGGTGCGATCAAAGAGCGTTGGGGCGACCTCACTGACGATGATCTGACCCGCATTGACGGGAGCATGGACCGCCTGGCTGGTATTCTGCAAGAACGCTATGGATATACCCGCGAGCGTGCCCAGCAAGAGATCGAACGCTTTACCAGTGAAGGCGACTACAATGACATGGGTGATACCGGCTACGGTAATCCTCGCATGTAAGTTTTTTGAGACTGGAACGACCTCAATTAATCCTTGAGGTTCAGGGTTAGGGGAGGTCTTGACCTCCCCTAACTATGTTCACCGGGCGGGAAAGACACTCCTGGTGTACGGGTTCAGAAGACCGCATCCTTTTGTTGGCCGTACCCTTCAGCAGAGAAATTAAGTGCACAAATTGTTATAAAATGGAACTGGATAGAACACGATTATCAATCAATCTGACGCAGCCTGCTACTGCTGAGCGGATCGAAGATACGGGGAGAGCAATGACTTGGGTGTCCAAGACGCGCGTGGTACTGGTGGATGACCACGATGTTGTTCGCAAAGGTATTCGCAACTTACTACGTAAAGCGGCGGACATTGTTGTCATTGGCGAAGCCAATAATGGCTATGATGCGATAAAAATGGTCAACCAGCTCCGGCCGGATGTGCTCTTGCTGGATATTGAGATGCCCGGGATGAACGGCGTTGATGTGGTGCGCAAGCTGGAAGAAGCCGGGTTGAGCACCAACATCCTGGTACTATCGGCCTATGATGACCAGGTTTACATCATGGAAATGCTCGGCAGCGGCGCGGCCGGCTACCTGTTGAAGGAAGAAACGCCGGAATACATTCTGGATGCTGTGCGCGGTGTGGCCAGCGGCCAAAAAGGCTGGGTCAGCGCCCAGGTAGCCAAGAAACTTGGCCGCCCTGCCGTAGCACAGACCGCGGACGCCACGCTGACCTTCCGCGAGATGGACCTCTTGCGCCTTTTAGAATCCGGCAAATCGGATGCAGAGATTGCAAACATCTTTGCCCTCGATGAAAAGTCGGTCGGGCAGATGTTTACCTTCTTAGTGGCAAAATTGGCCTGCCGTAACCGAGAAGAAATGCTCGGTCTGGCAAAGCAGCGCGGTTGGGTAGACTAACCGCGCTGCTCTTTCAACCTAATCCAGGTTTGTCCAAAACGCATCCAGCGCGGCGGCGGTTTGCTCCAACCGGTCCCAATGGGGCAGGCCGCGGGTCGGAATAATTCGCTCTGCCTGCCAGTTTGGCCCGCTGCGCAGCAGTACCGGCAGCCGGTCGAAGGATGTGAAGGGATCGTGATCGTAGATGATCAGGCCCGGCGTGCTCATATCCTGATACACCCGCGTGCGAATATCCGGCGTAAACAGGCTGCCGCTGATGAAGTACAGCGGCACGTGTTCCGCGCCCGGCTGGTGCGAGGTGAGGTAAGCGTATTCCACCATGCTGTCGGGAACAGTTTCCACAAAGCTCTGATCCAAAAAGTAACGAATGCTGGGGCGCGTGGAAATCAGGTCGAAGAATGCCCGGCCCCACAGTGGGAACGAAAAGGCCCCATGCAGCGCCTGGCTTTTGCCGCTGCGCCCGGCGGATTGCGAGGCGCGTTTTTGTTTTTCACCACTCAGGCCGGTGGGCGAGAGCAACGCGAGGGAGCGGAACAGCCCCGGGCGCGCCTGCGCAGCCGCCGCTGCAAATTCACTGGAAAGGGAAAGCGCCACCACGTCTGCTGGTTGGGCGATCTCATTTTCCAGGAAATCGATAATCGCATTTTGAAAAATCTGCGGAGTATATTCACGCCGCGGGCGGTCGGAAAAACCATAGCCCGGCAGATCCAGCGCGTAAACCGGCCGCCGGGCGCGGTAGTACTCAAACAGCGGGCGCATCTCATAGGCGCTGGCCGCGGCGTTGATGCTGTGCAGCAGCACCAGCGGCCGCCCGGCTGCCTGCGCGTCAAAATAGTAACTCAAGTTCTGGCCTGTCTGGCTGAAGAACACCTTGCGTTCGGCGCGCAGCGCTTCGGGCAGCGCCGTGTGGTGATTAATGCCAAACCGGCTGTACGCGATCCATCCCCCCGCGGCCAGCAAAGCCGTGTTGATCAAGCGGGAAAACCCGCTGGATTTTTTGTTTTTTCCCATAACAATCTTCCTTTCCAGGCTCATTATAGAAGCCAAACCCGCTCAGGGCAAACCGAAAACCCGGCTCAGTTTTCCTGGCAGGGGGAATAAGCAACTTCCCGCCGGTTTTCCGGCGGGAAGGATGGTTGCACAGGTTTCGGTCTCTTACTTGCCTTCAAAAACCACTGAGGCGGTCATGTTCCAGCGCAGGCGTGGGTCCTGCTTGGTCAGGTCAATGTATACCGTGTAGGTAATATCTCCCTGGCGGTCTTCTCCCAGTGGGCTGATGCGCAGCACCTTCCCCGGCAGTTCCAGCCCGGTGATGGCATCGAAGGTGACCTTGACCACGGAACCTTCCTTGATGCCCACCACGCTCAATTCGGTCAGATCCGTGGTTTCCACCTGGTACTTGCTCAGGTCTGCCAGCAGCAAAGGTGAAGTCTGCGGGCCAACAAGTTGACCAACCTTAAAGTCCGAGGTTACTACCGTGCCGGTAAAGGGGGCCGTTAGCAGGTGATCATCCAGCGAAGCTTCGGCGGCGGAAAGCTGCGATTTGGCATTTTCTATCCGCGCCTCGGCTAGCGCCAGTTTCAACGGGTTCGGCCCGTCTTTCACCAGTTCCCAATCACGCTTGGCCTGGTCGTAATTCGCAATCGCCACCTGCAGCTCGCCTTCCGCCAGCTCTACCTCAAACTGATCCGGGTATGCTTCGACGTAGTTGAGGTTAGCCTTGGCGCGGTTTAACTCCTGTTCGGCTTTGGAATACTGGGTCAGCGCCGCGGCGCGGTTGACATCCGCTTCATCCTTGTCTTTCCAGTAGCTCCACAAATCGTTCGCCCGGTCAAATGCATCCTGCGCCAGGATCAGCGCGGCGCGCTGGTTATCAATCACCGACTGGTTGGCGCGTTTAAAGCTCTTGCTCTCACGCTTATCCTGGGCATCGTCCAGGGCTTTGTTGGCCTGCGCCATGCGCAGCTGCACTTCCGCCCGGGCCACGTCGGCGTTGGTTTTCAATGAATCCAGGTCTTGCTCCGCGGAGAGCAGCTCCAGTTTGGCCGCGGCGACCGCGGCTTCTTGCTGCGCCGAGCCGCGCAGCCGGGCAATCAGTTCGCCTTTTTCCACAGACTGCCCCTCTGCCGCCAGCACTTCCTCAATAACCCCCTGGGTTTCAAAGGTCAGGTAGGTGAACTGCACCGGGGTCACCACCCCTTCCGAAACGATGCGGTCAGCGGTTTTCGTGGATTGAACTTTAGCGACCGCCGGCGCGCTGGTTGGCGTTACCTTTGCCGGGGTTTGCCCGGTTGCGCAGGCTGATAAAGCCAGGATTGCTACGAGCAGTATAAGAATGCTGAAAAGCAGCCGTTTTTTCATTTCCACCCTCCCTCATAGAACGAAAACTGCATACCTGTTAACCCTTGCCGGAAGCGCGGAAGACTCAACCTGCCGGGTCATATGAAAAACTACATGATTAACCAAAGGAATTCACGAACCACATTTATTATACGAGAAAATTGTACAGAAAAATTATCCTTATATAAATTCTTTATTGAAGATGATACAATAATCGTATCTCCGTCCGAGATAACCCATCGCACACTTCATCGCACCCGAAAAAAATAAAAACGCACAGCCCGCAGCGCCCCTGCTCGCCTGTTACCGGCCGCTGATCCACCGATTGAAGCCAATTGTTTGTTATCCGATTTTGGGGGTTGAAGATGCAAACAAAATTCCTTGTGAATATTCGCGAAGGGCGTCAACTTAACCGCGCTGGCAACAAAGCGGGCAATCTGCGCCGTTTGCTGGATCACGGCTTTCCCGTGCCGGAAACCTATGTCATAACCTGGGATGCCTACCAGGAGTACCTGCGCGATAACGTCAGCATTGTCGAGCGCATCCGCGCGGAGCTGGAGCGCGTTGTCCGGCCCGGCCAGGGCTACGCGGTGCGTTCCTCGGCCAACATTGAAGATGGTGAAGCCTTTTCCTTTGCCGGGCAGTTCAAAACCGTGCTCAACGCGCGTGGGATCGATGAGATCCTGAGCGCAATCTGGGCAATCTGGGCCACAGCCTGCACTGAAAGCGTGCGCATGTACCTGAAGCAGATGCAGCCCATCCAACCAGAGTTAAAAATGGGCGTCATCGTTCAGGAAATGGTCGCGCCGGTATACTCCGGCGTGGCGTTTAGCAAGAACCCGGTGACCGGCGTAGACGAAATCGTCGTCGAAGGAGTGCAGGGCAACGGCACGGCGCTGGTGCAGGGCGGCGTTACCCCCGACTGCTGGATCTTCAAGTGGGATGAATGGGTCACCCAGCCCGAGCAACCGCATATCCCCACTGCGGTGATTGAGCAGGTGGTGGCGCTGGTGCAAAAAGCTGCCCAGGTGTTCAAGCGTGCGGTGGATATGGAGTGGGTGTCAGACGGCGAAAAAGTGTATGCCGTGCAAATGCGCGACATCACATCCACCAGCAAAGCGGTGGTCTACTCCAACCGCATCGCCAAAGATATGCTTCCCGGAATGATCAAGCCGCTGGTCTGGTCGATTAATGTTCCGATGGTCAATACGGTGTGGGTCAACTTCTTGACCGAAATGATTGGCAAAAATAGCATCGATCCGTTGACCCTGGCCAAACCTTTTTACTACCGCGCGTATTTCAATATGTCGGTCCTCGGCGAAGCCTTTAATAAGCTGGGGCTGCCAAGTGAAACCCTGGATATGATGATGGGCCTGGGCCCGCGGGGAATGCGCATGCCCAATATGCGCTTGCACTCCCGCATGGTTTTGATTGCGCCCAACCTGATCGGCATGGTATGGGACAAATTCAGGTTCCACAAACGGATTGAAACGCAGCTGCCCGGCATTGAGGCCGAACTGGCGAATTTCCAGCAGCATGATCTGGCCGCCCGATCTGATGCGGACATCCTTGCCGAACTGAGCCGGTTATTCTCGCTGACCCAGCGCGCAGCCTACCTGAATATCGTTGGCCCGCTGCTGATGTTTTTTTACAATGGCATGCTCAACAGCCGCTTAAAGAAACAGGGCATTGACCCGGAACAGTTTGATATTATGGACGGCATGCACGAGTGGAGCGAATATGAGCCCGGCCGGCATCTGCACTCGCTCCACGCGCATTACCAGCAGCTTGACCAGGCCGCTCAGGAAAAAATTGCCGCCAGTTCCTTTGCCGAATTCCAGGCTTTAGACGGCATAGATGCCTTCCGCTCCGAAGTCAATGCTTTTCTAACGCGTTTTGGTCATCTGAGCGACAGCGGCAATGATATTTCTATGCCCAACTGGCGCGAAATCCCTGACCTGGTTCTGAAAATGATCGTGACCTATAACCCGTACGCAGTCCCACACAAGTCGCGCATGGGTGTAAAAGATCTGCCGGGCGGAAGGCTGAAGGGTTGGATGACGCGCTTTTTCTATCACCGCGCGCGCCGCTTCCGCCTCTATCGCGAGCATATCAGTTTTATGTATACCAAGACGTACGGCGCGTTCCGCCCGTACTGGCTGGAGTTGGGCCGGCGCATGGCTGAACGCGGGCTGCTGCGCGCGCCGGAAGATGTCTTTTACCTGTATCAAGAGGAGGCCAAAGCGGCCCTTTCTGGCGATTCAAGTAAAGACTATGCCCGGCTGGCCGCCAGCCGCTGCCAGGAGATGGCCGCCATGCAAAACCTTGTGCTGCCGGTGGTGATTTACGGCGACACGCCGCCCCCGGTGGTCGGAATCAGCGAAGACCGGTTGAGCGGCATCCCCGCCTCGCGCGGCGTATATACCGGGCGGGTGCGCGTGATGCGTTCCGTCGGGGATCTCTCGCGCCTGCAAGCGGGTGATGTGCTGGTGGTACCGTATTCTGACGTGGGCTGGACGCCGCTGTTTGCCCAGGCGGGTGGAGTCATTGCCGAATCGGGCGGGCTGCTCTCGCATAGTTCCATCATCGCGCGTGAGTATCGTATTCCCGCGGTGGTTTCTGTGGCGGGCGCCACGCTGCTGAAGGATAATACACTGGTGACAATCGATGGGTATAAAGGCGAAGTGCTGATCCACAAGGACGGAGAAGAGCATGGACGAACCGGCGACCGTATTGGAAGCGAGCGGGCTGCGCAAGCAGTATGACCTGGGAAAAGTTCGGGTTGACGCCCTGGCCGGGGTCGACTTTATTGTACGCAAAGGCGAATTTGTGGCCATCATGGGTCCCTCGGGCAGCGGAAAGTCGACTCTGCTGCACCTGTTGGGTGGACTTGACCGGCCATCCTCCGGCGAGGTGACCCTGGCGGGCAAGCGCCTCTCGGTGCTCAACGATAACCAGAGCACCCTGGCACGGCGGCATAATGTGGGTTTTGTGTTCCAGTTCTTCAACCTGCTGCCCACCCTCACTGCCGAGGAGAATATCACCCTGCCGGTGATCATCGACGGCAAAGACCCGCGCAAGTACGCCGACCGCCTCAACCACCTGTTGGAACTGGTGGGGCTGTCTGACCGCCGCCGCCACCGCCCAGATCAACTTTCCGGCGGCGAGCAGCAGCGCGTGGCCATCGCCCGCGCTTTGATCACCGAACCGGCCATCGTGCTGGCCGACGAACCCACCGGCAACCTGGATACCAAAACCGGCAGCACCATCATGGGCCTGCTGCGCCTCTCCTGTGACCAGCTCGGCCAGGCGATCGTCGAAGTGACCCACGACCCGCGCGCCGCGGCGTATGCCGACCGCGTGGTCTTTCTGCGCGACGGCAATGTGGTGCAAACCGTCCTGCTCGAAAAAGACATGCCGCTTCCCCAGCGCGTGCGCTGCGTGATGGAAGCCATGGAAAGCCTGGAGATGTAGCCCGTGCTCACTCGCATGATTACCCTGCGCTCCATCCGTTCGCGGCCGCTGCGAACCCTGTTAAGCGCGTTTGGCATCGTCCTCGGCGTGGCCGGCATTCTTTCCATTGGCATCACCAACCGCCTGGCGCTGGATTCGGTGACGCGCTTATTCAAAGACACCTCGGGCAACAGCAGCCTGGTTATCACCAGCACCACCAACGACAATAAGGGCTTTCGCGAGCGAGTCTTGCGCACCGTCAACGAAGTGCCGGGGCTGGCCGCGGCAGTTCCCTCGGTGCACGCACAAACTGTCCTGGCCGAAGATGCCCCGTCTGGGGCGCTCAACCTGAATATGTTTGGGCTGGGCTCCGGCAGCGGGCTGCTGCTCTACGGCATTGATCCGCTGCTCGACCCGCAGGCGCGCCCGTACACCATGGCTGCGGGTAGCTTTCTTTCCGAGGATACCAACGCCTATGAGATGGTGCTGACCAGCACCTTTGCCGCCGATAAGAGCATTGAAGTGGGCAACAAAATCAGCATTATCACCCCTAATGGGCCAATGCGCCTGCGCGTGGTGGGGCTGATTAAGAAAGAAGGCCCGGGCCAGTTGAATAACGGCTCCTTTGGCGTCATCCCCATCCGCACCGCGCAGGAGTTGTTCAATCGCTCGGGAATGATCGATCAGGTGGACATCATTGCCAATGATGATCAGAACACGACCGTCGGGCTGGAGAACCTGCAAAGTGAACTGCAGGCCAGCCTGGGCGGCGAGTATTCCGTGGTGTTCCCGGCCTCGCAGGGAAAGCGCATGACGCAGATGCTGAGCAGTTACCAGATCGGGTTGAACTTTCTCAGTGGCATGGCGCTTTTTGTCGGCGCATTCCTCATCTACAACGCCTTCTCCATGACCGTAGTGGAGCGCACGCGCGAATTTGGCATGTTGCGTACGGTGGGCATGACTCGCCGTCAGGTGATGGGGCAGGTGCTTTTTGAAGCGGTGGTGCTGGGTGTTCTGGGCTCTGGGCTGGGGGTGGGCCTGGGAGTGCTGATGGCATCCAGCCTGGCCCAGTTGATGGGTGGGCTGGTGGGCACTTCTTTGGGAGAGATCGTCATCCCG
>DATCUC010000396.1:0-6750 GCA_036567625.1 Anaerolineaceae bacterium | reverse complement strand
GAGGCCAGGCACAGCACCTGCGCTCCCGCCAACGCTGGAAACCAGTCTTTCGGCGTGGGGATGGTGGGGGTGAGCAGAATCTGCCACTCACCGCGCCGCGCGGCCGCCACCTGCTCCGCGCTGACCGGCAGCGTCCAGGGGTTTTTGCCGCCGTCTACCTCGCGGTTCCAGGCTTCGCGGTTGTAGGCACGAACATCTTGCGGGTCAGTCATTTACTCCTCCGGCTTGCGGCCCCACTCCAGCACGTAGCGCGAAATGTATTCCAGTGGGCCGCGCTGTAAGTCGGCTTCCATGCGCGTGATACCGCGGTCAAACGCCTCCGGAGATATCAGCAGCAGGCTCGAAAAAGCCTTGTCACGATATGCCTGGATATCGGTCAGATCCGCTCGGATCTCGACCAGGATTTCGCTGGCATCGATAAAACCGGCGGTGCGCATCAGCGCCTGCAGTTCCGCCATTGAGGGATACCGGCGCAATTCCACCGCCACTGTTTCGGGGAAGTACCGTGCCAGCGGCGCGCGGTTGCGGATAATCTCTTCTGAATCAGTTACCGTGCATACCTGCCCGCCCGGACGCAGCACGCGAAACGCTTCGCGGTAGGCTGCCGCGCGATCCTTCACGTGGTGGATCACATCCACCGAGTAAACCAGGTCGAAGCTGGCGCTTGCAAACGGCAGCGCTTCGGCGCGGCCATCGCCAAACGTCACTACCGTCTCACGCGCTGCGGCGCGCGACAGCATGTCCGTTGAAGGATCAATGCCCCAGCCCTGGCAGCCGCTGATCTCTTGCAGCGCGCTGATGTAATTGCCAGTGCCGCAGCCTACTTCGAGCACCGCGCTGCCCGACTGCACCTGCCCATCTTCGAGAATATTGCGCAGCACGCCAGGGTGAATTTTGCGGTTAGCGGCATATTTTTCCGCCACCTCTGCATCGTACATATTCATATCCACGGTGGTTCCCCTTATCGTGATCAGCATGAAAGCGCGCCGGCCGTACCGGCGCGAAGTTACCCCGGTCAAATATCGCTAGGGTCGATATTCCGGCAGATCTTTCACCGCCGGCTGTGATTCGACCAGCGGCGCCCATACCCAGCCTTCTACCCCGGCAGACGTGGCCATCCGCACCCAGGCGCTGTCAGCGCTGCGTCCAAGCAGCACGATGACCTCATCTTTTGCCACCGTACCCACAATCGGCGCGTCCATCGACGGCGTTTCGCGGATATTTCCCAGTTCCACCAGAATCGTCCCGGTCAAAGAAGGCGTCGGGCTGGGTTCGGGTGTCATCGTCGGGAAAAGGGTTGGCGTAGCGGTAGGGGTTTCCGTCAGCGCGGCGGCTTCGGCCACACGCTCCGGCGGCTGGATTACCGGGTCATCCGAATAGCGGTAGCGCGCGGCCAGCGAGGTGAAGGTCAACCCGGCCAGCAGCGCCCCGGTGGTCAGCAGCGTGAGCAGGCTGCGCCATTTCATCACCGACCCAACAGCAAACATCACGGTGACAAACAGCGCCACGCCAATTCCGCCTACCAGCACCGTCCAGATGGTGGGCATAGGCAAAAAGATGAGCGCGCCGGCCAGGCTACCCACCGCCAGCAGCCCGACGATGAGAATATTGCCCCACTCGGTATGGCCGCAGTTCGGGCAGCTCCACCGGCGGCCCTCCATGCGCGCTCCGCATTCCCGGCAGCGGTCACCGCGGTTTGGCGTAGTCCGCAGTACCGCCCGGCAGCGCGGGCAGCGATCATTGGCAAAATCGGAAGGCACACCGGTATAATCGCATTGATTACAGCGGATACTGCCTAATTTTGCTCCGCAGCCTGGGCACAGCAGGGCAGACTTCTCTACTTTTTCCCCGCAGCGCCCGCAGCGATAATGATACATGGTTGAAAGGCTCCTCCAGAGCCTGCCCCCAAGGCACAAAGCGATTTTTTGACTGTACTGTATTGATTATAGCCGGATTCTGGAAATCGAAAAGTGGGCGATTACCCCACGCCTGGGCAACGATTTTTCGCCCTTTTGTGCCCGAAACACGCATCTCCCCGCGCCCGGGTAGGCGCGGGGAGATGCTGGCTCAAAATGCTTTACTTATACAGGTAGAAGTTAGCGGCGTATTCGGTGTCATCCACAAAGCGAACCACCAGCGCCTGGCAGGTGTTGCCCCACGACTTCTCCGTCTTCCACAGGAAGGTATACAGCCCGGTCAGCCGGCTGTAGCTGAGCTTGCCGTTCGCAACCACCGGGGCAGCGCCCGTAGGCTTGCCGGTGATGCAGGAAACCCGCTGCACCATGGGCGCGCCACCCGCGAAGATGTTCAGGCCCTTGTTTCCATCCAGGCTGAAGACAACCGGGAAAGGACTCCCGGCCTTAGCCAGGTTGAAGAACGGCGGCTTAACAATCGGCAGATAGAAACCACTGAAGTTCATGGTCACCGCGTGCTGGCTGCTGATCGAACCAACGCCGCCATCTTTATCCGTCACGGTTACCGTCACGGTGTAGACGCCGTAGGTCTTATATGCATACTGCGGGCCGACGCAAGTGCTGCCGCTCACCGTGCCGGCCAGCGGGCCAGAACCGGCGCCGTAGTCCACCGTGCAGGTGAAGGGTGCATCCAGGGCAATATCCATAAACGACGCCGTGGCGGTTATCTTTTCCCGTTCTTTCGAGGGTTCGGGGGTCACGGAAACCGCGCCCACCACAGGGACGACATTATTGACGGTGACCACCGCTTCGTCTAGCGCTGTAAAGCCGGTGGGGTCGGTCACCTGAACGCTGACGGCGACCTCGGCGGGGCCATCAACCCCGGCGAACTCTACCGACTGCCCGGCGGTCTCAAAAACGCCGTCTCCGTCCAGATCCCAGACGAAGGTCAGACCTTCCGCACCGTTCGGGTCAGCGCCCGCGGCCGAAAGCGTCACCAGCCCGCCTTCATCCACGCTGTAGGGCCCGCCGGCATCTACGGTTGGCGGCGCGTCCAGATCAAGGTCGACCAGCACCGGGTCGTGATCCGAAATGCGGAACTCATCCGGAGCGTACAGGCTCACCTGCTGGCCAGGAGATTTGTAGTCGAGCAGGTAGTCGAGCACGCTGGGTTCATCGGCATTGATGTGCCATTCGGCAACGCCGGTCACCTGGCTCACCAGGCTGGCGCTCGCCAGGGCATGATCCAGGTAGCCCCACTGCCCATCGAACACGTAGGAATACGCGTCTGGGCCGAGCAGCAGCTTGACCAGGTTGGTGTACCCCAGCCCTTCCAGCGCCACAATCGGGTCTTCGTTGGCGTAAGAGTTCAGGTCGCCCACGATCAGCGCATCGGTTTCACCGGTGCCGGTCGGGTCAGAAGCCAGCCATTGGCCCAACAGTGTAGCGGCCGCGGTACGCACCGCATTGCAGTTCCCCTGCCCGTCGTTGGCATCGGGCGCATTGCAGGCGCTGCCTTTACTCTTGAGGTGATTGACGCTGACCACCACCGTGCCGCCGTTGGCATCCTGGAACGCCTGCGCCAGCGCCGGGCGGTTGCGGGCGTCGCCGTCACCACCGTTGACGAATGCCTCGCTGTTCAGCACTGCGGTTTGCCCAACCGGAGCAACCACCGCGGGCTTGTACACAAACGCGACCTTAATCGCATCTGTGCCCAGGGCGTGATCCTGCCCAACCGCGCCGTCCACGTCGATGTAGGCGTATGTTCCCGGAGCAGTCGCGGCATTGAGCGCATTGGTCAAAGCAGCCAGGGCGCTGTTTGGACCGTAATCGTCATTTTCAACTTCTACCAGCCCAATCACATCGGCCTGGGTGCCAACAATAGCCGCCACCGTCTTCGCAACCTGGCGGTCGAATTCCGCCTGATCGCTCGCGCCGCGGCAGTCGCCCTTGACATTGCCCGGGTAGCAGCTGTCAAAGGAATTAAAGAAGTTCAACAAATTCATTCCCGCCACGCGCACGCTGCCGGTTTTTTCCGGGGCGCCAGCCGGGCGCTGGTTGACGGCGTCAAACATCACATAGCCGTTGAGCGCGTTCACCGGGCGCACGCGGTAGGCGTTCGGGCTGGCCGAATTGCCACCCCAGGTGTAATTGAGCACGCCCACGATGCCGGTAGCGGTGTCGCCGCCGCGCAGCGTATTAGACGCCGAGAGCGGCAACCCGCCGCGCCCAAAGACAATCGGGTCGGGATTCTGCGCGTTGGTTGCATCGTCGATAATGATGCGGTTGAGATTATTGGCATTTTGCAGCGCGATTGCCTCTGCGCCGGGGGTGGTTACGTTGGTGGGCTGCTGCAGCCGCCCGCCGGACGAAAGCACCACCTGGCCAAAGCGCCCAAGCTGGAAGAACTCGGTCACGTACAGGGTTTGCGGCAGGCGCACCAGCATACCCTCGTAGCGCTCGGGTTCATCCGCCGCGGCAAAGGGCAGGGTCACGTCCACCGGAGTGACTGTTCCCGTGCCGCAGTTGGTAACGTCACTGGCGGTGATTTGCGTCTGGCCCTGGTATTCGGAAACGCTGCCTTCGACGGAGACCACGTCACCTACGGCAACGTTGTTCTTGCTACTGTTGAAAACGAAAATGCCGTCTGATGTCGCCAGATCGCCGTCACCGGTCGCATCTTGCAGGTAAAAACCGCGTAGGGTCGGGGATGGGCCTTCGTAATCGCCCACCACCACGCCGCGGGTGCGCACATTGCCGAGGATGGCCGCGGTCGCCCCACTGCCCTGGATCGCATAGATCGGGGTAATGGTCAGCGCGCAGGTGTCGACCGGGAGATACACGCTAAAACTGGCGGTGAAATCGGCAGCCAGCGCATCCGGGGGATCGTCAACGTCCACGTCGGCCACATGATCAGCCAGCACGGTCAGCGTGCAGCTTTCGCCCGGGGCGAAATCCGCATCCGGGTTGATGGTATAGCTGGCCGGGCCGCCGCTGGTCACGCCGGTCAGCGTGCCGCTGGTGGAGCAAACCAGGCTGAACCAGCCGTCTGCCAGGGTGACATCTTCAGAGAAGTTGACCACCAGGTCGGCGGCTGCGTCCACGTCCGTCGCGCCGTTCGCGGGAACGCTGCCGGTCACCGCCGGGGCGGTATCACCAACCGGTGGGGTAAAGGTATGCACGCCCAGGCCGTCGAAGGTGTTGTTGGCAAAACCAACCCATTCCAACGTGGGGTCAAACGCATCTTCGGTGGCGGCATCGCCAACCTCAACCGCCTCACTGCGGCGCAGGGTGTTATCCGCCGTGCTGGTCAGGCCGGTGCCCCATTCAGTACCTGGGTCAAAACCAACCTGCCCGATCGAGTCGATCACTATGGCGCCCTTGCGCAGTACCACTGCGTCGTCACCGTTGAACCAGCCAGCGTTATTGGTCTGGTCGGCCTGCGCAAGGATGGCCGCATCCGCCAAGGCATGCGCCACGACGTACACATCGCCGGCCGCCACGGTACCGGTGAGGTTGAGGTTTAATCCAGCGCTGACTGAACCGTTGAAGAACATCTGCACGCTGTATGCGCCGGCAGACAGATCAATATCTGCGCCAGTGCCGTTGAAGATTTCCAACGCTTTGTTATTGCTGCTGCCTTCGATATACTCTGAGAAGAACAGATCGGTTGGCGCAGCCTGGGCCGCCAGTTGCACTGGCAGCAAGGCAAGCGCCATAGAAACGATCACAGTAGCCGCCAGAAGGCGAAATAGGGAACGCTTTACATCCATGCCAATCTACTCCTTGTGTTTAGCCAACAGGATTCGAAAGCCTTGGGGTGGAAAAACCCTTCCCCGGTGATGAAACGTGTCCTGGGGGGACTACCTGACGTACAACGAATGAAGCGCAAAATATCTGGAAAACAAAAGACCGTGATCTATGCAAGATTCACGGTCGGTTACGCCATCTGCTCCCCCTGGCCAAGGCGTCCATCGTAAGACCAGGCTTCAACGCATCCGTTTATGAAACGCTGTGTCGCGCAAGAAACCTGTAATCATTATAGTGAAAAATGCCGGCATAATCAAATGATTTCCGGCATTACTTTTCGCGCAATTTGCGGATTTTCTCCAATTCTAACTTGCCCTCCGCGCCCCACCCGCGTGTGCCTTCCGGCACCTCCGGGCGGAATTCTTCATACAGTTCGTAGGCGCGCTGCTTCAGCTCTTCCGGCGAAAAATGCTTTGCCAGCGCGCGCATTTCTTCGCGCACTTCGGGCAGCGCCTCGCCAAACTTCTTTTCCAGGTAGCGCTGCACCGCCTGAGGATCTTCCGGGCGGCCCTCATTGACCGCGCGAACCCCGTACTTGGTGTTGACCACCGGCACAGCGCGGCCCATCAACCCCACCATGTATTGCTCATCCAACTGGCGTTCGCGGGCCGCGCGCCGGCCTTCATCCGTATTGGCACGATCATAAATGCCTAACCGCTGGCCTTTAGACTGCGCGTTCAGGCCGGATACAGCCTTGCCCAGCGTCAGCGCTTCATCCGGGTCAAACCCCATCCGTTCCGCCACCACCGATGCCCACAGGGTCATCACCGGCGCGCGGTTGATCTTGATTGAATCGGTCATATGCTCCCACCTCCATCGGTGTGTTCATCGGTCCAGTTTTCATTTTCTTGCCAGGGGTTCACGTCTTTCTTTTGCTCCGTTTTATGGAACCCGTTGCTGCGTTCAATCACCTGCATGCCCTCTTCCAGGCTGACGCGCGGCTGCCACCCCAATTCTTTCAGCGCTTTTTCCGCGCGCGGCGGGTTTTCCGGCAGTGCGCGCAGCAGGGCGCGCAGCGCGCTACGCG
>DATCUC010000395.1:0-3981 GCA_036567625.1 Anaerolineaceae bacterium | reverse complement strand
GCCAGCACATCGCGCGCGCGCACCGGCTGGTCATGGAAGCGCACCTCGCCCTGCGCGGCGGGCAGCAAAAACGCCAGCGCGAGCAGCAGGGTACTCTTCCCCGCTCCGTTCGGGCCAATCAGGGCCAGGGTTTCGCCCGGGTACAGCGCAAAGGATGGAATCGCCAGCACGGTTTGCCCATCCCGGTCAACCCGCAGATCTTTCGCCGAGAGGATCGTGGGAATCATACGCCGGAACTCCAGGAGGTGGAACCGGGAAAACAGCAGAAAAATGGAAGTTTCGATGGCAGCATGGCAGGATGGAGAATTATTGGTGCCCCACAACGGCATGCGGGACGTAAGGCTCTTCCAGGTAGGTAACCTCTTCGGGCGTCAGTTGCACCGCAAGAGCGCCGGCCGCGTCTTCCAGGTGATGGATGCGGGTTGCCCCAATGATGGGGGCGGTCACAGGCGATTTTTGCAGCAGCCAGGCCAGAGCGATCTGCGCGCGCGGAACAGCGTGGTTAGCGGCGATCTCCGCGACGCGCTGCGCGACGGCACGGTCAGCGGCAGCTACCCCGGTGGACACCGAGTCGTATTTCGCGCGGGCAATCTGGTCGGTTTCAGAGCGGAGCGTGTCTTCCGCGGCCCAATCACGCGTTAGCCGGCCCGAAGCGAGCGGGCTGTATGGGGTCACCCCAATTCCTTCGGCGCGACACAGCGGCAGCATTTCGCGTTCTTCTTCGCGGTAGATCAAATTGAGGTGGTTCTGCATCGAAATAAAACGCGCCCAACCGTGTTTTTCTGAAACAAACAGGGCCTTTTGAAATTGCCAGGCCCACATGGCGGAAGCCCCCAGGTAGCGCGCTTTGCCGGCCTGCACCACGGCGTTCAGCGCGTCCAGCGTTTCCTCAATCGGGGTTTCGTAATCCCAGCGGTGGATGATGTACAGGTCAACATAGTCCGTCCCCAGGCGCTGCAGGCTGTGGTCGATTTCAGACAGGATGGCCTTGCGCGAGAGTCCGGCGCCGTTGGGACCGGGGCGCATGCGGCCGTGCGCTTTGGTGGCAATTACCACCTCATCCCGCCGGGCAAAATCCTTCAAAGCCCGGCCAAGAATCTCTTCACTCGCTCCAATCGAGTAGACATTGGCCGTATCGAAGAAATTGATACCCATCTCCAGCGCCTTTTGGATGATCGGCCGGCTGTTTTCTTCGTTGAGCACCCATTGATGGATCCAGCGCGCGGCATCGCCAAACCCCATGCAGCCCAGGCAGATGGCGGATACCTCGAGTCCAGAATTTCCCAGTTTTCGGTATTGCATAGGTGAGTCTCCTGTTCTTGGTCCAGCCGGTTCAATACTTGCGCTGCTGGATCCAGGTGAGGGTCAGATTGATCAGGTAGGCAATCAGCAGCAGCAGGACGGAAAGCGCAATCGCCAGCGCAAAATTGCCCTTGCCGGTTTCGAGCACGATGGCGGTGGTGAGCACGCGGGTCTGGTAGCGGATGTTGCCGCCCACCATCATCGACGCGCCGACCTCGGAGATGACCGAGCCAAAACCGGCCATCAGCGCCGCCAGCAGGGGCAGCCGCGCCTCATTCCACAGGGCCAGCACCATTTGCAGCGGTGACGCGCCAATCCCCTTGAGTTGGATCTGCAGGCGCGGGTCAAGCTGCTGGATGGCCGAAGCGGTGAGCCCGGTGACCACCGGCGCGGCAATAATGACCTGGGCGATGATGATCGCCAGCGGGGTGTAAATAAGGCGCAGGCTGCCCAATGGGCCGCTGCGCCACAGGAAGATCGACACCACCAGCCCCACTACCACCGGCGGCAGGGCCATGCCGGTATTGATCAGCGAGAGCAGGCAGCCGCGCCCGGTAAAGCGCCCCAGGGCAAGCTGCGTGCCCAGCGGCAGCCCGATGATAACCGAAAGCAGGGTGGCAATGCCCGAGAGCCGCAGTGAAAGCGTAGTGATTTCCAGCACCTCGGGGTCAAGGTGGGTCAGCAAGTAGATCGCCTGGGTAATGCCTTCAAGAATCGTATTCATTTACTGAATTGTCATTCATTTATACTTTCATCCCAGCCGCGCAGCGGTAGATTGTGCTTTTGAAAACTGGCGGATTGAAATAAACTGAATACATATTCATTTATTCGCCCGGTTTCGGAACCAGGTCAATGGCCATGACGCGCAGCGGCTTGGAATCGCCGGGGAACAGCAGGTTATCGTAGATGGTGCGCCAGCCGCGCTTGCGGTACAGGCGCAGCGCCGGGGTTTCGCTTTGCGCGGTGGTCAGCGCGGCGGTGGAATGGCGGGTGCACGCCAGAATTTCATCATGCAGCCGCGTGCCAATGCCTTTACCCTGCTGCTCGGGGCAGACTGCCAGGTCCACCAGCTCGAAGTAGTCGCTCAGCCAGCGCTCCACCAGCGGCGGCGGCATCGCGCTCGAAACCGTATCGTACCAGAACTGCCCCGGGCCGCCGGAAAAACCGTAGACGAAGCCGGTCATGCGGCCGTGCAGATCGCTGGCCCAAAAGCCGCAAAACCCGGGGCGCTGGATGTGGGTCTGCAGCATGGCCGAAAAGGCAATGACCTCCCCCTCCCCTTTTTCGTAGGGCGGTGGCGCAAATGCCAGCCGGTAGACGTCGATCACCGGCTCAAGCAGCGCCGGGAAATCCTCAGCGCCAAAGGGGAAAGTGGCAAAATCCATGCCTTATTGTAATATGACCCGCGCAAAGCGGTAAATCCAGCCCGTACATAAGCCATGTCACCAATCCTCCCGTGCAGGAAGATTCGTGACATGGCAGTCAAAATTGGCGGCAGCCGCCGCTGCCAGCCCGCGCCGGAGCAGTTTACAGCCCGAAATCCGCGTCGGTCTTGTCCGCGTCGGGGACGAACAACTGCTGGCCGTATTTGTCGACGCCAAACGCGCCGATCAACTTCTGCGCCTCATCCGAAACGAGGAACTGGGCAAAAGCGCGCGCGCCTTCCACGTTGGTCTCCGGCCATTTCTCGGGGTTGACCACCATCACGTGGTAAACGTTCAGCAGCGCGGGTTCTTTTTCCACCAGGATCTCCAGGCCCAGGTCGTTCGATGCCAGGTAGGTGGCGCGGTCGGTGAGGCAGTAGCCCTGTTTTTCAGAGGCAATCGTGAGCGTGGCGCCCATGCCCTGCCCGGTCGAGATGTACCAGGCATCCCCCTCACCCGGGGCCAGGTTGGCTTTCTTCCACAGGGCCAGTTCGGCCTTGTGCGTGCCCGAATCATCGCCGCGCGAAACAAAGTTGGCCTGCGCCGTGGCAATTTTTGCCAGCGCGTCCGCCGCCGCGCTCATGCCGCGTATCCCGGCCGGGTCGGCGGCGGGGCCAACGATGATGAAATCATTGTGCATCACCAGCGCGCGCTCGATGGCAAAGCCTTTTTCCACCAACGCTTTCTCCGAGGCCGGAGCATGAACCAGCAGCACGTCGGCGTTGCCCTCTTCACCCATCTTTAACGCCTGACCGGTGCCGACCGCGACCACCTTCACGTTGTACCCGGTGTTCTTCTGGAAAACCGGCAGCAGCTCGTCGAGCAAACCCGAGTCCTGCGTGGAGGTGGTGGTGGCAAGGATCAGGTCGGCGTCGGCCGGTTTTGCCGCGCAGCCCGAAAGCAGCAGGCTGAGGATGGCGAAAATACTGAAGATTGTCCAGATGGTTGTCTTGCGCATACGCGGAACCCTTTCACTTGCAGGAAATGTGTAGCCCCCATTATAAACGCTTCCCCCAAAAAGAAGGACTCTATACAACTACTGGCAATTTGGAGTGCTTGGGTTAGAATTTTATGAGAAAGTAAAACCGATGTATTCGATACCACTTTTCCCTCTCGATACGGTGCTATTTCCGGGGATGCCGCTGTATTTGCACATCTTCGAACCGCGCTACCGGGAAATGCTGCAGGCCTGCCTGGATGGAAAGCAGACCTTTGGCGTGGTATTGATCCGCCAGGGCGCCGAGGCGCTCGGCCC
>DATCUC010000394.1:0-6716 GCA_036567625.1 Anaerolineaceae bacterium | reverse complement strand
TTACGCCCGCCCTGTCCGCTTTTTTTGCTCTCCGCGGGTTCTTTCCCGCCGTCGCTATCGTTCGCCATTGACCTATCCTCTTATGAGCGGCGTAACTGCACCAGATCGCGCAGTTCGTCGGTGGAAAGTTCGGTCAGCCAGGATTCACCGCCGCCGACGATGGCTTCGGCTAAACCCTTTTTTGACTCGATCAGTTCGTCAATCTTTTCTTCCAGCGTGCCGGTAGTCAGGAATTTGTGCACCTGTACGTTGCGCGTCTGTCCAATGCGGAAAGCGCGGTCAGTGGCCTGATTTTCGACTGCCGGATTCCACCAGCGGTCAAAATGGAACACATGGTTGGCGCGGGTCAGGTTCAGCCCCAGTCCACCGGCTTTCAGCGAGAGGATAAAAATAGGCGGGCCGTGCTCTTCTTCCTCAAAGCGCCGGATCATCTGCTCGCGCATCTTGGCTGGGGTGCCGCCGTGCAGGAAGAGGGTTTGATAGCCCAGGGTTTCACGCAGGTACGGAGCCAGCAGCTTGCCCATTTCAGCAAACTGGGTGAATACCAGCACCCGGTCGCCGACCGCGAGGACTTCTTCCAGCATTTCGGTCAGGCGGGTGAGCTTGCCCGAGCGACCGCGGAACTGGTCTATATCCGTATCCGCGCCGGTGATCTGGTGCAGATACTGCGAGGGATGGTTGCAGACCTGCTTCAACTGCATCAGCAGCGCCAGCACAATCCCCCGGCGCTCGATGCCCTCGCTTTCCTGCACGCGTTTCATCGCATCTTTCACCACCACTTCGTACAGGGTCGCCTGTTCTTCGGTGAGGTAACAGTATTCTTTCATTTCAATCTTATCCGGCAGGTCCTGGATCACGCGCGGGTCGGTCTTTACCCGCCGCAGGATGAACGGGCTGATCATCTGGCGCAGCTGCTGCGTTGCTTCCGGATCGCTAAAGCGTTCGATCGGCAGGCTGTAGTTGCGGCGGAACGATTCGTGCGTACCCAGGTAGCCGGGATTGAGAAAATGCATGATCGACCATAATTCCGACAGGCGGTTTTCCACCGGCGTGCCGGTCATCGCCAGACGGAAATCGGTGCGCAGTTTGCGCACGGCCTGGGTTTGCTTGGCGGATGGGTTCTTAATGTTCTGGGCTTCATCGACGATCACCCCGCCCCAATCGACCGCCTGCAAAAATTCGGTATCCATGCGCACCACAGCGTAGCTGCTCAGCACCATGTCCACGCCCCGCGCGGCCTGAACGAATTCCTCACCGCGCAGGCGGCTCGCGCCCTGATGCTTAAGAATGCTCAGCGTAGGCGCGAAGCGCCGTACCTCGTGTTCCCAATTCGACACCACCGAGGTAGGACAAACCAGCAAATACGGCGCGGGCAGGCTGCCGTTCTTTTCTTTTTCGCGCACCAGCAGCGCCAGCGCCTGGATTGTTTTCCCCAGGCCCATATCATCGGCCAGGCAGGCGCCCAGCCCAAAGCGCTTGAAAAATGCCAGCCAGGAGTAGCCAAAGCGCTGGTAGGGGCGCAGCTCGCCGCGCAGGCTTTCTGGCTGGGGCAGTTCCTTCACCTTCTCATGCTGCGAGAGGCGCTCCAGCCATTCCAGAATCCAGCCCTCGGCCTCCACTTCGTCCACCGGCAGACCCTGGGCTTCCGTCTGTCCGCCCAGCGCGTACTGCGCCGCCTGGAGCAGCGAAAGTTCGCCAGACTGCTGCTGGCGCTCCCAAAAAGCGATGGCGGCTTCCACCTGGTCGGCGTCAAGCTGAACCCACTGCCCGCGGATTTGCACCAGCGGCGATTTGAGCGCCACGAGCGATTCAAATTCTTCGCGCGTCAATTGGGTTTCGCCCAAAGAAAGCTCCCAGGTATAACGCACCAGGGCATTCATCCCCAGCTTGCCAGAGGATACAGCGGCCTCGGTCTGGCCCTTCTTGGGCTCCAGGCGAAGACGCACGCCCAGCCGCGCGCCGCGCTGGTTCCACCATGGGGGTACCAGCAGGCCAAACCCGGCCTCTTCCAGCAGAGGCGCGGTATCGCGCAGGAAGGTATACGCTGCCTGAGTATCGAGCGATACGCCCACCGGCGTGCTGGTGTGCAGACTGGGCAGAATGGGTGAGTACATGCGCGCGGCATACCCCAGCCCAGCCAACAGCTTCTCTTGCGGTTGCTCAAAGCGCTTGCCGCTGACGGTGATCGAACTGCTTCCGGTGCGCCAGACTTCCTCGGCAGGAATGAGCAGACTGGGGTCTTCTCGCGCCTGGAGCATGTACTGCATTTCCCAATCCTTACTGCGGATGCTTTCATGCGGCGCGCTGAGCAGGCCGGGCGCTTGTAAACGGAATGCAATGCGGTAGATATCATTGCCGGCGGCGCTCAGGTTGCGCATCCAGGCGCGCAGGCCGCTGCTCAACGCCTGCAACTGCGCATTAGACGCGGTAACCACCGGTTCATCGGTGAACAACGAAGCCAGCCAGAGCAGCAGCGGATTGTCGCGCAAACTTTCAAACCGCGGGGCGCGGCCACGCCCCCAGGCGCGAGCCAGGGCATCGCACATGCTGTCCAAAAAACTTTCCAGCAGGGCGCGCGGGCCGGGCGGATGAACGGACTGCTGCTGCCGGGCGTTGGGGCGGATCTCCGCGCGGCACACGGGCGGCATAGCATTGACCAGGGCCGCCAGGCGCGAAGCATCGCGCGGGCCGTCCAGCACGGCGCGCCAGTGCGCGTAATAGCCGCGCCCATTGGTTTGCGCCTGTTCCAGCGTGGGAATGATTTTTTGCGCTGCCAGGGTTTCTAATACCAGATTCGCCGCCAACCGCCAGTAACGCGCTTCCTGACCCAACTCAAAGCCAGTCACCAGCGCATCATCGGGCAGGTTGACCAGCACACTATAGGCTTTGCTGGCCGGCAGCCACAGACCGCTCACCAGCGTAGGCGCCAGGAAGGGTTCCGTTTCCAGATCCAGTTCCCAATCATGCGCCAGGCCGGGTGAGGGCAGCGGCCCGGTGCGCGTGGTGGGCAGCAGCAGTACGGCCCCGGTTTCACGGGCTTCATACAAAGGCGTGCCGCTGCCAATCGTTTCGCGCAAAGTAGAGGGCAGCAAGCAAAATGGATGGTCTTTGGTCTTGTGCTTTTTCGGAAGCGCCCCGCGCAGGCGCTGCGGCGCGGCGAAATCGGAAGATTCGGCCCAAAACAATATACCGCCTGGTTCATTAGGCGGCCGAGAAGGTTGCCAGTGTGCGTGTAAAACAAACATAAAGGTTGCCGCGTCAGGCCTGGGTCAGCGTTGGAATGAGATGAAGGATGGCTTGCACTGTTTTCAAGATTTGCTCTGGATCCCCACGATACGTATCCGGTGGTGAAGCATCAGGTTTGCGTTCGACAACACGCAGGTGGGCGTTAATTTCTAATTGGGCCGCCTCGATGCCAAGTACCTGCCACGCGAAGCGCGTGATGGTTTCTTGCTCGTGATTCCCGGCGGCCGGAAAGGCTCTGTCCACGTTCAACCGGTCAAACCCGGGTGATTCCTCGTGAAAACCGGACCTGCGCAAACTTTCAAGGATCAACGGTCGGGTTGTGGGGCAACTTTTACCCCAAATCGTTCCTAGCGCCAGCCCAAAGGGACGGCCAGGCGCAGCGCCATGGATATCGAGCACAAAATTGATGCGTTCGGTACCAGCGATCTGCCGGATCATCCATTTGTAAGGCACGTCCGGGTAGAAGTTGGGATCCGTCCCGGATTTGCGGTGCGCGTAGAGGACGTGCGCGCCAGTTTCCTCAGCAACAAACCGCGCAATGGCGGCTGTGTACTCGTCTTCGTCTTTGTGGCCGCCGCGCCGCGTATGCGCGGCCCCATGCGGAGCCGAAAGCAGAACGGGTATGCGGCCCTTCTGGTAGCGAAATTCTACCTCACCGGGCTGCGGCGGCAGCGTGTACGCAATCTCCGCTTCCAATTCTACCAATCGCTGGAGAACCTTCGACATCCGTTATCCCTCTCGGAAATACTCTACCGGTGAATGGGGCGCGGATATCGTTTGTAACATAGAAGAGAAGGCAAAGCGGATGCGGCGCAAATCGCAACATAACACGCTGAATGCAGCAATAGTAGCACACTCAGCGCCGGTTGGCAAGGTTACAGAAACCATCCTTCCGAGGGTCCGGGTTGACAGCTCAGGCAGTTTTATCCAGCATGATCAACAGCATAATTACTGGCGTGCGCGCGTAGACGCTGTGCGGCAGGTTGGCATCCATGCGCACCCAGGTACCCGGCTGAGCATCGTAGTGGTCGCTGCCCACCGTCAGATCCGCCTCGCCCTGCAAGATCTGGATCACCGCCGGTACCGACGCGGTATGTTCCGAAAGTTCCTGACCTGGAGCAAACGCAAAGACGATCACCTTCATCCCACCTTCCCGCGAAATTGTGCGGCTGACGATGCTTTCGGTGGGAATGGTTTCTACCGCGGTGTTGATGTTTTGAAAAAAGGTGTACGGTTTTTCCATGCTGCCTGTTCCTCTCTTGTGATTGGCTTTATTATTGCATGCTTTTCGGGACTGACCAAACAGAATTGTTGGTTTCTCGTTCGAGTGAAACATTCGAGATGCCAGTACGTTACTAAAAATGTGTCAGAATTCATTTACACGGGACAATCATGATTGCCTTAGAAACAGTCACTGCCTTTTCCCTGGCGCGACCATTTGAGCGTTCGTATTGGGTGATACCCGGCCGGCTGCTGGCCGGCGAGTATCCTGGTTCTCTGTTGATGCCGGAGGCTTTCAGCAAGATTAACGGCCTGCTGGATTTCGGCATTGATACCTTCATCGACCTGACGGTAGAAGATCACCTGGACCCGTATCTGCCCATTCTCAAACTCGTTACGAGCCGCTGCGGTAAGGCCTACGAATATATCAAGAGCGGTTTTCGCGACCAGGGCATACCTTCGCGTAAAGAAATGAAGAAAATCCTGGACCGGATCGATGCCGCCGTCGACGCCGGTCATAATACATACGTCCATTGCTGGGGTGGAATTGGCCGCACCGGCACCGTCATCGGGTGTTACCTTGCCCGGCACGGCATCACCGGACAGGATGCGCTGGATGAGATTGAACGGCTGCGCGTGGTGGTGCCTTCCAGCCGCCCCTCACCCGAAACCAACGAACAGCGCCAGATGGTGCTCAACTGGCAGTCCGGGCAGTAATACCCGTATCCGCAAAAACAGGCCATGCCGCGCCAGTTTTTCTGGCGCGGTTTCGTTTCAGGCAGTTTCGGGGAAAAACATCGCGTCGACAAACATACCGGTGAAATCCGGGTAGGTGGTCAGCTCGATATACTCCTCGCGCGCGGCCAGTTCCAACGCATCCATGCGTTTCTGGCGCGAAAGCAACAGATGGCGCGCTCCGCTGCCCGCCGCGTTGCCTACCTGCGCGAACCGCTCCAGCGGTAAGTTGGGGAACATACCGATTTTGACTGCGTTCTTCAGGTCAATATACGTGCCAAATGCCCCGGCAATATAGAAGCGATCCAGGTCCGCAGCAGCGATCCCCGCTTCGCGCAGCAAGATTTCCGTTCCGGCGCGGATGGCTGCCTTAGCGAGTTGGATTTGGTTGACATCCTCGCGGGTGACGACAATCTCGCGCCCGCTGCCAGAATGCTCCGCGGGAACCAGCACGTATTCCGCGCGGCGGCCGTTCACCTGCACGCCACCTGCCTCGCGGGCCAGCGCGCCGCGCGCATTGACCACCCCCGTCCCGGCAAGCTCAGCAATTGCATCCAGGATGCCTGAGCCGCACAGTCCCACCGGCGACTGATTGCCGATGGTGTGGAGTTGGACCTTGCCCGCCCGAATTTGCACGCGCTCAATCGCTCCTGGCGCGGCGCGCATCCCGTTGTGAATGTGCGCGCCTTCAAATGCCGGGCCGGATGCGCAGGAACAGGCCAGCAGCCGCCCGCCTGCCGCCAGGGTGATCTCGGTGTTGGTGCCAATATCCATCGCCAGTACGTTCGCAGCCGACTTCCAGGCTTCGGTGGCCAGTAGCATCGCCACGTGATCCGCGCCCACATATCCGGCGATGTTGGGCGGCAGATACACCGGCGCAGCCGGAGCAATGCATAATCCCACAGTCTGGGCAGGGATTTCCAGCGGCGCATTGACCGCGGGCACATACGGCGCTGCGCCAAGCTGCTCCACCGGCAGCCCGGCGAACAGGTGATGCATGGCTGTGTTGCCCACAATCACTGCCCCCACCACCTGCCGCGCATCCACCCTGGCCTGCTGGCACAGCTCGGCCAGCATTTCGTTCAGCGTTTCCACCAGCCGCGCCTGCAGGGTCTTCCGGCCGGTGGCCTTCTGGTTACAGTAGGCAATCCGCGCGATTACATCCTCGCCATAGGCAATCTGTGGATTCATCGCCCCCAGCCGCGCGGCTGTACGCCCGTCTTCCAGGTCAACCAGGTAAGCCGCCAGCTTAGTCGTGCCAACATCGACTGCCAGGCCGTACAGGCGGCTGTCATGCGGCAGGATCGCCACCACCCGCGGCAGCGCCGCGGAGCAGTCCAACACGCAGCAGGCGGCCCACCCTTCACGGCGCAGCATTTCGGGCAGCGCTGTCAACACTGGCAGGGCAAATTCCACTCCGTGGAAACCAATTTGCCCCAGCGCGTCGCGCAGACGCTGATCGTCGGCGCGCAGGTCACCTGCGCGCGGCGGATCAACGCGCACCCGCGCCGCCA
>DATCUC010000393.1:0-25669 GCA_036567625.1 Anaerolineaceae bacterium | reverse complement strand
CGGCGGCTACCGGGGATGCGCCTGCGGCACGCGCCGCGCTCGACCTGCCACGGATCGCTGAGGCAGAACGGCCGGATATCTACTATATTGTTCTGGACACCTACAGCCGCGCGGACGTGATCGAAAAAGAAGTCGGGCTGGATATTTCGCCCTTCCTCGATGCGCTGGCGCAGCGCGGGTTTGTCACCGCCGGGTGCAGCCTCTCCAATTACGATTCAACCCGCGTCTCGCTGACCTCGTCGCTCAACATGGATTATCTGCCGGCGCTGGATGCGCGCTTTTCGCCCGAAAATGACAACAACGCTATCATGGATGCGTACATTATCCATAACAAAGTGCGCGCCACGCTCGAAGCCCAGGGGTATACCACCTATGCCTTCGCCACCGGGTTTAACTTCACCGAGTGGACCGACGCGGATGTGTACATTGCCCCGCAGCCGTCCTCGCCGCTGGATGCCGAAGCGCAGCCGTTCGAAGCGCTGTGGCTAAAGACCACTGCCCTGCGCGCCCTGTTTGATACGCGCCCGGCAGCCCTCTCGGGTATGCTCAACTGGTTGGGCTTTCCGCACGGCGCGCATGTGCGCCGTCAACTCAACCTGCTGGATCGGCTGCCCGCGCTGGCCGCCGAGCCAGGGCCAAAGTTCGTCTTTGCGCATGTAATCTTGCCGCACGTGCCGTTTGTCTTCCGCGCCGACGGCAGCGTGACCACCGACGACCGCTACTTCCGCGAGCAGTTTGACCAGCCCGTCAGCCAGGACTACGTGGTTGACGGTTACCGCAACCAGGTCGAATACCTGAACGGGCGGCTGATTGTCATTGTCGACCAGATTTTGCGCGATTCGGCCAGCCCACCGCTGATCATTCTCCAGGGTGATCATGGGCTGCTGTATGCCGAGCACAACCCGATTCTGAACAGCTATTATCTGCCTGGCGAGCCACAGGCGGAAATTCCGGAGGAGATCACTCCGGTGAACACCTTCCGGTTGATCTTCAACCGCTATTTTCAGGCCGGGCTGCCGCTGCTGGAGGATCAGGCGTATGCGTCCACATACTCCGCACCGTACAATTTCACCCCGGTCACGTTTGACTGCCCGGTGAAATAACTGGCGCCCCCAATTTCAGGCAAAACCGGTTGTTTTTCGAATTTTCTATTGACACATCCGGCAAAAATGAATACTATTATTGAGTAACATGATGAACAATCAAACAATTGGACAGTAGCGCGATTTCCAGAGGAGCAGACCTGCGCTACTGAGCGGGACGGTTATTTCCCGTTTGCCAACGTACAAAGAAGATTCAATCATGAGTGACCTGGGTCGCGTGCTCGCAGGTTTGGGTTCCATCCAGGGTGAAATATGCTTTGTTTGTCTGTAGGGCCAGGGAGTAGCGGGGTTTCATCTGGCTTTCCCGTATGATGTATTGACCATCACGCTCTAAGACGGTGAAAAGCATGGGGTAATTGCTTCTGCCAGCAGCCGGGCAGGCCTGGCCGAAGCCACTGTCGTCGTATCGCTGTTTTCATCTTGATGTCAATCGAACCTTTTCGCTCCGCGCGCGAAGTATGGGGTACTTTTTGTGTCTAGCCCAGCGAAAAAGATCCCATAGATTGATCTGTAACGCGCAGTATAGAAAGGCGTTCTTATCAATGTAACAGCCGATGCGGTTGCCTTATGATCATGGGAGGAAAGAATGAGGCGAGCGGTAATGGAATATGAAGTGCGTGACACGCAGCACTTTATTTCTCGCATTTTAAACAGCAGTAAGATCGCCTGGGTTAAAAAGAACCAGTGGAAACTATTGGTAGCCTGGTTAGTGGTGCAAGACATGGCCATGATCGGTCTTGCTTTCTGGCTGGCGTATCAAATCCGTTTTGAACTGGCAATCCCGTTATTCCAGCTCGAAGTAGTGCCCGAGCGCATGTTCTATAGCAATCTGGTGAATTTCCTCGTTCCGCTGTGGGTCGTCATCTTTGGCGGAATGGGCCTGTACAACCGCGAGAACTTGCTGGGCGGCACGCGCGAATATTCGCTGGATTTTAACGCCACAACTGTGGGCATGTTTGCGGTCATCGCGTTTGGTTTCTTTCAACCAGATTTTCTGCTGGCCCGCGGCTGGCTGCTAGTTGCCTGGATCCTCGCGTTCCTGATGACCGCTTCGGCGCGTTTTGCTGCGCGCCGCGTGGTCTACGCACTGCGCCACTCCGGGTTCTTCCTCAACCCGGCCATCATCGTTGGCGCGAATGACGAAGGCTTATCCCTGGCCGACCAACTTCTGCGCTGGAAGCGCTCGGGACTCGACCTGGTCGGTTTCATCGATGACACATATACGCAGGGCGCGAATGTATTTCACGACCTGTACAACCTGGGCACGATGGATATGCTCAAAGAAGTGGTTCACAAATACCATATCAAAGAGATCATCGTTTCCTCTTCAGCGTTCAGCCGTGATGAGATGCTGGCGATCTTCAAACAGCACGGTATTTCCGAAGAAGTGAATCTGAACATGTCGTCTGGGCTGTACGAGATTATCACCACCGGTTTGCAGGTACGCGAAATGGCCGGCGTACCACTGGTGCAGGTCAATAAAGTGCGCCTGACGGGCATGGACCTGGTACTCAAACTCCTGCTCGACTACGCGCTGGCGACGGCGGCGATTATCTTTGCCATGCCGCTCTTCATCGCCATTGCCGTGGCGGTCAAGCTCGATTCACCCGGACCAATCATCCACCGCCGCCGCGTGATGGGCGTCAATGGCAAGCAGTTCGACGCTTTTAAGTTTCGCACCATGTACGTCAACGGCAACGAGATTTTGGATCAGCACCCGGATTTGAAGGCGGAACTGGAAGCCACGCACAAGCTCAAAATCGACCCGCGCATTACGCGCGTGGGCAAGTTCCTGCGCAAGATGAGCCTGGATGAGCTGCCGCAGTTCTTCAATGTCTGGCGCAACGAAATGTCCGTGGTGGGCCCGCGCATGATCTCGCCGGAAGAGATGAAAATGTATAATCAGTGGGCCATCAACTTGCTGACGGTCAAACCCGGCATCACCGGCCTGTGGCAGGTGAGCGGCCGTTCCGATGTCAGCTATGACGAGCGCGTGCGCCTGGACATGCAGTACATCCGCAACTGGAATATCTGGCTGGATGTGCAGCTTCTGATCGAAACGCCAAAAGCGGTCTTCCGCCAGCGCGGCGCGTACTGAGATTTCTGCCCGGCGCTGGGTCAATTGGTGAAAACAGCGCCGGGTTTCTGTCTATTTGCCGTAACAATTTCGCCGGAAATTCGATATTCTTTCAGAATTGCAAACTTGCAACGATTTCGACTGACTGGGGAGTGACGATCGTGATCATTGTGCAAACCCCGCTGCGGGTGAGTCTGTTTGGAGGAGGCACCGATTTCCCCTCGTACTATTTGTCCGAAGGGGGCTGCGTGCTGACTTCAGCCATCGATAAGTACATCTTCGTCAGCATCAAACAGCGGTTCGACGACAAGCTGCGCATTGGGTACACCAAAACAGAGATGGTCGACTCGGTGGACGAAATCCAGCACGAGCTGATCCGCGAGGCGCTGCGCACCACGGGCATCACCTATGGGGTCGAAATTACCACCACCGGGGATATTCCCGCGGGCACCGGTCTGGGCTCATCCAGCACGGTGACGGTAGGCTCGCTGCATGCCATGTACGTTTTCCTGCGCGAATCGGTGGACCCAGAAATGCTGGCGCAGCAGGCATGCGAGATCGAAATCGAAAAACTGGGCAAACCGATTGGCGTGCAAGACCAGTACATCGCTGCGTTTGGCGGACTGCGTTTCCTGGAATTCCAGCCGGACGGGAAGATCGAAAACAACGCCATTCGCCTGGAATCGCGCACCAAGCGCCGCCTGAACGAGAGCTTGATGCTGTTCTACACGGGCATGACCCGCGCGGCGGACAGTATCCTCACCGAGCAAAAGACGAACATTAACCACAACCTGGTGGTGCTTCGTTCGATGAAAGAAATGGCCTACACCGCGCGCAACGAGCTGTGCGCCGGCAACATCGACGCGATTGGCCACCTGTTACACGAATACTGGCAGCTCAAAAAGCATCTTTCCAGCAATATCAGCAACGGCGTCATCGATGAGTGGTATCAGGCAGCGCGCGAAGCCGGTGCGCTGGGCGGGAAGATCACTGGAGCGGGTGGAGGCGGATTTTTACTGCTCTACTGCCCGCTGGAAAAACGGGAAGCTGTGCGCGCGGCGCTTTCGCACCTGCGCGAACTGCCTTTCCAACTGGAGCCGGACGGTTCGAAGGTGATTTTTAACTACCGCCGTTAGCGTCCGTCATTGTACAGGGATGGTGGCATCACCGCCCGCAGTTGTATGATTGAACCTGGTACGTAGAACATGCGCAGTTGCCCAGGGGGTTAGAGGAGAGAGAATGCAGAACATCGAACGCTATGTGTTAGATATGAAGTCGACGATCGATTCGCTGCCCTTGAGTAAGATCAACGAGGTCATCGAATTGCTCCATCAGGCGCGCCAGGAAGATCGCCAGGTGTTCATTATGGGTAATGGCGGAAGCGCATCTACCGCGTCGCATTTTGTGTGCGACCTGGCGAAAAACACGCGCCGCCCGGGCTGGCCGCATTTTCGCGTGATTGGCCTCACCGACAACATGGCAATCTTCTCCGCCTACGCCAATGACGAAGGCTACGAAAACGTCTTCGCTGCGCAGTTAGCCAACCTGGTACGCTCCAATGATATCGTTATCGGCATTTCAGCCAGCGGCAACTCGCCCAACGTTCTCAACGGAATGACGGCGGCCAAATCGGCCGGCGCGGTGACGGTGGGCTTTACCGGTTACGCGGGCGGCAAGCTGGGCGAGATGGTGGATTACCACCTGAACGTGCCTTCCAACCGCATTGAAATCGTCGAAGATCTGCACCTGGCGATTGAACACATGATGTGCAACACGCTGGGCGAACTGACTAAGGTCGATATTGCCCGCGCCATTCTCCCGGCGCAAACGCCGCAGGCAGCCGGGTATACCGATGCGCTGGTCAGCGGCCTGTTTGGCGACGCAATGGTCAGCGGCCATCCCTATTCGGAAAACATGACTTCTTCGGTCGAGCAGTTCTCGCGCATCAGCCAGGAACTGGCTTCGAAGGTCAATCTGCACGATATGCTGTGCCGCATCTTGCCCATGACGCTCGAATCGGTAGGCGCTTCCAGCGGCAGCATTGTGGTGCTAGACGATGGCGGCAAAGTGGTTGACGGCGCGCTGGCGTACGCCGGCGAAGTGCGGAATACCGGTGTCGACCAGTTGACCGATATTGTCAAAAGCGGGCTGGCCGGCTGGGTGGTAGAAAACCGCCAGGCGGCGCTGGTGACTAACACCGCGGACGACCCGCGCTGGCTGCCGCGCTCCTGGGAATCGATGAGCCAGACCCAGCGCTCGGCCCTCTCAGTACCGCTGCTCACCCGTGACCGCGTGGTGGGCGTGGTGACCCTGGTGTATCCGGAAGCCGGCCGCTTCACAATGGAAGACCTGGCATTGCTGACCGCGATCACGATCTCAATTTCTTACTCGTTCAGCGGGTGAAAGGCAGGCAGCCGGGAAATCTTCTCTTATAAACAGGCGACCACATCGGTCAGCGCATCGCAGATTTGAAATGGGCCGAGTTGAGCAGTCTCTGGCAAGGCTGCCTGAATTGCTCCGCGGCCGGTTCGCACCAGAAACAAGCGCTGAATACCGGCATTTTGACCGGCGAGCAGATCGCTGATGGCATCACCCACCATCACCGACCGGGCAAGATCCAGATCGAGCGCCTGAGCTGCCTGGAGCAGCAGACCCGGCATTGGCTTGCGACATTGGCACGCATCCGCGGGCGCATGCGGACAGATGAATACCCCGTCCACGCGCCCACCGCTCTTTTCAATTTCAGCCACGACCCTCGCATTGATGGTATTGGCCTCGGCAAGCGAAATGATCCCGCGCCCAACCGCCGACTGGTTGGTAACAATTACGATGGCATAGGGGTGGGAGCGCATTGCCGCCAGCGCCGCCAGAGAACCGGCAAGGAATTCGACATCGCTCCACGAGCGCACGTAATGGTCCCGGTTTTCGATAATTACCCCATCTCGATCGAGGAACAAAGCTGGTCGCATACCGTTATTATAGATGATAATGGCTGCGCCAGGCGCGCACCCATCACCGCTCACACCGCAGCGCGATTTTTCTACCCGACCCGCGCCGCCCACAGTACCAGCGGACCGCAGGAATAAAGAATAAAAAAATGGAAACAACAGCAGGTGCATCCCAAAATAAGGAAAAGAAGGCATCCGTCGTAGCCGGCGCCGGCCTGTACGTCAGCCGCCAGGCCGATGGGTTCGGGCGATACCTGCTCGAACAACTGTTGTACTTCCTGGTAGGGTGGGTGCCCACAATCGTGGGCGTTGGGCTGCGCGGGATTCTATACCGCTTGATCCTGCACATGCACGGCCAGGCTGCCATTGAAAGCGGCGTGCGGCTGCGCTACGCCAGCAATATTCACCTGCACCGCGGCGTATACCTGGATTCGAATACGTACCTGCACGCCTGCCCGAAGGGGATTGAGATTGGCGAAAACACGATTGTGATGCACGGCGCGGTGCTGCACGTGTACAACTTCCGCGGTATGCCCCAATCGGGCATTAAGATTGGGCGCGACAGCCTGATCGGCGAGTACTGCGTCATCCGCGGCCAGGGCGGCGTGACGATTGGCGACCGGGTATATACCTCGCCGTTCACGCAGTTGCTATCGGTCAACCATGTTTTTGATGATCCAACGCGCCCATTTGTTGACCAGGGTATTACCGCCCAGGGAATTGTGATCGAAGACGACGTCTGGCTTGGGGCCGGCGCGGTGATCACGGATGGGGTGCGCGTGGGGCACCATTCGGTGGTGGCTGCCGGCGCGGTGGTCACGAAAGACGTAGCGCCATATTCGATTATGGCCGGCGTTCCCGCGCGTTTCATCAAGAAGGTCGGCGAACAAGGTGTGACAAACCCGAACCGGGTTATTTATTATTGATCGGAATTCTAGTAGAATGAGCAATCAGGAGGGACAATGACTACACTTTCGGTCGTAATTCCAGCATACAACGAGGAACGCGGCATCACGGAAATCGTCGAGCGCGTCATGGCGGTAAAAGACAGCCTGCAAGCCGCCGGCGTTGATGATTTGGAACTGCTGGTAGTGAACGACGGGTCGAAAGACAAAACAGAACAGGTGCTGATGCAGCTTGCGCCGAAATTCCAGGGGATGCGCGTCATTTGCCACGAGCGTAACAAGGGTTACGGCGCGGCGTTGAAAACCGGTTTCGCCCAGGCGCGGGGGGAACTGGTGGGCTTCCTGGATGCCGACGGCACGTACCCGCCTGAGTATTTCCCGCAGTTGTGCCAGTCGGCGCTGGATGGCGCTGAGCTGGTGATTGGCTCGCGCATGAGCGGCGCGGACAGCAAAATGCCGGTCACGCGGCGGGTAGGCAATTTCTTCTTTGCCAACCTGCTCAGCCTGGTGGGTTGGCAGAAGGTCACCGACAGCGCCAGTGGAATGCGCGTTTTCCATAAAAATATCCTGGCGCGCATGTACCCGCTGCCTAACGGCCTGAACCTCACCCCGGTGATGAGCACCCGCGCGGTGCATGAAGGCCTGAAGATGGTTGAAGTGCCTATTCCGTACAGCGAACGCGTAGGCCGCTCGAAGCTGAGCGTGGTGCGCGACGGTTACACCTTTTTGCAGTCGATTCTGTGGACGGTGCTGTCCTACAACCCGGTGCGCATCCTGGGCATCATCGGCCTGATCGGCGTGTTCATTGCCGCCATCGTTGGCCTGGGTATCCTGATTGCCCGCCTGGGCGGGACGACTGCCCTGGGTCCGTGGGGCGTGTTTGCCTTCTTCGCCGCGGTGATTTCCGGCGTGGCCGGGGTGAGCGTATTTGCCCTGGGCGCGACCTTCAATCACCTGGTATCGCTCTTCTATAACCGTCCGATCCGCCAGGGCCTGTTTGGCAAGCCGGTGTTCAAAAACCCGCTGGAGAACAACTTCGGTTGGATGGGCCTGGTGGGCATGGCCGGCGGGATTGTAGTGGCAATTCTCGGACTGGTGTTGGGGTTGAACGGCCCAGACCCGGCCCGGTTGTGGTTTTATTTGCTGGTCAGCGCGATGATGCTGCTGGTTGGCGTGCAGTTAGTCATCTCCTGGGTGCTGATGCGGATTCTGGAAGAACTGGAACAACGCGAAGCCCTGGCTCAAAAGGATTTATTGTGACCCGCCGCTGAACTGCGGCAGAATTATTGGGAGGTAAGCAGTATGACTGATGAATTCAACAATCCCCGCGGTGTGAATCTGGGCACTTCCCGTGTGCCGCCGCTGAGAATGGCAAATTTCCCCGACGCCGATGCGATTGTGGCCGCGGGATTTACCGGGCCGCGCAGCCAGGATGCGGTCGACATTATGCTGGTCAACCCGCCCACGCCCGACGGCGCGCTGTGGATTCGCACCCAGCACCGCGTGGGCCGGCGCACGCGCGAAAATATGGTCTGGCCGCAGGTATCGCTGGCGCAGATGGCCGCCATGCTGGTGCCCACGTACACCGTCAAGATCGTGGATGCCAATGCTGAGCGCATGGGCTGGAAAGAATTTTCCGAACTGCTGGATAAGTACCAGCCCAAGTATTACCTCACCCAGGTGACCGCGCCGACACTGGAAAATGATATGTACGGCACGTTCCTGGCCCGCGCGCGCGGCGCGACGACGATTGCCTTTGGCACGCACGTCACGCCCATCCCCACGCAGACGTTAAAGACGTTTCCCAGCCTGGATATCATCCTGCGCGGCGAGCCGGATCTGACGATCCGCGACTTGCTGGATCACCTGGAAGGCAAATTTGACGACCGCCCGGACTTCATTAAGAAGATGATTGCCGAGCATGATCCCAATTACCGCATCTCGCTCAACGAGGACGGCACAGTGGATATGCACGGCATTAAAGGCCTGGTGTGGCGCAAGAATGGGGAAATTGTTGTCAATGCCACGCGCCCGTTTATCAAGGATCTGGACGATCTGCCCATCCCGCTGCACCACTTGCTGCCCTACGACAAGTACCGCATGCCGCTGATGAAAGGGCCGTTTACCTTCATCGTCACCAGCCGCGGCTGCACGGCGGGCTGCATTTACTGCATCAAGCACGTCAACTACCAGTACACGGTGCGCCTGCGCTCGCCCGAGAAGATTATGGAAGAGCTGTGGGTGCTCAAGAAGCTGGGCATCAACTACGTCAACATGTATGCCGACCTGTTCACCGTCTCGCGCGAGCAGGTGATGGGGTTGACGAAGTTGATGATCGAGTCGAATATCGATATGCACTGGACCTGCAACAGCCGCGTGGATTATGTGGACGAGGAGATGCTGCGGATGATGGGCAAGTCCGGCTGCTTCTTTATGACCTGGGGCATCGAAAGCGGCTCGGAGCAGGTGCTGAAGCACGCGCGCAAGGGCGCTTACCCCGACAAGGTCGAGCGCGCGCTGCGCTGGTCGAAGGCGGCGGGGATCAAAAACTGGGGCTACTTCATCATCGGTCTGCCGACGGAAACTGAAGAAACCATCCGCCAGACGATTGACTTTGCCAAGAAGCTGCCGCTGGACATCGCCCTGTTCCACGTGGCCGCGCCGTATCCTGGCACGCCGTTCTTCTTCGAGGTAGTGCGCGAGGGTTGGTTCCGCCCGGGTACGCGCTGGGAGCAGGTGGATATGGACAAGGGGACCGTGCTGGATTACCCCGGTCTGCCCGCCGAGCGCCTGCTGTACTGGCAGAAGCGCGCCTTCCGCGAATGGGCCATGCGCCCGGGACCAATCCTCACCTATGCCAAGATGCTGCTTTCGGACGCATCGACCTTTAAAACCGCACTGGATGTAGGGCTGCAAACGCTGCGCTGGCAAACCGGCCGGCAGGCGGATTAGACCCGTACAGAGCGCCATATATTTGGAAAGTACCTGTGTATCGCGGTCGGGATGACCGGCCGCGTTACGCGGGTTTTTCGTATCTAAACGTTGTACCGTTACAATTTTGTCGGTATTTTGTGATCGTTTCTTGTGTAGAATGTTATCATAGCGGCGAAAGGGCAAAAAACACAACCGTGGTTCCTGGGGGCCGATTTCCTTCTGCGAACCAATTAATAAAAGCGAGGGGACTCATGCAAACTGTTGAAGAGAAAATCCGCAAATACATTGCCGACAATATTTTGTTCAGCAAAGACGGCTATCCCTATCCCGATGATGCTTCGTTTCTCGAGAACGGGATCATTGACTCAATGAACGTGTTGGAACTGGTGGTGTTTGTGGAGGATCATTTTCACATCACTGTAGCCGATGAGGATGTTGTGCCGGAGAATTTTGACTCGCTGCGCAGCATGTCCAACTACGTGCGCCAGAAGCAGGGCGAAACCGCCTCTGTATAAACCAGGCAACGCGGGGCGAAGTAGAGGGGAGATCCAAGATGAATATCACCGACTATTTGCTTGAGCATGGCGACGACCAGAAGGTGGCCATGATCCTGGACGATGTCGAATATACGTACGCCGATATCCGCCTGGCGACGGCCAAGCTGTATCTGGCGCTGCGCCAGTCTGGGATCAAGGCCGAGGACAGTGTGGGTCTCCTGGGGGCAAACTCGCTGTTCTGGGTGGCCTGTTACCTGGCGATTATGAAGTTGGGCGCGGTGGCGGTGCCATTCTCTACGATGGCCATGCCCGATGAGGTGCAGGCGCAGGTTGAGTTTTCGGGCTGCAAGGCGGTGTGCGTGCAGGACCGGTTTTTTGGCCGCTACCAGAGCGCGCTGCAAGCGGTCGATAACCTGTTCACCGATGAGTGCTTGCAAGAACCGATTGCCATCACCTGGAAAGACCTGCCGTTCGAGCCGGATTTCGACGAGAACCGCGAGGCGGCGTTAATGTTTACTTCGGGCACCACGCAGCGCCCGCGCGCGGTGCGTATTTCGCACAAGAATATTCGCGCCAATACCGACTCGATTATCGAGTACCTGGAACTGGACGAGAACGAGCGGATCATGGTGGTTCTGCCGTTCTATTATTGTTTTGGCACCTCGCTGCTGCACACGCACCTGCGCGTTAACGGGTCGATGGTCATTTCCAACGGCTTTACCTTCCCGGAAATCGTGCTGGACCTGATGGAAAAGTACGCCACGACCGGGATTGCCGGCGTTCCTTCCACGTACCAGACCTTGATCCGCAATACATCGCTGGCGCGGCGCAATCTGCCCGCCCTGCGCAAGGTGCAGCAGGCAGGCGGAAAACTGCCCGCGGTGCAGACCAAAGAACTGGCGGATTTGCTGCCCCAGGCAAACATCTACACCATGTACGGCCAGACGGAAGCCACGGCGCGCCTCTCTTACCTGCCGCCGAAACTGCTGGCCACCAAGCTGGGCTCGATTGGCAAGGGTATCCCCGGGGTGGAACTGCGGGTTATGTCGGAAAGCGGAACGCCGGTACAGCCGGGTGAAGTGGGCGAAATCTGGGCGAGCGGTGAAAATATTTCCGCCGGATATCTGAACGACCCGGACGCCTCCGCTGAAAAATTCATCGACGGTGTGCTGCACACTGGCGACCTGGCAACGGTGGATGAAGATGGCTACATCTTTGTGGTCGACCGCAAAGCCGATTTTATCAAGTCGTATGGTTTCCGCGTCAGCAGCCAGCAGGTGGAAGACTGCGTGCTGGCGCTGCAAGATGTGGTGGCTGCGGCGGCAATCGGCGAGCCGGACCCAATGCGCGGCGAGGCAATTGTGGTCTTCATTACCTTGCGCGAGGGCAGCAGCCTGAAGGTGGAAGAAATTCTGGCGCACTGCCGCGCCAAACTGGCGCGCCACATGGTGCCCAAGCGCATCCAGGTAATGGACAGCCTGCCGCTCAGCGCGCAGGGGAAAGTGCTGAAATCGGAACTGCGCAAAACAATCACCCCGGTTAAGTAACCCTTTGCAGGGATATGGGGTAATTGATTTTTCCCCGGCCGTAAGGTCTGGACGGAAAGGGCCCTGGGCATGTGTGGTATTGTTGGTGTCTTAAACCTGAACGACCAACCCCCGGTGGATCTGGGCGTGCTGCGCGGCATGTTGTCGATGATCCGCCACCGCGGGCCGGACGGTTTTGGCGTTTTCCGCGACGCGCACGTGGGAATGGGCAACGCGCGCCTGAGTATCATCGATCTGTCCAGCGGCGACCAACCGATTGGCAACGAGGACGGCACGCTGTGGATCGTCTATAACGGTGAGGTGTTCAACTATGTGGAGCTGCGCCCCGAGCTGGAGCGCCGCGGCCATCGCTTTACCACGCAGACGGACACTGAGGTGGTGCTGCACCTGTATGAAGAATACGGGCCAGACTGCCTGCGGTTTTTAAACGGGCAGTTTGCCATCGCTATCTGGGATCAAAAACGCCGTTCGCTGTTCCTGGCGCGCGACCGCGCTGGTATTCGACCGGTGTTTTATACCTACCATGCCGGGCGGTTGTTATTCGCCTCGGAAATCAAATCGTTGCTGAGCGTGCCGGGGATACACGCCGCGGTGGACCGCGGGGCGCTGCGCGAGGTGTTCACGCACTGGTCGGTACAGCCGCCGCGCACGATCTTCCAGAATATCTTCGAGCTGCCCCCGGCGCATTACCTCATTTGCCAGGACGGCCAGGTGACGCTGAACCCCTACTGGGACCTGGATTACTCGCTCGATGCCGAAGAGCGCAGCGAGGATGCCTACCTGGAAGAACTGGAAAGCCTGCTGATTGACGCCACGCGCATTCGCCTGCGGGCAGATGTGCCGGTGGGGGCCTACCTCTCCGGCGGCCTGGACTCATCGGTGACCACGGCGTTAATCCGCGCCTATACGGGCAGCCATCTGGACACGTTTTCGATTGCCTTTTCCGACGAGCACTACAACGAAAGTCCCTTTCAGCGCGATATGGCCGGCTTTTTGGGCACGGAACACCAGGAAGTCTACTGCACGCACGCCGATATCGGCGAGATCTTCCCTGATGTGGTCTGGCACACCGAAACGCCAATCTTGCGCACCGCGCCCGCGCCGATGTTCTTGCTCTCCCGGCTGGTGCGCCAGCACAACTACAAGGTGGTGATGACCGGTGAAGGCGCGGATGAAATCCTGGCCGGGTATGACATCTTCAAAGAGATGAAAATCCGCCGCTTCTGGGCGCGCAATCCCGAATCGACGCTGCGTCCGCTGCTGCTCCAGCGCCTGTACCCGGATATCAAAGGATTGAACAGCGCGGGTGGGGCGTATCTCAAAGCCTTTTTTAAGAAGAACCTGACCGATATCGATTCGCCGTGGTACTCGCATTCTATCCGCTGGAGTAACACCGCGCGCACCTGGCGCTTCCTGGCCGAACCACCGCCCGCCGAAACGCCGCTGCCGCCCGAATCGCTGCGGCTGCCGGCGGCCTTCGCCGATTGGAGCCCGCTGGCGCAGGCGCAGTATCTGGAGTTCCATACCTTCCTTTCGCCGTACCTGCTGTCATCGCAGGGTGACCGCATGGCGATGGGCAATTCGGTAGAAGGGCGCTATCCGTTCCTCGACTACCGCGTGATCGAATTCTGCAACCGGCTGCCAGCGCACCTGAAGCTGGAAGTGCTGACCGAAAAGTACCTGCTCAAGCAACTGGGGCGTAAATATGTACCGCCGGTCATCTGGCAGCGCGTCAAACGCCCGTACCGGGCGCCGATCCAGCGGTCTTTCTTCCCCGGCCAGCCGCTGGCCTGGGTGCAGCAACTGACCAGCGAAAGCGCGCTGCGCGCCGCGGGCTATTTCCAGCCCGAGGCCGTAAACCGGCTGGTGAGCAAGGCCGCCGGCGGAGCGGCGCTCAGCGAGGTGGATGATATGGCCCTGGTGGGCATTCTTTCGACCCAACTGCTGCACCATCATTTTATCGACCATTTTCCCGGCGCGGCTGCCGCTTCCAATCATCCGCCAATGCTGCGGGTGGTGGATCACGCCAGCGTGCCGCAATAAACTGCTCAGGAGAAAAAGTATGCTCGAACCCGTGACCGCTCCCATTTTCAACCGCAACTCGCTGGCGCTGGACTGCGCCCAGGAAACCCAACGTATCGTCGACTGGCTGCAGGAAACCGTGCTGCGAACTTTCCGCCGCCAGGGTGCGGTGATCGGCATCAGCGGCGGGATCGATTCGTCGGTGGTGCTGGCGCTGTGCGTGCGCGCCTTTGGTCCTGAGCGCGTGGTGGGTATTTTGCTGCCGGAACGCGAATCCAGCCCGGAGAGCGCCGACCTGGCCCACGAACTGGCCGCGAAATTTGGCGTGGAAGCCATCACCGAAGAGATCAGCGGAGCGCTGGACGGATTTGGCTGCTACCCGCGGCGCGACGAGGCCATTCGACGGGTAATCCCCGAGTACCAGCCGGGCTGGAATACCAAGATCGTGCTGCCCGGCGACCTGATGGAGCGCGCCACGCTTAACCTGTTCCACCTGGTGGTTACCAGCCCGGACGGCGTGGAATACCGCAAGCGGCTGCCGCCGCACGAATACCGCCAGATTGTGGCATCGTCGAACTTCAAGCAGCGCACGCGCATGTCGATGCTGTATTACCATGCCGAACTGCGCAACTACGCGGTAATCGGCACCGCGCAAAAAAATGAGCACGACCTGGGCTTCTTCGTCAAGTTTGGCGATGGCGGCTCGGATATCGGCCCAATCCAGCACCTGTATAAGACCCAGGTGTTTCAGTTGGCAGCTTACCTGGGCGTGCCTGATTCGATCCGGCGGCGCACGCCTACCACGGATACCTACCCTGGCGGCGGCTCGCAGGAAGAATTCTTCTACCGCATCCCGTTTGAAACGTTGGATACGATCTGGCTGGGATTTGAGCGCGGTGTGCCCAACGAGGAGATCGCCGCTGCGCTGGACCTGACCCCTGAGCAGGTGTCCAATGTGATCAACGATATTATCAGCAAGCGCAACGCCACCGCGTACCTGCGCACGCCGCCGGTTGCGCTGGAATAGCCGCCGCATGGAATCAAAGCTGCTTATGTTATACTGAGGGCAGGGGAGTAGCCAACTGCGTACCTGACTTCTCATTCCAACCTCTGGAATGCGCCCATCAAAATTGATCAATCGATACTGCTCAACCAGGCAAAGCCAAGATTTGAACATCGCAGCAAGGGGGGGCGATCTAAAACTGGCATGAGCCTGCCGCACCGCGGAGATCATCGCCAGGCAGGAGTTTTCGAGCTAACGATTAGGAGTATGTGATGCAACGTTCAGAAGCACAAATCCGCCGCCGGGCGCTGGGAATTTTTATTGGCGCCAGTATTTTACTGGTGCTGTTCGCCTGCACCGCGCCTAATTCGAATGCGCCGGTAGCCCAGGCCAGCGTACTGGCTACACAGTATTACGTGCCTCTGGTTTCGCCATCCCGAGATACCCCCAGGCCGCCCACGGCCACGACGCCGCCCACAGCGACCAGTACCAAAACGGCTACCGCGACGAAGACAAACACGCCGAGTAGAACCCCTACCACGCCCGCTACGCCAATCGATTTCACCAATATCGTCTTTCTGCACCATTCGGTGGGTGATGGTCTGATTTACGAAAGCGATATGCGCCAATTTTTCCAGCAGAAGGGCTACCAGTTTTGGGATCATGCTTATAACGGCCAGGGTATGCGCGCTCCGAAAGCGACTTCTCCGTATTACACCGTCACCGGCTGGAACTATCACATTCCCTATGACAGTACCGATCTGCATACCACGAATCATCCCAAACAGGATAATATTGGCATCCGTCCTGGTGGAATAAACGCATTGTTTTCAGAGACCCTATATACCCAAGGGGTGCCCGCGCTTCCCAACGCCTGCAATATTTCGGGGGTTTCCGATGCGGATAAAGCGCTTACCTGCCTGATGCGTCACCAGGTGATTATCATCAAATCCTGCTACACGAATTCGGATATTGACACGGACGCGCGCATCGACGAATTCAAGGCAGTCTATCGCAAGATCATTGCATTCGCCGACGCGCACCCTGACCACATCTTTATCACACTGGGCTTTGCGCCCCAGGCCCAAACCGATGGATTTGGCCCGCTGCCAGGCAGCAATACGCGTTCGCTGCAGTTTATTTCCTGGCTGACCAGTGATCCGGAAACCAGTAACCAGCAGCACCCCAATTTTTACGTGATTGATATGTTCAATGCGCTGGCAAACGACTCGGGTTGGTTGGATGGGCAGTATGACTGTCGCGATAACAACTGCGGTGATTCGCACCCGAACCAGACCGCGAACATGACCGTTGGAAACTGGATTGCTTCTGAGGTAGATCGGGTCATCACCGATTACGAGACGAAGTATAACAATCCGTAATCTATCCCGGCTAAGGACGATCCCCCTATGTATAAACGCCTGATGCTGCTTTTTGGACTTTCGATTACTGCCGTGATCGCCAACCACGCGATCTTCTGGAGCCTGAACGTTCAGCATGTATGGGCGGAACCACTGCCGCTGCGTCCATTATGGGGGGGCGTCTCGATCAATATCGTGTTTACCGGGTTTTTGATTGCCGTAAAGAAACTGTGCACTTTTTGCGTGCCGGCCTTTCTGTTTGCGTCGGGCTATTTTGCCGCTTATTCCAACCGCAAACCGGGAGCCGGCTCGCATTTGAAAACCATTGGCAACCGCGTGCTGACGCTGGTCGGCCCGTATGTGCTCTGGTCGCTGCTGCTATTCCTGATCAACCCGTTTCAGGAAGAGACCACGCCGGGCAAAATCCTGGCGCGGCTGCTATACGGCGGCGCTGTTCCCGAATACTATTTCGTGCCGTTATTGATCCAGTTCACCATCCTGGCGCCATTCCTGGTAGGGCTGGCGCGCAACCGTCCGCGGCTGCTGCTGTTGGCGGCCGCGGCGATGCAGTTGGGCGTTGCCGGGCTGAGCTATCTCAATGTCTTTTGGCCTGTACCCTATATCGGTCACATTTTGCAAATTAATCGCACCTGGTCGGTGTTTCCAACCTGGGCGTTTTTCTTCCCGTTAGGCATGGTGGTCAACTTTCACCAGGCAAGCTTTCAGAGGAGCATTCACCGCAACCGCTTCTGGCTGGTGGCAGGCGCCGTGATCTTCGGTATGCTGGCAGTTCTGGAAAATGAGGTATTCCTGCTGCCCAACGGGGTCAACTGGCGCGACAGTGCTCTCACTCTCCCGACGGTGTTGTACGCGCTGTGCATGATCGGCGTCTTCCTGGCTTTTGAGACTACTCGCTCAGCGCTGGCCGAACCGCTGTTTTTCCTGGCGAACAAAACGTACACGATTTACCTGATTCATCCGGCGGTAATCGCCCTGGCGATGCGGGTGGTGGACCAATGGTTGTTTCCAATCTTGAGCTTTCCATACCTGTTCTTGTTGATTCTGGCAGTGCTGGGTTTGGGTGTGCCTGTAGCCATTATTCAGCTTGCCCGCCAGTTCGTCAGCGCATCCATTTACAAATACGTTTTTGGTTAATAATGCACCCCTTATTCTTTCAAAGGATATGCAATCGATGAAAACCGGCCGCATGCCCGCCCGATTTCGAATAATCATCTCTCTTCTGTTCGTTGTCCTGTGCGCTGCCGCGGTGGGCGGGATTGTGCTTTTGCGCCAGTTCAGCGACGGCGGAATTGGCCCGCGCGAGGCAGCCCGAGTGATGCTGCGCACGGGAATGGCCGTGGTGAAGCGCGGCGAAGTGCAGGCGACAACCTACGGCGAATATACGAACGTAATCTTTCTGCATCACTCGGTGGGCAATAACCTGATCAACCAGGGCAATCTGCGCCAGTTATTTCAGCAGCAGGGCATAGATTTTTGGGATCAGGGTTATCTGTATGATGGGCTGCGCGATCCTTCCGGCCAGGTGACCGGGTTCTGGTACCCGGTGCCGGGCGACAATACCGACCCGGATGGGCTGGCGCGCGTGTTCGCGCAGCAGCCGCGCGCCCTACCGGTGAATGCGCTGAGCGGGCTGCTGCAGCACGAGGTGATTATTTTCAAATCGTGCTATCCCAACAGCAATATTTCCAGCATGGAGCACCTGCAAAGCCTGCAGCAGTTGTATACCGGCATGCGGGCCAGCATGGCGCAGCACCCGGAGAAGATCTTTGTCCTGTTGACTTCGCCGCCGCTCAACCCGGCCGAAACTACCGCGGAAAATGCGCGGTATGCGCGCCAGATGGCGGAATGGTTGCTTTCAGAGGATTTTCGGGGGGGTCAGGAAAACCTGTTTGTCTTTGATTTCTACAGCTTACTGGCTGAGAATGACCCATCCAGTGCGGATTACGGCATGTTGCGCGCGCCTTACCGCGACGGCGCTGATTCGCACCCCAACGCGGCGGCCAATCAGGCTATTGCGCCGCAATTGGTGGATTTTGTGAGCGCTTCCATTACGCAGTACCTGCAGGAATAGACTCTTTGAGATAGAACTATCCTCGCGGCGGGCAGGAAGAAACCAACTGCCGTACCAGTTGGAAGCTACCTGTGAGAATAAACGGGCGCAGGAAATGTTACAATCAGCATAGAGGGCAATACCGTTGCGTTCGTACTCTTCATCGGTTTCACCGAGACCTGAGTGAGCGCCCAGCTAATCCGGATGGGTTATTCACCCCACATTTGCGAAATTTTATTGTTAATTGTTAGGAGCATGCATGGCAAAAGAGACCGTTCACCGCAGCCTGGGAATGACGATTGCCAGAAATACGATTGTAGTGACCGCGGGCAGCGCGGTTTTGAAACTGATTAATTTTTTGTTCAATGTGTACGTCATTCGCCAGCTTGGCGATGACCGCTTTGGCCAATATTCGGTTGTTCTGGCATTTGTCGGCATTTACCAGATCTTCGCGGAGCTGGGGATTTCGCAGTTTGTGATGCGCGAAACTGCCAAAGACCGCACCCGCACCGAGTCTCTGTTCTGGAACCTGGTGGCGGTGCGGCTGATTTTGGCGGTCATCGCGATCATCGTGATGCCGTCGATTGCGCTGGCGCTGGGCTACTCGCAGCAGTTGGTGCTGGGCATCTTGCTGTTTGGCTGCACTTTCCTGCTGGCAGCCATCCAGGTTCCGCTGGAAGGCGTGCTGGCGGCTCACGAGCGTTTTGACTATGTGGCCGCGATTGGCGTGCTGGGCCAGGTAGTTTTCGTCATCGCCGGCGGCGCGTTTTTGCTCAGCGGGCATTCGTATTTGTGGCTGATTATCGCCAGCCTGATCTGCCAGGTGCCGGCAGTGGGGCTGGCCCTGTTTGGCGTGCTGCGCAACCGGTTCCTGCACATGCGCGTTCAACTGCAGCCCAGCACCTGGTGGGGGCTGGTGCGGGGTGGGCTGCCGTTTGGCGTTATCGCTTTCACCCTGTCGCTGGCGTACAAAGTTGACACGATCATCTTGAAAGAATTCACCACCGATCAGATGGTGGGTTGGTATAACGCGGCCTACAACCTGGTGTTCTCGCTCATGTTTTTGATCAACGGCTTTAAAGAGGCGATTGTGCCTACGCTGGCGCGGACGTACGTCACCGACCCGGGAAAGGTGACGCAGTGGTACGTGCGTACCGTCAAGGTGCTGACGGTGGTATCCCTGCCTATCTCAGTTGGCGGGATGCTTGTCGCGTTTCCGCTGATTGAGCTGCTGTATACACGCGATTACCTGCCTTCGGCGATGGCGCTGATGGTTTTGATCTGGGACGTGCCTTTCTTGATGTACACCGCGTTCTGCGGCAATATTACAACCATTATCAACCAGGAACGCCAGGCAGCTCGTATTTACGGTATTAATGCGGCGGCGAATATCCTGCTTAACCTGTGGGCGATTCCGCGTTATGGCGTAATGGGCGCGGCGATCATCACCGTGGCCACGGATTTGATCGGAACGCTGCAGTTCTACTGGCTGCTCAATAAAAAGCTTGAGCACCCGGCGCTAAAGGTGGTGCTGCTCAAGACGCTGCTGGCCGCGGTGGTGATGGGTGCAGTGGTGTATTTTGCCCGCCAGATGCCGGTGCTGGTGACAATTGGCATTGGCGCGGCAGTGTACGGGCTAATGATTATGCTTTTACGCCTTTTTGATGAAAATGAACGCGATATGCTTCTTCGTCTTCTACGCCCTTCGCGACAAACACAATAAAAAATCGGCTTTGCAGGTGATCATCCCCTGCGGGAAAGTGTATAATCATTTAGCATGTAACATATGAATTCAGGAATTGCCAGGATGCTGCCTTTAAACCAGTGGGGCAAGCGATGAATGTTTTTATGGCCGTGCACCACTTTCCTCCGCATTATTCCGGCGGAGCTGAATGGCGCACGCTGCGCACCGCCAACGCGCTGCAACAGCGCGGTCATACTGTTCGCGTGGTTGCTATCGAATCGATTAAGGGCAATCCCGCGGATGGATTAACCTGGCAGGATGATGTCTATGAAGGCGTACGCTTGCGGCGGCTTTCCTTCAATATGAAATCAGCGCCGGATCACTTCCGCTGGCAATACGATAATCCCTGGATTGGCGCGCATATTGAGGCCATGCTGCGGCTGGAGCAGCCGGATATTTTCCACATGGTGGGGGGGTACCTGATCACCGCCAGCGCGCTGGATGCCGCACTGCGGGTGAATATTCCGATTGTGGTGTCGCTCACCGATTACTGGTGGATCTGCCCGCGCATTTCGCTGCTGCGGACCAACGGTGAACTGTCTACGCTGCCGATTAACCCGGCGCAGTGCGTACGCTGCCTGGCGGAAGAAAAGCGCCGCTTCCGGCTGCCGGGCAAGGTGTTTCCGGCGCTGATGGACATGTACTGGTCGCAACAGCACGACCGCATCGCCCAGGTGGAAGAACGCACGCGCTTCCTGTTGAGCCGGCTGAACCAGGCCGATGCGATCCTGTGCCCGTCGAATTTTCTGCGGGATATGTACGTGCAGGTTGGGATTCAACCGGAAAAGATGCAGTATATTCGTCAGGGACGGGATTTCCCCAACCTGACGGATGAAATGAAAGAAAAGACACCCTCGCCGGTGCTGCGGCTGGGGTTTATCGGCCAGATTGCCAGGCTGAAGGGCGTGCACGTGCTGGTCGAAGCTGTGCGCAGCATGCCTTCCGCGCCGGTGGAAGTGGTTATATATGGCGAGTTGAGCGCGTATCCCAAATACACGGATCAAATCCGCCAATTGATCGGCGGCGATACGCGCATCCGCCTGGCCGGCACCTACGAGAATCTGACCGATATTTTGCGCCAGATTGATGTAGTGGTAGTGCCGTCGCTGTGGTACGAGAACAGCCCCAATTCGATCCTGGAAGCGTTTGCGCACTGCACCCCGGTGCTCACTTCCAACCTGGGCGGGATGGCCGAGCTGGTGGTAGACGGTAAGAACGGCCTGCTATTTGAGTCTGGCAGCGCCGCCGACCTGGCACGGAAAATCCAATGCCTGCTGGATAAGCCGGATCTTCTCAGCCAACTGCGCAGCGGTATTGGCGCGGTGAAGACACTGGCCGCCGAAATGGACGAGCTGGAAGCAACCTACGCGCGCCTGGTCGGCTAATACGCCGGCTGGTAATATTCTCCAAAATCCGCTATGATAAGCATAGCTTTTGGCGCTGCATCTGGCGTAGCGGGGAGAATTGCTGGCAATTTCCACATTTGATGCAAATTGGGGGAAACGATCGGTTTCCTCTTCCGTTATTGATATGTAAGCATGCGTATTACGGGGATAGCATCAACGCACTCATCGGCCAAATCTCACCGGGATTCACCCGAACCGGCAGGCCGCACAGCCGCTCGATCAGGAGAATATTGGGATATGGAAGGGAAACACACTTTGCCCCAGGTCATTGTGATTGTGCTGAACTGGAACGGTTCCGCGGATACATTATGCTGCCTGGAGTCATTGGAAAAGGTGACGTACCCGGCCTGTGAAGTGCTGGTGGTGGATAATGGTTCTACCGACGACTCGGTGGCTATCTTACGCCGCGCATTCCCGCATCTGCATTTGATCGAAACCGGGCAAAACCTGGGGTTTGTTGGCGGCAATAACGTAGGATTGGAATATGCGCGCAATGCCGGCGCGGAATACGCTTTGCTGCTCAACAATGACACCGAGGTGGATGCGGATTTTCTCACCCGCCTGGTGCAGGCCGCCGAAAGTGGCCCAGAGGTTGGCGTCACCGGCCCGAGTATCTACTATTTTGATGAGCCAGATACCTTCTGGTCGGCCGGTGGACAGATCGACTGGAAGCACGGCGTTACTTCCATGGTGGGTATCAATCAGGTGGAGCAGGGGCAGTACGGAAGCCAGCCGCGCCCGGTTGACTTTGTCACCGGATGCGCGCTGTTGATCAAAATGAATGTGGTGGAAAAAGTGGGCATGCTCGACCCGCGGTTCTTCCTGTATTATGAAGAAACCGAATGGTGCGTACGCGTCCGCCGCGCCGGTTACGAGATTTTGCACGTGCCGGCGTCCAAAATCTGGCACAAGATATCTCCAGTAGCACGAGAAGCGTCACCGATGGTACACTATTATATGACCCGCAATCGCTTGCTCTTCTTGCGGCTATCGGATGCCAGCCTGGTGACCTGGGCGAATACCTACATCGAATACGCGCGTACGCTGCTCAGTTGGCGGCTGCGCCCGCGCTGGCGCGGGAAGGCTCGCCAGCGCCAGGCCATGGTACAGGCGATTCGCGATTTCTCGCGAAGGCGCTTTGGAAAAGTGGAATGGAATGGTGGGGTATGAAAGTTCTGTTCTTATCGCGCTGGTACCCATTCCCGCCCGACAATGGGTCGAAACTGCGGATTTTTCATTTGCTGCGCCAATTAGCGCAAGAGCATACCGTCGACCTGGTGTCATTCACGTCTGAGCCGCTTGATCCCCAGCGCACCGATGCCATGTATTACCTGTGCCGCAACGTGTGGACGGCCAACTACCGGTCTTTTGCGCCGGGCGGCCTGGCTTCACTGGCGGGTTTCTTCTCGCCGCGCCCCCGTTCGGTGGTGGCTACGTACAGTAGCGAACTGGATGTGCTGGCGAAAACCGCCGTCGAAAATGAATCCTACGATCTGGTGATTGCCTCGCAGATCGACATGGCCCCCTACGCGCTCAACCTGAACATTCCGGCGCGCCTGCTGGAAGAGATAGAGTTGACGACCATCTGGGAGCATTATGCGCTGCAGCGTAACCCGTTCAAACGGCTGCGCGCGCTGCTCACCTGGCGCAAGACGCGGCGCTATGTGCGCGGGCTGATCAAGAAGTATGATGTCTGCACCGTGGTTTCCGAGGAAGAACACCAGCGGCTGCAAAAAATTGCGCCAAAGATGAAGAATATTTATGTGTTGCCCAACGGCGTAGATATGGTGCAGATGCAGGCCGATTATGGCGAGCCGGAAGAAGACACACTGATTTACACCGGCGCGCTAACCTATTCGGCCAATTTTGATGCGATGCAATATTTTCTCACGGAGATTTTCCCGCGCATTCAGGCCGGCCGGCGCAATGTGCGTCTGTATATCACCGGAAAGACCGACGGCGTGCGCCTGGACCGCCTGCCCGAAAACGATGCTGTGACGTATACCGGTTATCTGAAAGACATCCGTCCGCGCGTAGCTACCAGTTGGGTCAACGTGGTGCCGCTGCGCATGGGCGGCGGCACGCGCTTGAAAATCCTGGAGTCGCTGGCCCTGGGTACGCCGGTGGTTGCTACCACCAAAGGCGCGGAAGGGCTGCAGCTGCGCGCCGGCGAGGATTACCTGCGCGCCGATTCACCGGCAGCTTTTGCCGATGCAGTGCTGCGCGTGCTGCAGCACAAAGAAATGCGCGACAGCCTGGCCGCCTCTGGCCGCAGCAAAGTGGCGGCCATGTATGACTGGGGGATTATTGGCGCGCAGTTGGACAGCCTGTTGCACAAGATCGCAGCTCCCGCGCAGAAGCCAGCGGCGGAGGCTGTTGTGGAAAAACTGGAGTACAGGTAGATGGCAAGTACGTTATGGGGTTCGAAAAACCCGCGCCCATACCGCCGCGTGATGAGTTTTCAAGACCCGGCAGTACAGCGCAAATTGCAGCGCGTATTAATTGTGATCCTGGTGATCGGATTATCGCTGGGCACGGGGCTGCTGACCGGTGGGTTTTACAGCCAGCTTGCGTTGCTGGCCCTTTATGCGCTGCTGCTGCTCGTGGTAGGTTTCCTTTATATTTCGGAAAGAATGCACCTGGGTGTGCTCCTGCTGTTGTTCTGCGCCGGGTTCGTTCCTTTATCGCTGCCAACCGGCACCGCCAGCCGCATCCCCGATAGCATGGTCGTTGCGGTTGGGTTTGTTGCCATCTGGATCATTCGCATGCTCGTCGTGGAAAAGCGTTTCAAGCTGGTCTACAGCCCGGCCAATAAGCCTGCGCTGCTGTGGATGGTGGTGGTGGCGATCTCGCTGGCCTGGAGCATCTATTTCCGCGATCCGCAAGTGGTCATCTGGGATTCTTTTCCCCTGGTTCAGGCGGCTTCCGCGGTGCTGATGATCGCGCTGCCGGCGGCTTACCTGTTCGTGGGCAACTTCACCAACCGGCCCTGGGTGCTGTACCTGATGGCAATGATGATGATCCTGCTCGGTATTCTGTGCCTGGGGTTCCATTTCGTGCATATTGACCTGGGCATTCTCAATAACAGCGGCCTGATGTACATGTGGGCGGCTGGCATCTCGCTGGCGCTGGCCCTGTTTGATGAACGCCTATGGTGGGGTATCCGGGTTGGGCTAGCGGCGCACGCTGCCGGTTGGGTGGTTTGGGGTTTCTTTATGAACGTCAGTTGGGTGGCCGGTTGGCTGCCTGGCCTGCTGGCGATGGGCCTGCTGGTGCTGCTGCGTTCGCGCAAGCTGGTTATCCTGGCCATTCCATTTGTGATTGTGGCTGTTTATATGAATTGGGATTGGGTCGAAAATCGCTTCTTTGCTGAACGTGCAGAGAGCGGTGTTACGCGCCTGGAGGCGTGGGGAGTCAACTGGCGCATTACCCAGAATCACTTTTTGTTTGGCACCGGCCCCAGTGGATACGCCGCATATTACATGACATATTATCCCAATTCGGGCATGGCCACGCATAACAACTACCTCGATGTGCTGGCGCAAACCGGCCTGGTCGGCATTTTTATCTGGATCTGGCTATTTGGCGCGGTCATGTGGCAGGCGGTGCGCGTGTGCATTCGTTTGAGGGGCCGGCGCGATTTCTTCGAAGCAATGGCGAATATGGCCATGGCCGGCACGCTTGCGTGCATGGTGATCATGGCGTTCGGTGACTGGATGCTGCCGTTCGCGTATACGCAAACTATCGCCGGGTTCGACTACGCGGTGTTTAACTGGATATTCATGGGCACGATCGTGGCGATTGACCGCCTGATCCCCGAAAACGCAGAGGCTGTGCATGGTTGATGTATCGGTGATCGTGGTGAATTGGAATACGCGCCAACTACTACGCGACTGCATCGAATCGATCCTGGCGCATTCCGATGGCTATGCGGTTGAGATCGTTGTAGTGGATAACCATTCTACGGATGGCAGCGTGGAAATGGTGCGCGAGGAGTACCCCGCGGTGCACCTGATCGCGAACGATGATAATACCGGCTTCGCGCGCGCTA
>DATCUC010000392.1:0-29092 GCA_036567625.1 Anaerolineaceae bacterium | reverse complement strand
TCTGGTAGATGTGGGCGTGCCGGAAGAAACCGCGCAATACTACAACGAAGGTGTGCGCCGCGGCGGCACGCTGCTGACCATTCGCACGGATGACAACATGTCGAGCCGGGCGGTTAGCATTATGAACCGCCACAACCCGGTAGACATCAACACCCGCGTGTCGCAGTGGCGGCAGGAAGGCTGGACGGGTTTTCAGAGTGAAACGCGCTCCACGGATACCATGCGCGATCATCACGCGCACGACGATGAGATGCAGCACGAGCACCATCATGACCGCGAACAGATCCCGACGACCGGCGAAGACGCGGGTTTTAACCCTGGCTCACGCATGGATTCGCCCTACGCCGGTACCACTGGCCAACAGTACTCCGGCCAGGAAACATCGTACGGTTCGGATCGGGGTGTCAACCGCGATTTTGACCGCCAGGGCGGCGGCAGTTACGATCAGGGCGGCGGCCCGTCGGGTCACCTGGATTCGACTGCGCGCGGCGAAGGATCGTACACCAGTGATGTGAGCGGGCGCGACTTCAACACTACCGGGGGTGAGATGCCGACCAGCAACAACGCCTGGAGCGCTGACACCAACATGACCGGCAACACCGGCACGGATTACGGCCGAGGCGAATTCCGCGACTTCGGTTACTACGATACAGCATTCCACAATCACTTTAACAGCATGTACGGAAGCACCTACCAGTACGACCAGTACATGCCGGCCTACCGCTACGGCTATGATCTGGCGGTCGACCCACGCTATACCGGCCGGAGCTGGATGGATGTGGAACCCGAAGCGCAGCGCTATTGGGATGAGCGCGAACCGGGCGCCTGGGAGCGTTTCAAGGATGCCGTGCGGCATGCCTGGAACGAGGTCCGCGAGACAGTGGATTAAGCAGATTCTCGATCAGAGCGCGAGGATGGTTTTCCTCGCGCTCTGTTTGCAAGAGGGTGGAAGGAGACGAATGGAAGACAAATTTACGAAGACGATCATCGTCAAGGCGGACGTAAACAAGGTGTACAACGCCTGGTCGAATTTTGAGAATTTTCCGTATTTCATGAAGAATATCAAGTCGGTGGAAAAAACCGGAGTGAAAACCAGCCATTGGGAAATGAAAGGCCCGCTGGGCGTCACCGTGGAATGGGATGCGGAAACGACCGAAAATGACCCGGACAAGCGCATTGGCTGGAGCACCAAAGACCGCAAAGACGGCGACCTGACTACCAGCGGTCAGGTAACATTCACGCAGTTGCCCGATCGCCAGACGCAGATCACGGCCACGGTGCAGTACGTCACAAAAGCCGGCCTGCCCGGCGAAGTTGCCGCACGGCTTTTCAGCAACCCGGAAAAGCAATTGGAAGAAGACCTGGTGAATTTCAAGCAGTATATCGAGGGTGACCTTACACGCACGCCCTAGTCCTTAAGGAGGAAGTAAGGTACAAGCCAGCGCCGGCCCCATTATCAGGGCCGGCGCTGGTATTTATTGCCAGACATTTTGCTGGCGTATCTGGTCAACCGGTTACGATCGGCGAAAAAATTCGCGCTCGCGGATGTCTTCGCTGACATCTCTGGCCTTTTTCGCCAGCCGGTCAGGGATCGACTCGCCGCGGCGGAACAGGCTCTTTGACTGCACGTCCTTGATCCGATCGAGAGCGCGTTCGGGAAGACTGCGCTGCGCGGGGAACCAGCTCTTGGGCATAATATCCTGCACTTTTGACATCAGTTTTTCGGGCATAGTTTGCTGGCGGCGGGGCAGGTTGGGCAGCCGCTCGCGCAGGTGCTCAATCGTATGGCGCGCATCCGGAAGCGCTTCTCGTACGCGTTCGTAGCGGTCTTTCAGAACCGGCACGGTTGCGCGCTTTGTGCGGCGCAGGCGTTGGGTGAGCGCCTTCTGGCGCGGGCGGAAGCGTGAGATCAGGCTGGCGACCACTCCCGCGGAAGCCAGGCTCGAAATGGCATCGCTTATCGTCTGGCCGGCGCGCTGGGGCAGGCTGAGTTTCCGCTGGCGCCGCGAGCGAACATACAATGCTACGCCGATGGGAAGTGCTGCCAGCAGTAGACCGCGCAGCACCCACTTTGCTGCCGGATGCGTTTGCAGCCAGGTAGATTTGCTGTACATGCCGGGTTCTTTGCCCTCGACGCGGTGGTAGCCTTCGATGTGCTGGTAGAGGTTGTTCGGCGCATCTGCGCCTTTGACGATATCCGTCTGCTGGCCTTTGAACGCGACCGCCTGAATGGTGGCATCCGAAAGGCGTGGGGTGATCCGGCTGGCCTGGAATACTGACGAGGTGCTGCCAACATTCAGAGTGCGTACCGGGTGTTCCGCAGCGTAAACGATGGTATCCGCCACTGATTTGGCTGAGTAGATCGGCGGCATCAGGCCGGGCTCAAACCCCAGGTTTGTCTTTGCCTTTTCAAAGAAAGGCGTGCTGATGGTAGCCGGCTTGATATTGGTCACGCTGATCGGGTAGCCATCGTGCTTCAACTCGATGCGCAGCGTATCCACCAGTCCCTGCAGGCCCTGTTTTGAGGCTACGTACGGACCTTGATACGGCAGCGGCACGCGCGCATCGACTGAACTGACAATAATTAATGCGCCACGTCCCTCACGTTTGAGGTGCGGCAGCGCGGCCAGAATCCCGTTCATGGGGCCGTTAAGGTTGACATCCAGCACGCGGCGGAAATCCGCCGGGTCGGTATCTTCTACTTTTGAGTAGAGCGGTGTTCCGGCTACATGCGCCCAGGTATCGATCCGTCCATAGGTATCGACGGCCTGTTGGGCAATATTTTGCACCTGGCCGTAATCGGCTACATCCGCTTCCACCGTAATAGCCTCAGCGCCTTCGGCTTGCACGGCATCCAGGGTAGCGTTCAGGTCATCCTGTCCGCGTCCGGCCAGCACCAGGGTGGCCCCACGGCGGGCAAACTCTTTGACGGTTTCCAGGCCAATGCCGCTGGTGCAGCCAACGACAACGACAACTTGCTGGTCAATTGGTTTTAATCGCATGGTATTTCTCCTTTGAAAATCTTCAAGCCCTGTTGTGAAGAAGGGCTGCAAATTTACCGTATCACTGATTGATCTCCGCTGGCTGGCGGATTTCGATCATCCCATTATGCTCGCGCGCTTCATAGCGTGGCTGTGGAAATGCGGAAGGCCCATTGATGACGGAGCCTGTGCGCAGGTCAAAGCGTGATTGGTGCCAGGGGCAGATCACGCTGCCATCCGCGCATAATTCGCCCTCAGAAAGCGGCCCGCCCATGTGCGCGCAGGTATCATTCATCGCCAGTACCTCTCCGTTGATCCGCGCCAGCAAGATCTTGGTGCTCTTCCATTTGGCTTTTACCATCTGCCCTTCGGCCAACTCAGCAGAGGAAAGCACCGGGGTGAAGTCGCGCGTGATCGGTTCCTGGCGGGAGTGGTTTACGCCAATCTTCTGGCGGTACACCAGGTCGCCGCCCAGGTAGGCTGCGGCCACGCTGAACAGGTAACCGGCCAGCGCCAGCCCCTGACCGGCGCCGCGCTGCCGGTTCTTGCGAAATCCGAGGGAAAGCAGGTACAACACCAGTGAAGCGCCGTTCAGTCCCGCGTGCAGCATCCCGATGCGGCGCGCCTCGCCCTGGGTATGCTGCCAGTCGGTCAGGCCGGCGGCGGCCGCGCCAACCGCGCTGGTCACGCCCAACATCAGGGCGGCATCGGCGCCTGGCGCGAAGGTATCCTCTCCAGAAGCAACATCCAGGCCGTCGAGCACTACAGCCGCCGTCAGCGCGCCCACGGTCACATCGGTGATCACCGGGTGCAGCGGGTGGCCCAGCCAGGTGCCATTCAGGAAGTCTTGTATTTTTTGACCCAGCACCCCGCTATTTTGATACACTGTCTGCGTGGCGGTTTGCAACGGATCGCTCAACCGGTCCAGCCAGCGCTGGCGGTTGATGGCGGTTTTTATCTTCTTCTGCACTGCTTGAACAGCCATTTGCTCTTCTCTCCTCGATTTGCAACTGGCGCTGCGTAGAAGCCCCGCTCGGGATCACCCACGAGCAATACACCGGGCTTCTACGCAGCCGGACTCTATCTTCATCTGCCGCCTGGCGGCTTATCCTCGCATCAGATCTTCCTGGCGTACCTTTTGGCCCTCGGCGCGAGTTTCGCCAGTTTCCATCAGGCTCTTGAAGCGCACCAGGTCCTGATCCATCGCGGATTTCGGATCGGATCCAAAGAAGGCCGCCACCGTGTGACCAACAATCCCCGCCGGCGGGGTATAGGCGATGCGCACGTTGACCTGTGTGCCGTTCTGGCTTTCGCGAAAACGCACGCGGCCAGAATGCATCACCGTCGACCCCGGCAGGGTTTCCCAGGCGATGACATCGTTGGGAACTTCTTCGGTAATCATAGTGTCGAATTCTACGGGAACACCCGCCGGGCCTTCAACGACCCAGTGGGAGTGGCCGCCGCCGAGATCATTAATCTCACGGATGTGGCTCATAAAACGCGAGAAGTTCGGGAAGCTTTGCCACATGCGGTAAACTTCATCGACCGGGGCGCGCACGTTGATAGTCTTGATCACGTGAATTGCGGATTGCTTACCGGGCTGCATTCCGGTGATCTGGCGCAAATTCTTGTTGGTCATCACCTGCGTGCCGAGCGCTAAACCGCTCAGCGTGTATACCGGACTGAGCAGCCCGCGCCGCCGCCCGCGCATAAGCAGGTACAGCGATCCAATTCCTGCCAGGAGACGGGTCGCCGGGCTCCAGCGCATCTGGCCTTCCTGATCCTGCAGCGTCTGCTGCAGCGACTGAATTGTGCCCGGTTCATCGTGGACGCGCAGGCGGTTTTCAACCCCCGCAATGCCGCGCATCGCGTTCATCGATTTAAGCACCTTTTCCAGGTCTTCGCGCAAAATGTCACCATCAAGATAGATGGTACCGTTTTGGGCTGTCACGTTAACTCCGCGGGTGCGCGCGGGAAGCAGTCCCAGGCGTGTGCGCACGCGCTCAGAAAGTACCCAATCACCCGGGCTCTCGCGATTGAATCGCGCGGATGTTTCGGCCACCAGTCCGCGTGTCTTATTGGAAATGTCCTTCATCCCGCTCTGGACGATGTCTTCCATCTCGTCGCGATATCCGGCCAGGGCATCGCGCAGTTTATTTTGGCGCTCGCGGCCTTGTTGGGGGTCGAGGAAATACATTAGCGCGGCACCGTAGCCTGCGCCCATCAGGTAATGAAATAGTTTTGCCATGGTTTTTTCTCCTTTCAATAGAACCTGGTTGGTGAATGGAAAATCTTTCTGCGCGTCACGAAAACCAGACCCGGTAGGCCAGGCTGCCGCGCAGCCGCCAGTAACACGCCAGAAGTGGTATCAGCCCCGAGGTGACCGCGATTTCAAGGATATGGCCGGGCTGGCGCGATGTGTTATTGAGCCGGTCGCCTGCAAACCACAGGGTCAGGATTAGCCATCCAGTGCCGCCGAAGGCAGCAATCCATGATTGTTGAAAAATCAGACCGGCGAGAAAAAACACGATCAGCACTACCGCAGCCCAATACCAGGCAGGCATGCCGTTACCCACTTTTTCTCGAAATAGTCCTGGGTGCTTGCGGTAGAGGATGGCGTTGAGATAGTTGCGGCGCTGCTGTGCGAGGCTAACACCCCACGGGGCATTCTCGATGGGGTGCAGTACCACCGCATTGGGTTCATACGTCAACCGCGCGCTTTGCTGAAGCAGCGTAAAGAACAGGTCTGTGTCTTCCCACCATGTGGTTTGGTAGCATTCGTCAAATCCACCCGCTGTCTCAAGAACATGCTTCCGGTAGAAGCAGTTGGCAGTGACAAATTCCGAGGACATCATGCGGCTCGCATTGATTTCATAATCCGTAGGGTTGTCGCTTAAGAGCATTTCCACCTGCCCGGTGACGCCATCGTAGCCCTGAAGCAAGGCGTGCAGGCCACGCCGCAGCCAATCTGAGCGCGGAATGCAATCATCGTTGGTGAAAGCGATAAATTCGCCCTGCGCGGCGCGCCAGCCGAGGTTGCGGGCATGTGCCTGTCCGCGCAAAGGATCCGTGACCGGTATATAGCGGATCAGCGGATGGTAGGCCAGTTCGGTGCTGGCCATCACCTGAGTGATTAGCGCGGTATCTAGTCCGCCTGACCAAGGGCGAGCGCCATTTTGCGCCGGAACGATCCGGTACGCGGCAGTAGCTTCTTGCCAGCGAGCGACCACACTCCGCGTTTTGGGGCTGTTCCCGAGGTCAACAATCACAATTTCAAACAAAGTTGGGTCCAAATCCTGGGCAATCAGCGCGGCCAAACAGGTATCCAGCAGGGTGTCATGGTGCGCTGTGGGGATGACGACGGAAATTGAGTACATATTGCAATACCTCCTTCCTTCTGAGGTTCGCTAACCAATCCGGGCCGGGGTATCCTGCCGGATCGCGGTTTCTTGCAGCAGGCTGCGCGCGGCCTCAATCACCGTACTTGGGGTGATCAGGCGCAGGCAGTTGTGATGCCCTTCCGGGCAAATTGTTTTGTAACAATACTTGCACGGCACGTCATGCGATAATACTCGGCTGGGCACATTCCAGGGAGCATGTTGTGGGTTGGTAAGGGCGGACAGGACAACCACCGGTGTGCCCAACCCCGCCGCGAGATGTACCGGACTGGCGTTATTGGAAATGAGGAGCGGTGAGATTTGCAGGACTCCGGCCATTTCCTCAATGGTAAGATGACCGGCCAGGGAATACGAGCGCCCGCTCATTGCCTGAATGCTTTCAACAAGCGCGGTTTCATCACGGTCACCGGTGAATACGATTTGAAGGTTATCTTCCACCGTCAACCGGCGGGCAACCTCAGCGAAGCCTTCGGGCATGTAGCGGCGCGACGGCGCGCTGGACCCGGGATGGATGACCACCCAGGGACGCGAGATATTCAATCCGGTTTCGCGCAGTTTGTGAATTGCCGCAAGCTGATTCTTTTCGGTCACGCGGAGAATCACTGTATCGGTTTGTGAGCGGAATCCAATGGCTTCCACCAGGTCTAACTGGCGGCGGACTTCATGCCGGGTTTCGCTCTCCAAATCCGGTTCTCTGATCCAATCGGTGAGCAAGTTGTGCGGGTTCTCGCGGCAGTGCCCTAAACGCAGCGGGATATCAGCCAGGAATGCCAGCAGCGCGGCCGGCAATGGATTATGGTTGAAAACAGTGAAGATCACCGCGCCGTCAAAGTTGCCGCGCCGCAGCCGTTCGATCACTTTCCAATCCGGCTGACTGTTCTGGCGGGTCGTGGCGGATTTCATCCACGGGGCATCATAGGTGATCACGTCGTCGATTTCGGCCACCAATGGCGCCACGCGTGACGCCGAGGCTGAGGTCAGCAGGGTCAGATGGCAGCTCGGACGGGTTTCTTTCAGCGCGCGGATGGCTGGCGTAGTCATCACCACGTCGCCCAAGTTGTCCAGCCGAATGCACAGGAGTTTCCGCGCCTGGCGCCAATTGCTGGCGTTCGCTGAAGGGTTCATGGACTTATTCCACCTCGTAGGAAAATAAGTCGATACCCTGATGCAGCCATACAGAAAGCACCGTGTGAGCAGCCTGTTCCAGGTTGGATAAGATGAAATGCGGCTGACGGTCAGGAGAAATGCACCATTCGGTTTCAATTCCTTGGTTCACCAGAATCGTGTGGCATCCCGCGCGCCGTCCGGCTTCGATATCATCCAGAACAGCGCCAATCATCCACGATTGTCTGAGATCAATATCCATTTCGCGCGCAGCCTGCAACAGCATCCCAGGTTTGGGTTTGCGACATGGACACTCGCGCGAATAGCCCGGCACGCATCCATCCGGATGATGCGGGCAGTAGAAGAACCCGGTCAGGTCAACACCAGCCTCGGTTCGCACCAGCCCGCGTAAATGATCTTCGACCTTGCGCAGCGCGGTTTCCGGATAATATCCGCGCGCCACGCCCGACTGATTCGAGACAACCACCAATTCGTAACCGGCTTCGGCTAACTGGCGCAAAGCCTTTCCAGCGCCTGGGCAGAGCAAAATTTGGTTAGGGTCAGCATTGTAAGGCACGTTGGTGATCAGAGTGCCGTCTTTATCCAAAAAAATGGCTTTTTTCCTCATACACTTACACTTTCTCCCTGGTGGGAGATCGCATGGGCGGTTTGCTCCTGCGCGAGCAGCAGGCTCGCGATCGCCAGAACATCCGCCGGTACAGCCTGGTTCGCCTGGGCTATGCGCCGGTGCAGGCCCTGGTTTGGGCCGCGGATTTCCCCGTCCGAAGTGAAAGAGAGAACGAGGCTTGGCGTTTCCAGAGCCAGCGCGAGAAACTGCACACCAGTGTCGTTGGTGATCAGCAGTCGCGCATGGCTGAGCAGCGCGCCGTAACTGCCGAAGGTAGTATGCCCGCACAGGTCAACAACTGGGAAATCGACATCTTCCAGGATCGCGTCCACCACTGGCCGGTCGACAGTCGTACCGGTGATGACGACCTGGTGCCCAGCCGCGGCGAGCTGGTTGGCAGTCTGCGCGAATTTTTCGGCTGGCCAGCGCAGTTCATCCGTGCGCGCGCCGGGGTTGATCAGGACATATTCACCCGGTACAAGCGCATACTGGCGCTGCAGACTGGAAAAAGCCGCCAGATCACTTGCTAACAATGGAAACTCCAGGGCGTCATCTGGTGTTTGCACCGGCAGAAAGCCCAGAAAGTCCATCAAAGCCAGAAGGCGGTGCGTTTCGGAAAGGTGATTGGGGTATCCCAGGTACGTGGAGCGATTCGGGCAGTCGTTTCCTGGCAGGTAAAAACCAGCCGTCATGCGCGCGCCGAGCAATGCGGTGATGATATTGGAAAGGTTGACTGCGCCGTGCATTTGAAGCGCCAGGTCAAATTCTTCGGCCTGCGCAGCGGCAAGAAATGCCGGAAAGCGCTGCACTTCAGGCCCGCGCTCTGGGAAACCGGGCAAGCCGGGGAACTCGATCAACCGGTCAACCAGGTGTGGAAAGCGATCGACAAATGCCGCCGCCCAGGGTAGCCCGATCAATGTAATTTCCGCAAGCGGGTACGCAGCCCGAAGCCTGCGAAGCGCCGGAACCGCGCACATTAAATCACCAAATTGCAGAGGTCGAAACACCGCGATTTTTAGCGGTGTGGGAGCAGAAATACCCATAAGCGTCTGTCAGTACCTTATTAATCGTGCTAAGGCACGGCTGGATCAAATCTCTTGATGTGAAATGCTCGAGCCAGCCGGAACCACTTCTTTGTTTTTCAACCGGATCGCATTTCTGAACCAGAAACCCCCTATGACTTCTGGGCGAGCAGGGCAAAAGGTGTTCGCAACCCTTATAGTACAAATATAGCCATTCCCATAAGCAATGCCTATGGGGAAAAAGACTACCCCGGTGGGGATACTTCCTAACGGTTCTGGGTGAGTTCCCGCGCCATTTTCTTTGTTTGCATACTTGCGGGGGATATTCCCTTTTGGATTGGGATGTTTCCCCAATTGCCGCTGAGCGGGTTCGGTTTACGATAGATATGCTTGAAGGATCGTTACGAAATTAATAAGAATGAAGGAGAAATACGATGAATGACGCCCAGCATCCTTATGATGACGAGGATATTGAGTACGGCGCTGCCGAAGGCCGGCCGGAAGATACCATCCCCGATACTGGTGGGGAGGCAGATGTACCCGTTGAGGAGATCGCCTTTAGCGACCTGATCGACCTGAGCGACCCGGAAGAGATGGACGCGCTGGCCGGTGAGTTTACCCAAAATGATTTGGATAATATGGTTGATTCAGATGCGGTTCTGATGGAGCATTTCACTCACGATGATGAAGTATTAGCTGATTTCCGCGACCGCCAGCAGCTCACGGCTGGCAGTGGGCAGCTATTGTCGGAACTGCGCGATAACACCGGCCAAAGCCCGGAAACTTCGGCGGATGATGTGGATGCCGCATGGGCGCAGGACCGGCAGTCTGGCGAGGAATCGGTGGGCGCATCCGTCGCCACCCCGGAGCAAAACGTTGTTGGCGACCTGGGAGAAGCGGTCGGTTTAGAATATAATGATTTTGAGCCGTTAAGCACGGAAGACAAAATCGATGCACGCGATCAAAACCGGTGGGAATTAAACGCGGAATCGCAGGATGACGAAGAAATGAATGAAGATCTCGATCGCGCGAACCGCTTTTATGAAGATCTCCGTGATGATGAAGAGGAAAACCTGGACGAAGCATAAACATGGGGTTGGGTGGGCACCTGCCAACTGAAGATAATGATTCTCCCGCGGGTGAACGGCCCGCGCGGAGCAGGCAGTCTGCGTGGCTGTGGCTGGTTTCGGCCATTGCGGCAGCCTTATTCCTGGGCTTGGGATCGCTGTACCTGTTTGGGAAAGTGGCGCACGTGTTGGCGCTGCTGGTGCTGGCGGTAACCGTGGCAGTGGCGCTGGCCCCGCTGGTAGAAAGCCTCACTCGAAAACTTCCACGCCTGGCCTCGGTGCTGATCGTGTATATCGTTTTGCTGGCCGTGGTCAGCGGTTTTGCATTGGTGATCGTGCCGGTGCTGGTGGCACAAGCCAAAGATCTGGGCGCGCGGCTACCGACCTTGATCGATCAGGTGCAGAACTGGCTGGTGATCCCCAGCCAGTGGCCGGTTCCCAGCCTGGGTGAAATCTTATCCAACTCGCTGGGCTCGATTGGAGCGGCGATCGTCACCCTGCCAATCGCAATGCTCAATTCGCTGCTGGATTTCAGCCTGGTGCTGTTTATCTCGTTTTACTGGCTGCTGCTTTCGCCACAGATGATGCGCTATGTGCTCGCGCTGTACCCGGCGCCACGCCGCGAGCAGACAGCGCAGATCCTGCAGCGGGTGGGGCAGGCGATGGGCGGGTATCTGCGCGCCAGCGTGATCAACGGGATCATCATGGGCATTCTCACCTACATCGGCCTGATAATCATCGGCGTGCCGTTTCCGGCGGTGCTCAGCCTGTTGATGGGGATCCTCGAAGTGATCCCGGCTCTGGGCCCGACGATCGCCGGTTTTTTTATCGTGGCTGTAGCGCTGCTGCAGTCACCGCAGATGGCGTTGATTGCGCTAGTATTTGTCATCGTGCTGCAGCAAGCGGAAGGCAATATCCTGGTTCCAAACATCATGCGGCGTGAAACGCAGATTTCACCGCTGCTGGTGATCCTGGCGCTGCTGGCCGGAAATACCATCGGTGGGTTGCTGGGAGCATTTGTGGCGATACCGATTGCCGCGGCCAGTAATGTGATTGTCGATGCGCTCATCGCCCCGGCGGTCAAACGCTGGACGGGCAGCGATAACGAACCGGTTGAATAGGCCGTTTGCGCATAGCCAATCAGGGCGAGCCGGGCTGGCTAAATCTGCTCGACGCGGGCTTTGATCTGTTCGATGCCGCGCTGGTGGCCTTCCAGCTCTTTATCCATCTGCTCCAACTTTCCACGCTCGGAGCGCACAAACCGCGTGTACGGCGCGATGGCGTTGTTGATCTGCTGCAGGCCGTGCTCCATTTCGCGCTCGAACTGCGCGCGCAGCGAGGTCACCAGTTGATTGCGCAGCAGGGTGATGCGGTCATGCATTTGGGCTTTGGCCTGGGTGCGCTTGGCGGGGATAATAAACAGCCCCAGGGCAGCGATTACCGTGGCCGCCAGAATGCCGGTGATATCCGCCGAAGCAGTGGTCGCCAGGATGGTCACCAGCGTGCCCAAGCCAATCGCGCCCGCCTCAATGGCCAGGGAAGCTGCCACGGCGGTTTGCGCACCTTCGGCAATCTCCTGCGCCTCGCGCGACTTATCGTAACCTTCCACCACGCGCATGGCCTCGCGCCCAACTGAATCCATGATCCGTTCGCGGTCATAATGGAACGTGCCGCCCCCGGCGTCCCCAATGATCCGGCCCTGATGCTCGCGGCGGCGGTCAACCAGGTGCTCGGTCACCGCCTGCCACTGGCGCAGGTTGGCATCTACCAGCCAATCGATCAGCTCGTTTACTTTGCGTTCAATTTGCTGAGGGACGTCGCCCACTACCTGGCGCTCAAATGCGGCCTGGATGCGGTCCTTGCTCAGCAGGTCAAACACGCGCGCCAGGCGGAAAGTTTCATCGAAGAAGCTATCACCGCGGGTTTCCATTTCCAGCATAATATTTTCGATATCCGCCATGCGGAAGGTGAAATCACGGCGCATATCTTCCTGGTACAGCGCAAGCTGGCTGTCAACATCGGAGAGCATGCGGAAGTCTTCGCTGAGCAGATCCAGCCGTGAATGGGTTACTTCGGCGTATTTATTCGCCAGGTGCGCGCCTACCCCAAGCGGGCTGAGGAACTTCAACTGGATGCGGCTTTTCTCATCCAGCGTGTTCTGAATGTATGCCTCTAAAGGCCCAAAGCCGCTTTCCGGCCACAGATCAGGCTGGCCCTGTTTGGCTTGCAGCGCTTTCCGCGCGCTGACGGCAAAAATCTCGGGCTGCACGCCGAGTAATGCGCGCGCATTTTGCGAGACAAATTCCACAACCTGGGCGCGGTCTTCTTCACTTTGCAGAATGTCGATTTTGTTGACAACGAAGACGACCTTCTTACCCCAATCGCGGATAGCGGTGAGGAAGAGGCGTTCGCTCTCGGTAAAGGGGCGGTCGGCGGAGGTGATGAACAACACCAGGTCTGACCGGGGAACAAACTGCGAAGTAATGGCTTCGTGTTCGCGCATGATGGCGTTCGTGCCGGGTGTGTCGACGATGCTGATTTCAGCGAGGAGGTCAGCCGGAAAGCTGATCACATGCTGGTCTTCATCAACCACGGCCCGCTCCTGCTGCTCGCCGTGGCGGATGATATTGATTTGAGTGGTGGTAGGGGTAACGCCTTCTTTCAGGAGCCGCTGGCCTAACAAGGCATTGATGAATGCGCTCTTGCCGGCGTTGAACTCACCAACGATCACCAGCAAGAACAGATCATCGAGCTGATCGATGGCTTTGCCGAGGGTTTCCTGGTCATCCTGGGTTGCGCCAAACTGGATTAAAGTCACTCGCAGGTCATTTAGCAGTTTGCGTTCATCTTTCAACAGGAGATCTTGCTGCTCGCTCAGTATTCGCATGTGTCCTCGCTTCTCATTTTCCCGGTTTCATTATATCAGAAAGGGTATGCCCCTTGACGCCGCTGGCGTGGAGTGTTTATCCGGCAGTAACGCTCACGCGTTAAGACGTTTGTCCAATAAATCTATTAACAAATGTATGATGTAAATCGGACAATATTTATGGTATTATAATCGCGCTAATGCGTTCCAAATTTCACAAAGTGAAATGAGAAATTAGCAATCCTTATTGACAGCTATGGTATCATAGCCATTAACACCATTTTGTTTGACACACGGTAATATCATGGAAAAAACACGACTGACAGCTGCGACGACTGGTGTCCGCCACCCGTTTGGCTGGATGCACACCGCCGCCGCGGAGATATTGACGCGTTATCTCCGGTTTGCCGCGCCCGGTTACCTCAAACTCAGTGAGCTGACGCTGGAAGCGTATCCCAAACCGATCGCGGGACACAAATACGTTTTGTATGCGCACGTTCCGTTTTGCGAGAGCCTGTGCCCGTACTGTTCATTCAACCGCTTTATGTTTAACGAAGAACGGGCTGCGCACTATTTCCACAACCTGCGCGCTGAAATGCGCCTGGTGGCTGGCCTGGGGTATCGCTTTGAATCGATGTACATTGGCGGCGGCACGCCGACCATTCTGGTCGACGAATTGGTCGAAACGATCGACCTGGCTAAGCAATTGTTTGGTATTCGCGAAGTATCTTGCGAAACCAACCCCAACCACCTGACCGCGGAAGTGCTTGGCAAGCTGGCCGGGCGCGTGGATCGCCTTTCCGTTGGGGTACAGAGTTTTGATGATGATCTGCTAAAACAAATGAGCCGGTTTGAGAAGTTTGGCTCTGGCGCGCAGGTACTGGAGAATATTCGCGGGGCGGTGGGCAAGCTGCCGTCGATCAACGTGGATATGATTTTCAACTTCCCTAGCCAGACCGAAGCAATCCTGCGCAAGGATATAGAAACCGTGATCGCCTCAGGCGCCAACCAGGTGACTTTCTACCCGCTGATGAGCGCCCCTTCGGTGAAGCGCGCCATGGATCGCTCGATTGGAACGGTGGAATACAGCCGCGAGGCCGAGTTTTACAAGATCATCACGGAAGAATTGCAGAAAGCCTATGTGCCAATGTCAGCCTGGACGTTCTCGCGCAAAGGCGAGGGCATGATTGATGAGTACATCGTCGAATACGAAGAATACGTGGGGGTTGGCTCAGGCTCGTTCAGCTACCTGGATGGCACGCTGCTAGTGAACACATTCTCCCTGGCCGAGTATGACAAGCTGGTCAATGCCGGGGAGCATCCGGTGAAGAAGATGCGCGTGTTCAACAAGCAACTGCGCATGCGCTACCGCTTTATGATGGAGTTGTTTGATCTGAAGCTCAACCGCGAAAAATTCCGCCAGGATTTTGGCCTGCCGGTGTGGCTAGGCCTGTGGTTGGAAAGCCTGTTTTTCTCGCTGGTAGGCGCGTTTGATTTTACCAACCGCAGTTGGCTCAAGCTCAACCCCCGCAGCCGTTATTTGATGGTGGTGATGATGCGCGAATTCTTTGCCGGGGTCAACCTGCTGCGCGACCAGGCACGGACTGCCCTGGCGCCCCACGAACGCCTGATGTGCAACATCGGCGAAAAAGTTGAAAAAGTGATGACCTGATAACCGGAAACAGGTGCCCGAAACGGCACCTGTTTTTATTATCTTAAGCTACGATTGAGATGAAAGACTGCTGATGCAACTGGAAATCCGCCTATAGGCTGGTTTTCCGCAGATCGGACTATTCATCACCCGCAACCCGCGTATACCAGGAGCGCAACCATGACTGACGAAACCCCCTTCTTCCCGGAAATCGAGCCATATAATACAGGCCGGCTGCGCGTCAGCGCGCTGCACGAGCTGTACTATGAAGAATGCGGCAACCCAAATGGCAAACCAGTCGTCTTTCTGCACGGCGGGCCGGGTGGGGGCGTTTCACCGGCATACCGGCGCTATTTTGACCCTGATTTTTATCGGATTGTCCTCTTTGACCAGCGCGGCGCGGGAAAGAGCACGCCATCCGCCGAATTGCAAGAAAACACGACCTGGAAGCTTGTCGAGGATATCGAAACACTGCGCCGCCACCTGGGTCTGGAGCGCTGGCTGGTATTTGGCGGGAGTTGGGGCAGCACGCTGGCGCTGACTTATGCGGTTACGTACCCTGAACGCGTGATCGGCCTGATTTTGCGCGGGATTTTTCTGTGCCGTAAAATGGAAATTGACTGGTTTTACCAGCATGGAGCTTCGTTCATTTATCCGGATGCCTGGGATAACTACCTCGCGCCGATTCCTGAAGAGGAACGAGGGGATTTGGTGGCGGCCTATTACCGCCGCCTGACCAGCCCAGATCGCGCGGTGCGAGTTGAGGCAGCCACCGCATGGAGCGTCTGGGAAGCGTCCACGTCGCACCTGTTCATTGATACGGAGGGTGCCCGCAAGTTTGAAGAGGATATCGATAAGTCGCTGGCCTTTGCGCGGATCGAATGTCATTACTTCACCAACGCCGCCTTTTTCCCTGAAGACGGCTGGCTGCTGCGAAAAGCCCCGTCAATTAACCACATTCCCACGCGAATTGCGCAGGGGCGCTATGACATCGTTTGCCCTATCCGCAGTGCCTGGGACTTGAAGAAGGTGATGCCCGCCGCCGATCTGCGCATTGTGCCAGATGCGGGGCATTCCAGCTTTGAGCCGGGAATTGCCCGCGAGCTGGTGCAGGCCACCGAGGATTTTAAACGTTTGTTTGCGTAAAAGGAGAACGAAATGAGCGATTCAGCGAATATCCCTCCGCAAGAGGATCGGAATTCATCTCAGGACGCCTGGCAGGATGTTGGCCGGCAGTTCCAGGCGCTCGGCGCGTCGCTGGCGCAGGCCGTACGCTCGGCCTGGAACGATGAAGCAAACCGCGAGCGGGTGAAGGAAATGCAGTCCGGTCTGGAATCGATGGTGCGCGAAGTGGGAGATGCGATTAGTGATACGGCAAATTCGCCGGAAGGACAGAAGCTGCAGCAAGATGCCAAACGCGCCGCGGAAGACCTGGTCGACGCTGGTGAGCAAACCGTGCAGGAAGTGCGCCCACACCTGATGCAAGCCCTGGAGCAGTTGAACACCGAACTGACCAAGCTGGTTGACCGGCTTAACAAACGTTCTGATTCTAACCCGTAGCGCGCACGGCGGCTTTAATTGGCTTGAATATCCTCCAGCGGCTGGTCGTAATGGCGTGGGGGAACGGTACCTAACCGGTCCGGCCAGCGCCCGGTGAGGGCTTGTACGATCTTACCCACGTGAACATGGGTGTTCTCGATGAACAGCCGGTAATTGGTCTGCGTGCCAGCCGCCACTGTGCCGGCGACGTAAATGCCGGGAACGTTGGTTTCCATTGATTCTGGGTCGTACTGCGGGCAGCGCTCCTTGCCAGACAGGCGCACCCCGGCCTTTTCCAGCAGGCTCGAATCTGCCGTGTACCCGGTGAGCAGCAGCACAAAATCGTTCTGCACTTCCTGGCGTTCGCCGGTTTGGGTGTTTTCCAGCACGGTGACGCCGACGCGGAACTCCACCGGGCGAGTTTCCGGCAGAAATTGGATATTGCCATTCTCAATTTGGGCGCGAAAATCTGGAAGCAGCCAGTGTTTCACCGCCCTGGCATCGAAATCTGATCGCCGGTAGCTGAGCGTGACCCTGGCTCCGCTGCGCCAGCAGCGCAGAGCGGCCTCTACGGCTGAATTTTTACCGCCCACGATCAACAGGTGGCGGCGAAAATAGAGATGCGGATCAGTGAACTGGTGGCTGACGTGCGGCAGTGATTCGCCAGGCACTTTGAGGTAGTTGAAGAAATCCATATCCCCGGTAGCGAAAACGATCTTGTGGGCAAGATAGCGCCGGGTTCCGGTTTGCGCCTCGGTAATCACCAGGAAACCGGGTTTATGCGGTTGGATATCCGCTACCGGCTCGTAGGCCCGGATATCCAGATCTTCGATTTCAATCACGCTGCGCAGGTAGGCCAGGTATTCCTCGCCGGTGGTGCGCTCCTGGTTGGTTTTTTGGATCGGTATTCCGGCAATTTCGATGCGTTCCGTAGTGCTAAAAAAGGGAGTATTGCGCGGCCACTGCATGAAGGTGTGGCCGATCTGGTGCGCTTCAAAGTGCAGATAGGGTACGCCGGCGCGTTTCAGGCAGACGGCCAGCTCGATCCCAATGGGGCCGGCGCCTATGATAATCACCTGGGTTGTTTCTCTAATCCTCGACGGCATGACGCACCTCCACTTTCTCAGAAGGGTGGAAATATCTCTTGCCTTATGATATCATCAATATATAATTGGATAAAAATTGACCGAATTTATCTTTCCGGCAAGCCCAGGTTTGACCCGGAAAGGCCGAAATGAAAGAGGAACGTTGATTTAATGGCAGGTATTCGAAAACCAAAAAATAAACTTTCGCGCCGAGAAGGCAAGGATCTGTTTGGAACCGGCGGCCCGTCGCTGGAGCGCCGGCTGAGCCAACCCCCAGGCATGCACGGCAACAAACCCAAAGGCCAGCAAAGCGAATACGCGCGGCAACTGCGCGAAAAGCAGAAAGTGAAGCGCATGTACGGCATGCGCGAGAAGCAGTTCCAGCGCTTTTTCAATATTGCCTCGCGCTCGCGCGGAAAAACCGGTGAAGCGCTGCTGATCTTGCTGGAACGCCGGCTGGATAATGTGATCTACCGCATGGGTTTTGCGCGCACCCGGTTGATGTCGCGGCAGATCGTCAATCACGGGCATGTGATGGTCGACGGCAAACGCGTGGATATTAGCTCGTTCCTGGTAAAGCCGGGGCAGGTAGTGACCCTGACCGAAAAGGCCAAAAAGATCGAGGGTATTCGCGAGTTGATGGACAGTCCGTTAGCTGTGCCAGGCTGGATCGAATCGGTCGATGGTGGGGGGCGCATCACGCGCGACCCGGAGCGGTATGAAATTGACGCAGATATCAACGAAACCGCGATCGTTGAGTTCTACTCACGCTAAATCTTAAGAAACAAAGACAAAAAAAATCCTGGCCCCGAAAGGCCAGGATTTTTTACTTGTACGATCATCGAAAGCACTAGGGTGTCGCCGTGGGGCTGGCGTTGTTGCTGCCACCCGCGGAGTTACCGCCCTGCGCCCAGAAGTTCGAGAAGGTCGTATCCCAACCGAAGTTGAGAGGGCCCGGGAAGTCCGCTGCGTTGAATACTGGAGCGCCCGCCAGATCACCGGTGAAGTTCAGCGCGAGGGTGTCCTCGTCTACGAAGTCAAACAGGCGGAAGGGAACCAGCACCGAGCCATCCGCGTCGGAGTTGCCCATGCTGCTGCCGCTGTTCGAGGCAGTCGACTGCTGGGTGGGCTGGGCGGTGGAGCTGCCCATGCTGCTGCCAGCGCCGGCATCGGAGCCGCTGCTGCTGTTGTTCGACATGCCAGCACCGCTCACCGAAAGCATCAGGTAGGGCACGTCGCCGCTGGTCAGGTTGATAATGCCATCAACCACCTGGCCAATGTTCTCACCATCCTGCGCGCTGCTGCTGCCCAGGGAGTCGCCCGAACCACTGCCCGATCCGCTTTGCATGGTCGCCTCAGGGGTCGCCATAGCCGAGCCAGTGCTCTGCGCGCTTGGCGCGGCCTGGGTACCGCTCAGGTCACTGCCGGCATTGTTATTGTTGTTCGCGCCATTGCCGCTGACAACGTCCATGCTAATCAGCTCACTGTAGAGAACAGCAAACTGCTCGTTCTGGAAGGCCGGGCCATTATTGAGGCCGGGATCGGTCACTTCTTGCGTGGCCGACTGGGTAGCGCTGCCAGCGCTGCCGGCGTCCATGGTGGGCGAGGCAGAGCTCATGTCGCTGGTGCTCGCCGCAACCGGCGTGCCACTGGCGCTATTATTGCTCCCGCGCCAGAAGTCGATAACGTCCTGATCCCAATTCTCGTCGGTGAAGTCGAAATCACCCGCCGAGAACGCCGGGGCATTGTTCAGGTTGTCCAAATTCCCATTGAAGGTGTAACCGCCGTTTTCGCGGTCAAACGCCAGGGAGGAGAACGGAACCAGAACCGACTGGCCGTTCATGCTGACCACCACATAGTCGACCCGCTGGCCAGGGATATTAATGACGAAATCTTCCACCTGGCCCAGGTCGCCGCCATCGGCGCCAAAGAAGCCCAGATCACCAACGAACTGGCTCATGCGAGCGAACTCGCCAAAGCCCGCGCCGGTGTTCGGCACAGAGGTCCCTTGCAGGCCGCCAACTTCGGTGCTGGCCGCTGTGGGAGCCGCTTCTGTAGCCAGATTAGCGCCACCAGAGAGATCTTCGGTAGCAACCGGTTCAGTGGCCAGATCGCCACCAACGCCGCCGCTCAGATCTTCAGTCGGAAGGCCCAGGCCGCTATCTGTAGCGATACCTTCTTCTGGGCCGGGGGTCAACTGGCCGTTGTCTCCGGCGCCACCACAGGCAGCCAGCAGCATAGCCAAAATGACCAAAATCGAAAACAGGGATAACTTTTTCAACTCAACCTCCAACATGTTGTGTTTGGTTTGTTTTTTATCGGAGCAAACAAAAAGATCAAGCCCCACACGGTTTGATCTCGGGTAACTCCATCATTACCTGCTCCGAACCTATACAACACTATACCTGTGCCATTTTTCTGCAACAATGGGGAGATGAAGTAAAATCCCCAGGGATTTCCCTAGCAGCGAAATAGGGGGATTAAGCCCGATCCCTCTCGGGAGTGGACAAAAAAAGGGAGCCGTAAACCGGCTCCCAAAGTTTTGACCGAAACGTGATCTTTAGAGATCTGTTCGATTAACGCTGCGAGTGGCAAGTGCTACCAGCAGGGCGATGACGGATATGCCCAGGATGGCCCAGATCACCCAGCTCAGGCCCGCGGGTGTGGTCGCATCCGCTCCAGTTTGCGGGATACCGGTGGAAACCGGGCCGCCAAGATCACCGGTTGGCATGGGGGTAATTTGCAGGGCATTGTATGCCTGAACTGGCGAGTAAGCGAAAGCTGCTAACCCGAACAGCATAAGCACGAATGTTCCAATCAAAATTGTTTTGCGCAGATTTTCTCTCATCGCATACATTTCCTTTCTTGAATTCCGGCACGGATAGACGCCGGCCAGAATCAAAAGTTACCGTATGGCTCTATAGTAAGCATCCGGTTCAGCACTTCAATTGGGGGTTTCCCTGCCTGGAGATAGGGTATTCCGAAAATTCGATAAAAAATCACTCTCGGATTTTTGCTCCGAGAGTGATTAAGGAGAAGGGAAGAGGATCATTGGATTTATTCATCGAGAATGCTGTAATCATCCAGTCGGTGGTGGCGCGCGTGACGGCGCTCTTCTACGCCGAGCTGGTACAGGAATACGCCGATCGCGAAGCTGCCGCCGGCCAGGGCGAAGAGCGTGAGCACCTGATGCACATTCAAAAAGACTGCCTGTAAAAGATGAGTGAGTTCCATTTCGATTGCCTCCGTTTTGTTTTCTTGAAGCTATTTTATCCAGCCAGCGTCGAAGAATCGTTACGGCGCGCGTTACGGAAGGCACTTAACTGGCTGCAATCGATGATAAAATGAGAAGTGTACGGCGCATCAATCGTGGCTGATCAAGGCATAGAGGATAAAGAGGATGATGGAACGACCTGACCTGAGCGGGGTGAACGAAGAGGTTCGCGCGTATATCGAATATTTAGAGAAACGACTGAAGATTGGCGCGGCCCCGGCTGCCGCCGAACCAACCGATACGCCACTCCCCACAGAACAACCTACCACCATCTGTATGATCACGATCAGCAAGGATGGGTTAGCCAAGCGCACCTACCGGCATCTATATCCCCGCCAGCACCGCGGCGGCATGGGCGTGTTTGATCTGGATACCAACGATCCCGATTTCCCGATCGCTCTGGCGAATGCCGAGGAAAACCAGCACCTGCTGCTGTTTAGCTCTAAGGCGCGCGTGTACCGCCACGCAGTTTCGCGGCTCATGGACGCGCCGGTGCACCACCGGGGGGAGCCCTTGTTTGACCGCTCGCCGCTTGACCCGGACGAGTACATTGTCGCGGCGCTGCCCGAACGCGCTTCGGGGTACGTGGCAATCTTAAGCGAACAGGGCCGCATCCGCTGCCTGCGCCATCATTTGTTCGGCGAGCATATGCGCCCAGGCACGCAGCTTTTCAAAGTGGAAGAGAGCGGCCCGTTGACTGCCGTGTGCTGGACGCCCGGTGATGCCGACCTGTTTGTGGCTTCGCGTTTAGGGATGGCAATTCGTTTTAGCGAAAAGCTGGTCAACCCGCAGGGCGATTGGGCGATCAAACTGGCCAGCGGCGACCGCGCGGTGAGCGTTGCGTCCGTCACTGATGCGGACGGGGTATTCCTGATGACTGCCAGCGGAAAAGGTACGGTGCGGCTCATGTCGGGCTTTGCGCCGAATAAATCTACCGGGGGCAGCGGAAAAATTGCGATGAAGACGGATGAATTGGCCGGCGCGGCCGTGCTCGGGAGCGAGGATGAGGTATTTGCCATCTCGCGCTACGGGAAGATCATTCGCTTTCCCGCCGCAGAAGTGCCCCCTTCAGAAGGCGTGGTGCAAGGGGTATACTGCATGTCGCTGCGCGCCGATGAGGTGCTAAAAATGCTGGTAAGCAGCCCCAGGTTGGAGCGTTCCAGCCTGTTCTAAGAACGTACCCGGAAAGGCGGTGCGGGCATGGCCAGGTTTACCAAAATCACCCAGGGCGTTTATATGCTCTCCAACGCAGTAGTCAACCAGTACCTTGTTGAAGGTGAAGATGGGTTAACCCTGATCGACACCGGCCTGCTGGGGAATTTTTGGGCAGTGGATGCGGCGCTGGCCCGGATGGGCCGGGTTCCATCAGAATTGGAGCGAATACTCATCACCCACGCTGACGCGGACCATTACGGCGCAACCATGGAAATTGCCACCGTGTCTGGCGCGACAGTCTACGCCAGCCCGGTGGATGCCGAAGCCATCCGCGCGGGCAGATCCTCGCGCGAGCTGAAGCCCCAGGGAATAGAGGCGCTGTTTTACAGGCTCGTAGCGCCGATGTTTCGCACCGGGCCGGTACAGGTGGATGAAACTTTGAACCCGGGGGATATCATCGCCGGTCTCAAAGTGATTGCCAGCCCCGGGCATACGCCGGGACATATTTCGTTTTATCTACCCGAGAAGAAAGTGCTTTTTGCCGGGGATTCGATCCGGATTGTGCGCGGTAAGCCGCTGCCGTCTACCGGCGGAAATACCTGGGATCGCGATCTGGCATTGCATTCTTTTCGCGCGCAAATGCAACTTCGACCGGACCTGGAGCATCTGTGCTGCGGTCATGGCTACCTGCCTCTAACAGGAGAAGAGTATTGATGAACAACCTGAAACCGGCGACGGTAATCATCTTCAACAATGAAGGCATGGGAAAATCTGACCGCGCCCTGCAATTGATACTGGCGGATAAGTACTTGCGCCTGATCGATCAGGCGGGGATTTACCCAAATGTGATCTGCTTCTACACGGACGGCGTGCGGCTGGTTGTGGAAGGCTCGCCGGTGTTGGACGTTCTGCAAATGATGGAAGCCAAAGGCGTGCGGCTGGTGGTCTGCAGCACCTGCCTGGATTACCTGGGCCTGCGCGAACAGGTGCGGGTGGGTATCATCGGCGGTATGCCGGATATCATTGAAGCCCAGTTGAATGCCGATAAAGTCATCACGCTCTGAGGTTCCCATGCGCACGTTTTTCGTTCCCTACGGCACTGATCACCTGGAACTGCGCCTGCCTGAAACGGCCCTGGTTGACTGGATCGACCCGGTTGACTTGCCCGCGCCGCAGGGCAGCGGTGACCTGGTGCGCGCGGCCCTGGATACGGTCATTGGAGCGCCGTCGTTGGAAGCTTTCCGCTCGGCGCGCTCGGTGGCTATCGCCATCAACGATAAAACGCGCCCGGTTCCGCACGACCGTATTTTGCCGCCGCTGTTGGAACGCCTGGATGCCCTGGGCCTGGGGCCTGCCACCCGTTTTTATATCGCCACCGGCACGCACGCGCCAATGCTCCCAGGCGAATTTTCCAGCGTGCTGCCCGAGTCGATTTTGTCGCGCTACCCGGTGGTTTCGCATGACTGCGACGATCAAAACAACCTGCAATTTTTAGGGTCCACCAGCCGGGGCACGCCGATTTGGGTCAACCGCGCGTTCTACCAGTCTGACCTTAAGATCGTGCTTGGAACGATCGAACCGCACCATTTTGCCGGTTTTTCGGGCGGCTATAAAACGGCTGCGATTGGGCTGGCCGGGCGCGAGACAATCGCTGCCAACCATGCCATGCTGATTGACCCGCATTCGCGGCTGAGCGAATTTGATCAGAACCCGCTGCGCCAGGATATTGAGGAGATTGGTGAAAAGATTGGGGTGCAGTATGCGCTCAATGTGCGCCTGAACGGAGAAAAAGAGGTGCTGGCTGCCTACTTTGGCGGCCCGGCCCATGTGCTCCGGTCTGGCATGCCAGAAACGCGCGCGGCCACGGAAACCCGGGTACAGTCCGCATACGACCTGGTGATCACCTCACCTGGTGGGCATCCGAAAGATATCAATTTTTACCAGGCACAGAAAGCTATGACCCCGGCGGCGATGATGACCCGTGACGGCGGCACGGTGATCCTGGCAGCGGCCTGCCCGGAGGGGATTGGCAGCCCCGGCTATGAAACGTTCATGGAAGGCGTCAATTCGATGGACGGCGTTTTGGAGAAATTTCGCGCGCAGGGTTTTCGCCTGGGAGCGCACAAAGCACTCCTGGTGGCGCTGATCGCCCGCCGGGTACGCCTCATTGTGGTGTCGAGCATGCCGCCAGAAATGGTCGGGCGGCTGCTGCTCACCCCGGCTTCCGATCTTTCGGCGGCGCTGGCGCTGGCCGGGGCGGATTCGCCCGCGCAGTCGCGCATAGCCATTCTGCCGCATGGGGCAACTACCGTACCGGTAATCACTGGCGGTGAAGGATGAGCATGGATAGTCTATTGCAGCACCCAGAACTGGACGGCACTTCGTTCTACTGGCCTGGAAATGATACCGGTGTCTTGCTGCTGCACGGCCTGACGGCCACCACCGTGGAAATGCGCCGGCTGGGCGAGGCAATCCACCGGCAGGGGTATACAGTGGCCGGGCCGCTGCTGCCGGGGCACGGAACATCCCCGGAAGATCTGGCAACCAAAAAATGGCAGAACTGGTTTGCCTGCGCCGCGGATGCGTATCAGGGGCTTGCGCTCAATTGCTCGCGGATTTTTGTCGGCGGCGAATCGATGGGTGGATTGCTGACCCTCTACCTGGCCGCGCAGCAGCCCGAAATTGCCGGGATCATGCTGTACGCCCCGGCCATCAAAGTGAAGCACATACGCTGGGCGCAGTACCTGGCTTATGCGCGGCCATTTCCGGCGAAGAAGAGCGTCAATCTGGAAATGCTGTGGCAGGGCTATTACGTCAATCCACTGCGCGCGGCGGCCGAATTGTACCGGCTGCAGCGTGTGGTGCTGCCGCGCCTGCCGAAGATCGAAACCCCGGCGCTGATTCTGCAAGGAAGGCTGGATCAGACGATCGAGCCTTCCGGGGCGCAGTTGATCTACGACTGCCTTGGCTCGCAGCGCAAAGAGCTGGTCTGGTTGGATCAATCCACCCACGTCCTGGTGCTGGACCGCGAATTCGACCGGGTGGCTCAGCTTACTCTGGATTTCCTCAGCCGCGCTTGACGGAATACGATATAATGCACGTAGTAACCACACACTGGCTTCATTCCCCGCGGCGTATTGTTACGTTATAATAGGCATTACTTCTGCTGTTTGGAGAGCGCATGAACAACCAACAACGACCACCTGGAAAAACCACCATCGCCCCCGAGGTACTGGTCACGATTGCCCGCCTGACGACGCTAAGCGTGCCCGGCGTAAGCAACCTGGCTGTGGCGCCGGGCGAAGTGAACCGCTTCTTCAAAAAAGGCCCGAACCAGGGCGTGCGCATTCATGTGGACAACGACACGGTCAATGCGGATCTGTACGTAATTTTGAAGCAGGATGTGATTGTGCGCGATGTGTGCCATACGATCCAGCACCAGGTTTCGCGAGCAATTTCCGAGATGGTGGGTATGGAAGTGGGCAAGATCAATGTTCATGTAGAAGACATTGATTATCAATCGAACGTAGAACCCTAAAAACCTATGAAATCTCGCACCAAGGCACGTGGAATTGCCTTGCAGGTCTTATATGAAACTGATATCATGGGTCACCCGCCAGGCGAAGTCTTAACGAACCGCCTGGAAGAAGAGCCCCTGGAAGAAAATCTGGTTGAGTTTTGCCGGCAGATTATTTTTGGTGTTCTTCCGCTGGTCGGTAAACTGGATAACTTCATTGCGCAGCATGCCCCAGAATGGCCGCTGGATCAGGTCGCCATTATCGATCGCAATATACTGCGCATTGCCCTGTGGGAATTTGCCGTCGAGGGATGTACGCCAGTAAAAGTTGCTATCAACGAAGCGATTGAGCTGGCGAAAATTTACGGCTCCGATAGCACCCCGCGCTTTGTCAACGGCGTGTTGGGCAGCCTTGCCAACCGCCAAAACGAAATACATCAAACCTTTGGATCAACGTCTGGCCCGATTGACGCTTGATCCGCTGCCGTCCAGACTGGTTTGCCGGTAGGATATCATGGTAAAGCCTTTTGCCACAATCTCTCAGGTTCCGGATACGCCGGTTCCTTCCGACACCCTCCTCGAAAAAGGCCGGATTGTGGCAGCGAACCAAAAGCACCGGAAAATCACTGCGGGCAGCCGACAATCGAACGATCATGTTCAAACCCACCTGCGTTTTCGCGTAAGTGGGTTTTGTTTTTTCGCCAGAATAGATTGAGTTAAGCAGCATTTCATCAAAAAATTGGAGGAAACAAGATGCAGATCAAAGGCATAGCAGGTGAGTATGGGCTGGAGCACTACGGATTACGGAATCTCAAGACGGTCTATTGGAATCTCTTTCCGCCGGAACTGGTTGAACAGGTAGTACTGCGCGGAGAAGGCGACCTTGCTAAGCTTGGTTCTGTGGTAGTGCGTACCGGCCAGCACACCGGGCGGTCGCCAAATGATAAGTTCGTAGTTCAAGATCCGTCAATCAAGAGCGAAGAAATCTGGTGGGGCAAGGTCAACCAGCCGCTTTCGTGCGATAAATACGAATCCATTTATGCCAAGATGCTGGCGTATTTGCAGGGGCGCGATATCTTCGTTCAGGATCTCATCGCAGGTGCGCATCCGACCTACCAGGTGCCGATCCGCGTGGTTTCTGAAAAAGCCTGGGCCTCGCTGTTCGCGCATAATCTCTTCGTGCGGCTGACGGTAGACAAGATGAAGAAGCACATCCCCGAGTACACCGTGCTGCACTGCCCGGATTTTCAGGCATCGCCCGCGGAGGACGGCACCAACTCGAGCACATTCATTATTGTGAACTTCGCCAAGCGGATGGTCTTGATTGGCGGCACCAGTTACGCGGGTGAGATCAAGAAATCGATCTTCACAGTGCTCAATTACGTCAATCCGCGGCGCGGGGTGCTTTCGATGCACTGCTCGGCCAACGTCGGCGCGCGCGGGGATGTAGCTTTATTCTTCGGCCTGTCCGGCACGGGGAAAACCACGCTTTCCTCTGACCCGGAACGTCAGTTGATCGGCGATGATGAGCACGGCTGGGCCGATGATGGGGTATTCAACTTTGAGGGCGGGTGCTACGCCAAGACGATCCGGCTGCGCCCGAACCTGGAGCCGCTGATCTGGGAAGCCACGCGGCGCTTTGGCACGGTGCTGGAAAACGTGGAGTTGGATCTGACCACGCGGCTGGTGGATTTCGACAGCGAAAAATACACCGAAAACACGCGCGCCGCGTATCCGATTGACTTTGTGCCCAACCACATAGAAGAGGGCTATGCGGGCCACCCGGATAATATCTTCTTCCTCACCGCCGATGCGTTCGGCGTGATGCCGCCCATCGCGCGCATGTCTCCCGAGCAGGCGATGTACTATTTCCTTTCTGGTTATACCTCGAAGATTGCAGGCACAGAAAAGGGACTGGGCGCCGAACCGCAGGCAACTTTCTCCACCTGCTTTGGATCGCCGTTCCTGCCACTGCACCCGTACAAATATGCCGACCTGCTGGGGCAGAAGATTGCCCGGCATAAATCTTCGGTCTGGCTGATCAATACCGGTTGGACCGGTGGTCCGTATGGCGTGGGTGAGCGCATGAAGCTGCCGTACACGCGGGCCATGATACGGGCGGTGCTGACCAACGCCATCGACCAGCAGAGCTTGTGCCGGGATGATTATTTTGGTCTGGAAATCCCCTGCCATGTGCCGGATGTACCCGACGCGCTGCTGCGCCCGGAAAACACCTGGGTGGATAAAGGCGCTTACCGCGCCCAGGCCAATGAACTGATCGCGCGCTTCGAGCGCAATTTTGGCCAATTCGCGAATGAGGTTACCCGCGAAGTAGTTGCCGCTGGCCCGCACGCGCGGTAACGCTTGATCTGTATCACCGCTCCGCCCCGGGCTGTTCAGTCCTGGGGCGGTTTTGTTTTTAAGGGCAGGGAGGGAAATTGGGAGAAGAATACGGTGAGATCACCGCAAATTGATGATTTTTGTCACATCTGTTTTGCGGGCGGCTTACCGCATAATAGTAAGATAGCGGAGGAAACGCGCCATGCCACGAATGACACGCCGAGAATTTCTGGAGTTAGCGGGTAAGGGAGCCGCGGGAGTGAGTCTGTTACGATTCTTGCCGGAGTTACCCGGCGTAGAATCTGTCCGCGCGCAAGCGCTGCCTCTGGCGGCGGCAGCGCAGGGCACAGATGCTGACACACCCCGCGCAATTCTCACCAGCGCGCTGGATGCAGTGGGCGGATTGGCGCGGTTCGTCCAGCGCGGAATGCGTGTAGCCATTAAGCCAAACGCCACCTGGGCTTATCCACCGGGAACAGCCTCATCCAGCGATCCTGAACTGCTGCGCGCGTTAATCCAGATGGTAAAAGAGGCTGGGGCAGGGAGCATCATTGTGATGGATCACTGCTCCATTGATCCGGGGACGGCGGAGGCAATTCGCGTTTCGGGAATTGGCCAGATAGTTAAAGAGGAAGACGTAGAAGGGCTGTTTCCAGACCGGAATAATGCACACCGCAGCACCTGGGAAGCGGTCGAGCTGGCGAGTGGTAAAGCCTTTCAAAAAGTGGGCGTGATGGCTGAAGCTGTACGGGCCGACCTGCGCATCAATATGGGGTTGGCCAAGTCGCACAACGTCACCAAAGTAACGATGACCCTCAAACATATGATGGGTTTCTTGCAGCAGCCAGGCTTACTGCACTCTCAGCTCGATCAAGGCATTGCCGATCTCTCCACGCCTTCGCCGGTGCAGGCCCAGTTGCATATCCTTGAAGCGCTGCGCGTGCGGCTACCGTACGGCAGTTACCGCGTTTGTGCCGGCCCGGAAACGGAATTGACCAACCCGAATGTGATCCGGCGCATGAACCAGGTGATCGTTGGAACCGACCCGGTCTTGATGGATGCCTACGGCTGTACGCATTTCTTTGATATGACCCCGGACGAGCTTCCGTATATCCTGCGCGCGGTTGAAAGCGGCGCTGGCGCGGCCGACATTGAACCCGCGTTGCAAGATGGCCGCTTCCAAATGGCGTCGGTTGGAGCGCCGCAGCCAACTGCTGTTCCGCTAACGCCAACGCAGAGTTCCGCCACGGAAAACCCGCAGCCTGCGGTGACGCTTATCTCCGGCACAGCAACGCCGCTGCCGACCGCTACGCCGCTGCCCCCGGGCGTGGGAATGGAAGCCGTTGGGATTCATGCCGCGAATGATGCCGCGTGCGCGCAGCCGTTAATCGATGCCCGGCCGGTGCTCAACCTGGCGTTGATCCCCATTGCGGGCGTGGTGGCCGGCGCAGGCGTGGTGGCCGCG
>DATCUC010000391.1:0-3791 GCA_036567625.1 Anaerolineaceae bacterium | reverse complement strand
CTGCAGCGCCAGTTAGCCGCCTCACGGGCCCAATCATCTGATGATTAAGCCGTTTTTGGCGATAAAATCAGATGATTGTCACGCGATCTATGACCCCCGTCACGCTGCTTAGCTAATTTTTGTCACCTTGAATCTATCGGTTGAAAGTTGTACCCTTAATCTACGCGTGATCGCAACCTCGCGACCTCGCTGCGCGTTTCAAGTCTTGTAGAGCAAATACTCGAATCTATTCAACAGGAGATACAGGAATGGCAGGAACGACAAATGCGTTCGAAATGGCGCAACGCCAGTTTGACCATGTAGCCGAGCTGCTCAAACTCGACCCCCAGGTCTGCGAAATGCTGCGCTGGCCCATGCGAGAATTCCACTTCCGCATCCCGGTGCGCATGGACGACGGCACGATCAAAGTTTTCCAGGGTTTCCGCGTACAGCACAATGATGCTCGCGGCCCCAACAAGGGCGGCATCCGCTTCCACCCGGCCGAAACGGTTGACACCGTGCGCGCGCTGGCCACCTGGATGACCTGGAAATGCGCCGTTGCCGACATCCCCCTGGGCGGCGGTAAGGGCGGCGTTATCGTTGATCCCGCCACCCTGTCGGTTGGCGAGAAAGAACGCCTGGTACGCGGCTTCGTGCAGGTCGTCTGGCGCAACATTGGCCCGCGCCAGGACGTCCCGGCCCCCGATGTGGGCACTACCCCGCAGATGATGGGCTGGATGATGGACGAATATTCGCGCCTGGCGGGCCAGTATACCCCCGGCGTCATCACCGGCAAGCCGGTGGGCGGCGGCGGTTCGTTGGGCCGCACCGAAGCCACTGGTTTCGGCGTGATCTACACCGTGCGCGAAGCGATGAAGCACCTGGGCCTGGATTCGACCAAGTGCACCGCGGCCATCCAGGGCTTTGGCAACGTGGCCCAGTACGCGGCCATCGGCTTCACCGAACTGCTCGGCGGCAAGGTCATCTGCGTCTCCTACTGGGACCGCGAAGACCGTGCTTCCTACACCGTTTCGAAGGCTGACGGCATTGATCCGCGCTTCCTGATGTCAATCACCGACCAGTACGGCTCGATCAATAAGGCCAAAGCCCGCGAAGCCGGCTACGTTCTGGAAGACGGCGGCGCCTGGATCAGCAAAGACGTGGATGTGGTCATCCCCGCCGCGCTCGAAGGCCAGATCAACGCGGAAACCGTGCAGAAGCTCGGCCCGCGCGTGCGCATCCTGGCGGAAGGCGCAAACGGCCCCACCACCCCCGAGGCGGATGAGGTCTTGAAGGCCCGCAACATCTTTGTCATCCCCGACTTCCTGTGCAACGCCGGTGGTGTGACCGTTTCGTACTTCGAAGGCGTCCAGAACGATATGAACTTCTACTGGACCCGCGAAGAAGTGCTCGAAAAACTGGACACCAAGATGTCGGTAGCCTTCGACAGCGTGCTCAAGATGTCGCTTAAGGAAAACGTCTATACCCGCGATGCCGCCTACATGGTTGCCATCGATCGCGTGGTCAAGGCCATGCAATTGCGCGGCTGGATCTAAATCCATCCAAAACGATTCGAGTAGCCGCAGGGCGCGCCGGTTGGCGCGCCCTGTTTCGTTTCACCCGCTCTAACCCTGCGCGGGCCAGGGCCCTGTCCGCGCAAGTGCGCCAATTTCATTTCCCCTGAGCCGGTATTGGCTGCTTGAAAATCGCCCAAATTTTCTATACAATGAAGCCGTACGTTCAACGCAATCTGCGCAGCGTGCAAAATGACGGGGAGGGCTGTGGGATGACATCTTCCATATTGCGCGGGCTGCTGGTCGCCGATATTGTCTTGATGGCCCTGCTGGCCATTGGCTATCTCAGCCAGCGCCGCCTGGAATGGCGGCTTTTCTGCGCCTGGGGCCTGCTGGCGCTGCTGGTTCCCATCCTGGGCCCGTTCCTGGTTATCCGTCACCGGCCGGGTGAATGGCGCACACCCCCCGCCGCTGACAGTCTGCCTTTTGGTCAGGCCGGGCTGCGCATCCTTTCCGGCCGCCTGATGACCCATCTTCATACTGGTAGTGAAAAACTGGCGCGACATATCTTGGATCACAAATGAAAACTGACCGCTTCTTAACGGCTATCATCGCCGGAATTGGCATTCTGGCGGTGCTGGCTCTGGTATTGTTCTTTACCCGCCGCGAAAATACGCCCTCGGTTCCGGATGGCACCCCTGAAGGCGCGGTTCTGGCATATGTCAACGCCATTCAAAACCGCGAATGGGAAACAGCCTACGATTATCTGGCCGATCAAGAAAATAAGCCCGGCCTCGACCGCTTCCGTCAGGTTGCGCTGAGTGAGCAGCTCGGCCAGCGCAGCAGCGGCGTCGAGATCCGCTCGGTAGAAGTGAATGGCGACCACGCCGATGTGGAACTGGCGGTCGTGAATGTATCCGGCGGGCTGTTTTCTGATGTCTATCGCAATACCGGCGTGGCCGTACTGGTTCGCCAGGGCGGGAGCTGGAAGGTCAGCGAAATGCCTTATCCCTTCTGGTCATACAACTGGTACCAGCCGGAATCGCTGCCGCAGAAACCATAACGGCTGCGCAGCTTTTTGGTATTTATTTCTAGAAGAAAATAAAGGACGAACGATATGCGAACGGTGCGGCGCATTTATTTTTACGCGGTTTCGCTGGTCAGCCTGGAAATTGCCCTGTGGGGCGCCGTCAGCCTGGCCCGCAATATCTTTGCTCCCGAATACCGGCTGCAAAACAGTGACCTGCTCGCCAGCGGGCTGGCGCTGGTGCTGGTGGGCCTGCCGATTTTTGTGCTGCACTGGTGGCTGGCTCAACGCGACGCCGCCCGCGATGATGATGAACATGCCAGCCGCGTGCGCGGCATCTTCTTTTACGGCGTGCTGCTGGCAACATTGATTCCAGTGGTGCAGTCAGTGCTGGCCATCCTCGCCCGGCTGCTGCTCTCCGCGCTGGGCCAGGCCGCGGTGCAGGCGGTCATCGGCGGCGAACAGACCGCCGTCGACAATCTGATTTCGATCGTGGTCAACGGCGTGGTCTCCGTCTATTTTCTGCGCCAACTGGCCGCGGACTGGCGCGCCAATCTGCCGGGCAGCACGCTGGCCGAGGAGCGCCGCCTGTACCGCACCATCTGGGTGATCTACGGGCTGCTGCTGTTTACGGCCGGCGTGCGGCTGCTGGTTTATTACATCCTCAGCCTGGATACGGCCGCCATGCTGGGCAACGGCCTGGCACTGGCGCTGGTTGGCGCGCCGGTGTGGCTGTTCAACTGGCTCACCTGGCAGCGCGCCGCCGCCCAACCCGAGGAGCGCCGCTCCATGCTGCGCCTGGCGGTGCTCTACCTGCTGTCGCTCGCGGGCATGCTGGTTGCCCTGGCATCCGCAGCAGATGTCGTCCAGAACCTGCTCGAACGACTGCTGGATGTTCCTGCCCTGGCCGGCGCTGTGCCGGGCGCGCGGGGCTGGAGCACCTTTCTCCCCGACACTACCGGGGCAATTGCTACCCTGATCCCCGCCGGTTTGGTATGGATGTATTACAGCCGCCAGCTTGCCGCCGATCTGGCCGCCATTGCTGACGAACCGCGCCGGGCCGCGCTGCGCCGCGGATACACCTACATCCTCGCGCTGATTGGGAATGCCGCCACCTTTTTTGGCGTGCTGGCGATCGTGCAATTCATCATCCGCCAGTTCTTCTCCACGGCCAGTTCTCCACTGGCGCAGTTTCATCTGCTCATCAACGGGCTTACGGCCGTGCTGATCGGCCTGCCCCTGTGGTTGGTGCACTGGCTGCGCGCGCAGCG
>DATCUC010000390.1:0-4863 GCA_036567625.1 Anaerolineaceae bacterium | reverse complement strand
CGCGTGGCCGCAATCGTCCCAGGATACCCCACCAGTAGTACGGCATCCATCCCGCCAATATCGATACCCAGTTCCAGGGCATTGGTTGCCACCACCGCGCGAACCTCACCGCTGCGCAGTCCCGATTCAATCGCGCGCCGTTCGCCGGGAAGATAACCGCTGCGGTAGGCATGAAGCTGGCCGGCCTGGTCGCTCGCCTCGTGGCGAAGATTTTTCAGGATAATCTCGACCGAGCGGCGCGCGCGGCCGAACAGGATCGTCTGCACCTGGTAGGTGAGCAAATCACCGGCCAGCCGGATACTCTCCTGGCTGGCGCTGCGGCGCACGCCGATGTTGAGGTCCGTCACCGGCGGGTTGTAGAGCAGGAAATGCCGGGCGCCGTGAGGTGAGCCGTCGCGCTGGATGACCGTCACCGGGGCTTCTACCAGCCGCTGAGCATGTTCACCCGGGTTGGAGATTGTGGCCGAGGTCATAATAAAGACGGGGTCTGCACCGTAGAAACGTAAAACACGCTTGAGGCGGCGGATGACGTTGGCGACGTGCGAGCCAAATACGCCGCGGTAGGTATGAATCTCGTCGATGACCACATAACGCAGACCGCGGAAAAAGTCGGCCCAGTTGGTATGGTGCGGCAAGATCCCGGTGTGCAGCATATCCGGATTGGTCAGCACAATATTGGATTGGCCGCGGATTGCAGAGCGGCGGTGCACCTGGGTATCGCCATCATACACACCCGCGCCGATCCCACGCGCGCCGGGTGGGGAGTAAGCAGCTACCGCCGCGGACAGCCGGTCCAGCCCTTTTTGCTGGTCATAAGTGAGGGCTTTGGTGGGAAAAAGATACAGCGCCCGCGCGCCCGGGTTTTCCAAAATAGCCTGCGCTACTGGCAGGTTATAACAAAGGGTTTTCCCGCTGGCGGTTTCGGTGACGACAACGATGTTTTCGCCGCGGCGCACGGCCTGCCAGGCATCCATCTGGTGCGCGTACAGCGCGGAAATGCCGGCATTGGTCAGCGCCATCTGGATGGCGTTGTGCAAATCTGCGGGAAAACCAGCATACTGCGGCTCGCGCGCTTCATCCACGTACCATTGCACGATATTTTCGGCAATCGTCGGTTCGTTGCGCCAGGTCTCCAGCAGGCGAGGGAGGTGGTTCGCGGGGCGGTCAGAATTCATCGTTTTCGCGCGAAATATCGCGGTAGATCGTTCAATGTACCCAATAAATAATCCGGCCGATCGGTTTGATCGAACACTTGTTTTGAATTATACTTGGTTAACTCCCACTATCACAACCCGGTTTGGAGGATTTTCATGGAATCACCTACGCGCCGCCGCTGGACTGTTGTTGCCATCTTCTTTGCTTTTATGCTGCTGCACCAATCCGACAAGCTGCTCATTGGGCCGCTGACGACTGACATCATGCGCACATTCAATATCACGCAGACGCAGATGGGGGCGGTGTCGACTGGAGCGCTGATTGTTGGCGCGGTATTCTACCCACTGTGGGGTTATCTGTATGACCGCTACGCGCGCTCGAAGCTGCTGGCGCTGGCCTCGCTGATCTGGGGCGCCACCACCTGGCTGAGCGCAATTGCGCCGACCTACCCGGCGTTTCTGGGTACGCGCGCCTCCACCGGCGTGGACGACTCCAGTTATCCCGGCCTGTACAGCCTGATCTCCGACTACTTTGGGCCGGGCGTGCGCGGCAAGATATACGGTTTACTGCAAATTACCATGCCGCTCGGTTACTTGCTGGGCATGTTCATGGCCATTCTCCTGGGCGGCAGTATTGGCTGGCGGTCGGTGTTCTACATCACCGGCTCATTGGGCGTGCTGCTTTCGGTGCTGATCTTTTTTGGCGTCAAAGAAGCACCGCGCGGCCGCAGCGAACCGGAAATGGACGGCCTGGAGCAGGTGGGTACATACAAGTTTGACTGGCAGATCGCGCGCGGCCTGCTCAAGAAACGCACGCTGCTGATGATCGTGGTACAGGGCTTTTTCGGCGTCTTCCCCTGGAATGTGATTACCTACTGGTTCTTTGCCTACCTGGAAAAAGAGCGCGGGTATGCGCAGGGCTCGATCTTGATGACGATGGTTCCGGCGGTACTGATCCTGGCGGCGGGCTATCCGCTGGGTGGGGCGCTGGGGGATTATTTCTTCAAGCGCACTCCGCGGGGTAGAATTTACGTGGCCACCTTCGGCGTGATTATGGGCGCGATCTTGCTCTACCTCACCATGCAGGTTCCGCTGGCCAACCAGACTCAATTCATGATCATGCTATGCCTCACGGCTATCTTCATCCCGTTCGCCGCGTCAAATGTGGTGTCCACAGTGTATGACATCACCTTGCCCGAGGTGCGAAGCACGGCCAACGCCGTGGAGAACTTTATCGAATCGGGCGGCGCAGCGCTGGCGCCGCTGCTGGCCGGCATTATTGCCGACGCTTCTTCGCTGCATGACGCGATCCTGATTATTTGCATCAGCGCCTGGACGTTATGCGCAATCTTCTTCGTGGTTACCAGCCGATTTGTAGAAACGGATATTCGCGTGCTGCGCAGTCAGATGCGTGAACGCGCGGCACGCGAGCAGGCGGCGCAAAGCGCCTTGGGGAACTAACCGAATGGAAATCGTGCTGCTGGCACTCGTCGGGTTGCTGACCGGGGTGATAATCGTGTACCTGGCGGATGTGCTGCCGCACAAACGGCGCATCACGCGGCCGGTTTGCGCCTGGTGCGGCGCGACTGTCGGCTGGAGGGATTGGTTTTTGTTCCGGCCCTGCCCGGAGTGCGCAAAAACCCGGCGGCGGCGCAACTGGATTGTTCCACTGGTTTCCGCGCTGGTGATGATCTTCCTGGCGAGCTATCCGCCCGAATCCCTGCCGGTCGAGCTGCCGCTGCCGCTGGCGGCGCTGCTGCTGGCTTTCTTCGCGGTAGTGGCCATCATCGATCTGGAATATCACGCTGTGCTGACCGAAATCAGCATCCTGGGCGCATTCCTGGGTTTGACCGTTGGGATGCTGCGCAATAGCTGGCAGGAAACCCTTGCCGGCGGCGCGGCCGGTTTTGGCATCATGCTCATCCTGTACCTTTTCGGGCGGCTGTTCGGACGCTGGCTGGCAAAGCGCCGCGGCGTGGAACTGGAAGACACCGAAGCATTAGGGTTTGGAGACGTCAACCTGGGCGGGATTATTGGGCTGGTGTTCGGCTGGCCGGCAGTGATCGCCGGTCTGCTGCTGGCCATCGTGCTGGGCGGCATCACCGGGCTTGCGCTGGTGTTGATCAACACGCTATCGCGGCGCTACAAAGTGGGTATGTTCATTCCTTACGCGCCGTTCCTGGTGCTAGCCGCCGTCCTTTTGCTTTTCATCCCGTGGCGCGGTTAACCACTCAGGAGGGTACAGGCTTGCCTCTTCTGGGGTAGGGACCTCTGGGAAGGAATGCCCTCTCATAGTGGTCTTCAACCCGGCGCGGAGCAGGTTGATCTTCGCATCCTGCGCGCCCTTTTCGGCGATCTGGATCAGTTCGCGCACTAACTGGCGGCGCGAGGTGCCTGCGCGTGGACAGGATGGGGGAGGGGCGGGGAATTTGCAAGCGCGGGCAAAGCGGCGCAGATCTTTCTCGGCGGTATAGCACAACGGGCGGATAACCCGCATGGTTCCGCCAAAGTATTCGCGCACGGGCGCCATCGTCTCAGTTACGCCGTGATACAGCAGATTGAGCAGGGTGGTCTGTGCCAGGTCATCGGCGTGGTGAGCAAAGGCAATCGTGCGGCAGCCTTCGGCCTTGGCTGCCTCGAAAAGCGCTTTGCGCCGGTTCCAGGTGCAGCGGCGGCACGAGAGCGGCAGCGGCTCACCGGGCGGCAGTTGAAACGGCTGGATGCGATACGGGATGCCGGTCTTTTTTAACCACTCCAGCAGCGGCGGGTGAACATCTGACCATGGGCCGGTTCCATCACCATTGATGTGAATGGCAATCAAATCGTACTGCTCAACAATCATATCCCGGCGAAAATCCAGCAGGCGCAGCAGGCTGAGGCTGTCTTTTCCGCCTGACAGCGCCACCGCCACCCGCTCGCCGGGTTGGATCATATCAAATTCACGAATGGCGCGGTTCATATTCTTGAGCAGCCAATAGGCTTGATCCAGAGGAGCGGAAGTGGTCATAACGCAATTATACTCCAGAACGAACCAGAGAATAGAATATTTGTTCAACAATACAGCAATCGTAAAAAAAAGATACAGCCAAAATAAAAAAGAATTGCCGAAGTTACCGGCCAGCCATTTTCCTTTTTGAAAAAATGGGGGAGGGTGAGTTTGCATCGTAGAGGCTGCCGACAAACACGCCTTCAGCGGATCGTTCCTGAGCCAGAGATGTGTACCATTTGTCCAAATCAAAATGATTGGAAATTTGCCACTTGAAAAGGGAAGGGAACTCCGGTATACTAAGATCAAGATTATGTTTCGCATAAGTATCATTATACGAAACATAGGAAAAGAGAGAGAATACCTCATGAAGGCCCCTTCTACCATCCTTGACGCGGTAAATGCATACATCAATGTGGTGCAGATGGCACGCAGTGAAAAAACTGCAGCGACCTACCGCAATGCGCTGCGTGAATTTTGCATTGTACTGCGCGCGCGCAAAATCAATCCAGAAACACGCTCCCCCACCGATTTAACTGAAAATTGTATCAGCTGGTTTATCACCGCGCTCAAGGGCTACGCTCCAGCCACCGAGCGCCTGTACCTGACCGCCGCATCCGGTTTTTACAATTACCTGGCCGGCGAAGGCCTGGTTGACCTGAATTTGCCGCGCGTCAAGCTGCTGATCCGCCAGCGCGCCCGGCGGCCCGGCGTGCGCCTGCC
>DATCUC010000389.1:0-2487 GCA_036567625.1 Anaerolineaceae bacterium | reverse complement strand
GCGCTCGCTGGGCAAACGGCTGGCCACCATCTTTCGCGGCGCGCGGAAAGCGCGGCGTTCAGTGGGCAGCTTATTACCCCGTGTTGCCCCAACGGAGACAGCGTTCAACCCCACGACGGGAACGCTGTTCTTCATCGCGGTCGCGATTCCGCTGGTGGTGGTGGCCATCGCTACGGCGGTTTACTTCCGCTCGGGGGCCAGCGAGCAGCGCGTGGCCTATGTGCAGCAGGCGCGCATCTACGCTGAGCGCGCGGCCAGCCAGGAAGATGTGACCCAACGCCGCGCCAACTGGGAACAGGTGATGTATTGGGTGAACAAATCCGAAGAATTTGGCTCGGATGAGGAAACCATCGCCCTGCGCCGCAAAGCCCAGGTGGCCATGGACTCACTGGACGGCATCGTGCGCCTGGACCTGGCGCCGGCGTTCACCGGGGTGCTGGCCGACAGCATCAACATCTCGCGCATGGCGGCCACCAACAGCGAGCTGTATCTGCTGGATTCGGTTTCGGGGCGCATCCTGCGCATGAACCGCACCGGGCGGACCTACGAATACGACCCCAACTTTTCGTGCGGCCCGGGGCCAAACGGCGCGATGATCGTCGGTCCGCTGGTGGGGCTGAGTATTTTACCGGCCAATGCCGGGCCGGGCGGGAATGTGCTGGCCATTGACGCCACCGGAAACCTGCTGTACTGCCAGGCAGGCGAACTACCGCTGGCCAAGAGCCTTTCGCCGCCGGAGAATAACTGGGGCCGGATCACCGCGATGGCGGTAGAGAACGGCGACCTCTACGTTCTGGATTTGCAGAACAACGCTGTGTGGCGCTTTGACGGCACGGATTACAACTTCAACGACCGCGCGCGGCTGTTCTTTGGCAACGAAGTGCCGAACATGGCGGATGTGATCGACATCAACGTTTATGAAGATGACCTGTACCTGCTGCGCGGCAGCGGCATGATGACGGTGTGTTCGTCGACTACGGATTTTTCGCCTACGCGCTGTAATGACCCCGCAACCTACGGCGACTCTTCGGGCGCGCTGGAGAGCTACAGCGACGCCGGGTTTATCCAGATGCTGACCACCGAACCGCCCGATCCATCGCTGTATATCCTGGACCGGAAAGGCCCGGCGCTGTACCACTTTAGCCTGCGGTTGAACTTCACCCGCGAACTGCGCCAGGACCCGGAACAGGAACGCGAATTCCCGCTGCCCAAAAAGCAGGTCACCGCGTTTGCGATGAGCCCCAACCGGGTGGTCTTTCTGGCCTTCGCCAATCAGATCGTTTTCGGCGCGATCCCATAAGCTCCCACGCCCGGGCTACTTGCCGCGGCTGCGCAGCCAATCGCGCAGCCGTTCCGGCTCCCAGGTGTTGATCACCTGCTCGGGCCGGATCCAGGCGCGGCGCGCCACGGCGTAACCGTACTCGGCCAGGTCAAGCTCGCCCGGGCGGTGCGCGTCGGTATTGATCGACAGGAGAATGCCCATCTCCGCCGCGCGCCGCGCGTAGGTTTCGTCCAGGTCCAGCCGGTAGGGGCTGGCGTTAATTTCCAGGCAGATGCCGCTTTCCAGCGCTGCCTGAAGCACGGCTTCCATGTCCAGGTCGGCGCCTTCGCGGTTGGGCAGCAGCCGCCCGCTGAGATGGCCAATGATGTCAATATGCGGGTTGCGGATTGCGCCGATCAGTCGCGCGGTCACTTGCTCGCGCGGCTGGCGCAGCCCGCTGTGCAGCGATGCAATCGCCAGGTCGAGGCTGGCCAGCACCGCGTCATCAAATTCCAGCCGCCCGTCCGAATGGATTTCGACTTCGGAGCCTTGCAGCAGCAGAATTGTGTCGCCGTATCTGGCCTGCAGCGCGTCGATCTCTTTGCGCTGCTCGCGCAAGCGCTGCGGGTCAAGGCCATTGGTGACGCCCAGGCCGGCCGAGTGATCGGTGATAGCATAGGCGCGCAGACCGCGCTCCAGCGCAGCCGCCACCATCGTTTCCAGGCTGGCCCCACCGTCGCTCCAGGTGGTGTGAGTGTGCAGGTCAGATTTGCGGTCCGCGGTATCGATCAGTTTGGGCAGTTTTTTGGCGCGCGCCGCGGCCACCTCACCGCGGTCCTCGCGCAGCTCGGGCGGCATCCACTCCAGTCCCAGCGCAGCGTACACCTCTTCTTCGGTTGCGCATTCGATCTCACTGCCGTCCGCGCGCAAGAAACCGCGCTCGGAAAGCGACAGGCCCTTCTTTTGCGCCAGCTCGCGCACGCGCACATTATGGTCTTTTGACCCGGTGACAAACTGCAGCAGGCTGCCCCAGCGCTGCGGCGGCTGGATCCATAACTGCACGTTGACCCCGCTTTTCAATTCCACGCTGGACTTGTTCGGCCCGCTGCCCAACACAGCGCGCACATCCGGGTGGGTGGTGAAAGCTTCCATCACCGGCGCGGGATCTGCCGCAGCCGCCACCAGGTCCAGGTCGCCGACGGTGGTCTTCCAGCGCCGCAGGCTGC
>DATCUC010000388.1:0-3182 GCA_036567625.1 Anaerolineaceae bacterium | reverse complement strand
TCGCACGCGTGAGGGCCGGCGGCAAGCCGCCCGCAATCTGCTGGCCCGCGGCATCGACCGCCTGGTAGTCATTGGTGGCGATGGCAGCCTGACCGGCGCAAATACCTTCCGCCAGGAATGGCCCAGCCTGGTGGCTGAACTGGTGGACAGTGGAGAAGTACCGCCGGAAACCGCCCAGAAGCACGCCAGCCTGGCCATTGTCGGCCTGGTGGGCTCGATTGATAACGATTTTTCCGGTACGGATATGACCATTGGCGCGGATACCGCGCTGCACCGGATCACCAACGCCCTGGATCAGATTGGCAGCACCGCGGCCAGCCACCAGCGCACGTTTGTCGTCGAAGTCATGGGGCGCAACTGCGGCTACCTCGCGCTGATGAGCTGCATCGCCGGCACTGCGCATTGGGTGTTCCTGCCCGAAAGCCCGCCCGAGACCGACGATTGGGAAAGCCTGATGTGCGAAGTGATCGCCGCCGGGCGCGCCGCGGGCCGCCGGCACAGCATGATCATCATCGCCGAGGGCTCGCGCGACCGCTTCGGCAACCCAATCAGCAGCGCGCACGTCAGCAAGGTGCTGGAAGAGCGCCTGGGTGAAGACGCGCGCGTCACCATCCTGGGCCACACCCAGCGCGGCGGCGCGCCCAGCGCTTACGACCGATGGATGAGTACGTTGGTCGGCCACACCGCCGTGAAAGAGCTTTTGGAAGCCAATCCCGAAACCGAGCCGTCAGTTATCGGTATGCGCTACAACCGCGTCACCCGCATTCCGCTGATGGAAAGCGTACAGAAAACCCAGGCGGTCGCGAAGGCCATCGCCGAACAGGACTTTGAACGCGCAATGGAACTGCGCGGCGGCAGTTTTAAAGAACAATTCCAAATCTTGCGCACGCTCATCCGCGCTCTGCCGCATGAAACCGACCCGAACCTGCGCCGCTTGCGTTTGGCCATTTTAACCGACGGCGCGCCGGCCCCGGGTATGAATACTGCCGTCCGCGCAGCGGTGCGTATGGCCATCGACCAGGGGCATACCGTCCTGGCGGTAAAGAACGGCTTCGAGGGCCTGATCACTGGCGATATGGATGAATTCGGCTGGATGGACGTGCATGGGTGGGGCTCGATGGGCGGTTCGAAGCTGGGCGTCAGCCGCAAGCAGCTATCGAATCGCGATCTGTATAGCATCGCCCGCACACTGGAATCCGCTGAAATTGAGGGCCTGATGGTTATCGGCGGCTGGTCGGCTTATGAGGCCGCGCACAAGCTGTTTTCGCAGCGCGATATCTTCACCGCATTCAATATCCCGATCATCTGCCTGCCCGCTTCGATTGACAACAACTTGCCCGGCTCAGAATTGAGCATTGGGACTGATACGGCGCTCAACAGCATCGTCGAAGTGCTGGATAAAATCAAAGAGTCGGCAGTGGCCACCCGGCGCTGTTTTGTGGTCGAAACGATGGGCGGTTACTGCGGTTACCTGGCGCTGATCAGCGGCCTTTCAAGCGGCGCGGAGCGCGTTTACATGAACGAAGAAGGCGTGAAATTGGCCGAGCTGGAAGTCGATCTGAACCGTATGATCGCCGACTTCCGCGCGGGCAAACGCATCAGCTTGGTGATCCGCAACGAGCGCGCCAACCCGCTGTACACCGGCGATTTTATGGCCGCGTTGTTCGAAGAGGAAGGCCACGAATTATTTGACGTGCGCAACACTATTCTGGGGCATATGCAGCAGGGCGGAAACCCAACGCCCTTTGACCGCATCCAGGCCACCCGGCTGGCGACGCGCTGCGTTGAATTCTTGACCCACGAGGCCGAAGAACACACGACCAATGGCGCATTCATCGGCATACAGGGCGGCACCATCAAAACCCACAACCTCGAAGATTTCCCGCGCATGATTGACGCTGCGCACCAGCGGCCGAAAGACCAATGGTGGTATGAACTGCGCGGGCTGGTTCGCATGCTCACCTGATGATTCCGCTGCCGCAGCGTATCCAACTTTTTCCAGGCGCGCTTCACCTGCCCGGCAGCCCGGCATTCTATACGGACCCGGATGAACCCTTCCTGGCGGAACAGGTTGCCTTGCTCGCCGGGCAGGTATCCGGCGGCTCGCTGATCCGGGTGGAACACCCGGCTGCGGCGCAGATCCGTTTCCAGAAGACGCCGGAACTGGCCGACCAGCGCGAGGCGTACCGGCTGGCGGTCGATCCACAAGGCGTGAGCGTCTCAGCGGGGTGGTCCGCCGGTTTGTTCTGGGGCCTGCAAACCCTGCGCCAGTTATTGTTCGAGCACCGCGGCGGCGACGGCATCACCCTGCCCTGTCAGGTGATTGAGGATTATCCGCGCTTCGCCTACCGCGGCTGCATGTTGGATGTCAGCCGGCATTTCTTTGATATTTCCGTGGTCAAGCGCTTCATTGACCTGGCCGCGCTGCACAAGCTCAACGCATTTCACTGGCATTTGACCGATGATCAGGGCTGGCGGATAGAAATCCAGGCTTTTCCCGCTTTAACCCGCGTGGCCGCCAACCGCCGGGAAACCCGCGGCGACGGTAAACCGCACGGCGGTTTCTATACACAGACGCAGATCCGCGAAGTTGTGCATTACGCGGCTCAACGCCACATCACCGTCATTCCCGAGGTCGATTTTCCGGGCCATTTCACCGCCGCCATTGCGGCCTACCCCCAACTGGGCTGCAGCAGCGCGCCGGTGGAAGTGCGCACCACCTTTGGCATTAGCTCGCAGCTTGCCTGCCCGGGCAAGGATTTCACCTACCGGTTTTTAGAAACCGTGTTTGATGAATTGTGCGACCTGTTTTCCGGCCGCTATATCCACCTGGGCGGCGATGAAGCCCCGAAAGGTCACTGGCGCGTTTGCCCGCACTGCCGCGCATTGATGCAGCGCGAAGGCTACACGCGCGTAGGCCAGTTACAGACCCACCTGATGAACCACATCGCGCGGCATATCCGTCTGCGCGGCAAAACAGCCATTGCCTGGAATGATGCCTTTCGCAACCCCGGCCTGGATGCAGAGATCATGATGCAATATTGGATGGAAATACGCGGTGGTCACACCGCGCTAGATGCCATCAATGCCGGCACGCGCGCCGTGGTTTCCGACTTCTACCATTACTACCTGGATTACCCCTTTGGCATGACGCCACTGCGCAAAACGTACGCATTTGATCC
>DATCUC010000387.1:0-1980 GCA_036567625.1 Anaerolineaceae bacterium | reverse complement strand
GGGGACGCTGTTCGAGTTCTGCCGAGGGCACAAGACTTCCCACCGGGAAGTCTTTCTTGTTAAGGTTGCCGATCCCCACAGGGGGGACGCTGTTCGAGTTCTGCCGAGGGCACAAGACTTCCCACCGGGAAGTCTTTCTTGTTAAGGTTGCCAAAATACAATCATCGGTAGGGTGGCGTTGGCGGCTTTTTCCGATGGATTTTCCGATAAACGCCAACACAATCATCCGCTGCGTGCCGCCAACCCACCATTAATCAACCCTGCCTGGGGAGTCTTTCTTCTTAACGCTGCCAAAATACAAACATCCGCTGCGTGCCGCCAACCCACCGTTGATCAACCCCGCCGCGCGAATTTTATTCATCAAGCGGCAACGGCGTTTTGTACCCACACCGATATGCCGTGATGCGCAACGCCGGGTGTGCGGAACGCACGAACCGGTTGGATCGCTGATGGCACGCACGCCACCCTGTGCCGGGTTGAATTCTGGCGGGGAAAAAGCGCCGCGGCTGGTTTTGTGCTATCATTTTTCCAGGTGGAGGTGCGGGTATGCTGATTTCTCTTCCGGATGATTGGCGCGCCGTGCTGGCGGGTGAGCTGGATAAGCCGTATTTTCACGCGGTAGAGGCGTTTGTTTCGGACGAACGCAACAAGTATACGATTTACCCGAAGGAATCCGAGGTCTTTTCGTGCCTCGAATATACGCCTTATGAGAAGGTGCGCGTGGTGATTTTGGGCCAGGACCCATATCACGGGCCGCGCCAGGCGCACGGCTGTTCGTTTTCGGTGCGGCCGAATGTGCCGCTGCCGCCTTCGTTGGTGAATATTTATAAGGAGCTGCAGGACGATGTGGGCGCGACGCCGCCGGATCACGGCTGCCTGGTGCCCTGGGCGCGCCAGGGGGTGCTGCTGCTCAACGCGGTGCTGACGGTGCGCGCCGGGCAGGCCAATTCGCACCAGGGCAAGGGCTGGGAGCAGTTCACCGATGCGATTCTGCGCGCGGTCAACCAACTGCCCACGCGGGTGGTGTTCATCCTGTGGGGGGCGTATGCGCGGCGCAAGGCGGAGCTGATCGACACGACCCGGCATGTGATCATCCAGTCGGCGCATCCTTCGCCGCTTTCGGCGCATAACGGCTTTTTTGGCAGCCGCCCATTTTCGCGGGCCAACGCGGCGCTGCGCGAAGCGGGTCTGCCGGAGATTGACTGGCAGCTGCCCAGCCTGCCGAAAGATAAAAAGGCGGAGAAGTGAATTCCAAACGCCGTGAATTTTTTCGAGAAAAAATTCACGGCATTTCTCTTGTGGATGAAATTCCGGTTTTCACCAAATTGCCCTCTTGACTCGCCGGTTACCGGAGGGTTTATACTGGTGTCACTGAAGGCCTTCAGCGACATTTGTGACTGGAAGTGGATATGCTCAAGATTGGCGACTTCTCAAAACTGGCCCGGGTGACCGTCAAGACGCTGCACCATTACGAGCTGATGGGGCTGCTGCGCCCGGTATGGATTGACCGGGGCAGCGGCTACCGCTACTACGCGCTGGAACAACTGCCGCGCTTGAACCGCATTCTGGCGCTGAAAGACCTGGGTTTCTCGCTGGATGAGGTGGCCCGGCTGCTCGACCGCGACCTGAGCGCGGCGCAGATGCGCGCGATGCTTGAGGAGAAACAGGACGAGCTGCAAAAGCGGGTGACGGCGGAGGTGCGCCGGCTGCAGATGGTTTCGGTGCGCATCAGCGAAATCGAGGCCGAGGGGCAGCTGCGGTTGCCGGACGCGGCGCTCAAGACGATCCCGGCGCTGCACGTAGCCGTGCAGCACACGGTGGCGCCCTCGGTGGAACGGGTGGCGGAGCGCAGCCAGGTGCTGTACCGCGAGATTGCCCGCTGGCTGGCCGAGGAACGCCTGCGCGCCACCGGCGAATGGCTGTCGCTGCACGATAACCCGGAGTACGTGGAACGCGCGGTGCCGATTGAAACGGCGGTGG
>DATCUC010000386.1:0-12341 GCA_036567625.1 Anaerolineaceae bacterium | reverse complement strand
AGTTCCTGGCCGGGGATCCATTCCTTCAGATAGAAGGGGCCATCGCCGGGAACGGTAGTCCAGTCAATGGCGGCCTGTTCCGTGGCGGGAATATCGCCGATGACATGCGCGGGCAAGAAACCGCCGGGAACGCCCGCCAGCCAGTAGACCGGGTCAACCACAGCGCCGACCTGATTGGCATAGCCGGATTCTTCGTAATCCGCCTGGAATGCCTTGAAATCGACATTACCTTCCAGCGTGCCGGCTGCGGCAGCCTTGGCCTGGGCTTCGCTCATGAAGCTGGTCTTGAAGGACTTTTCGTCAATCGCGACGATATCAAAAATCTTTTCGGTGGAGGTGCGAGCGGCAACTTCCATCGTCGGATCCATGATCAGTTTCCAGCCAAAGATGGCATCGGCCGAGGTCACCGGGGTGCCGTCAGTCCAACGCCAGTCATCGCGGATCTTATAGGTGACTTCCAAATGGCGATCGGCGCCTTCGCCAACAAAGACAGCGCCGCCGTTATCCACATTCGGGACGGTTTCGCAGCCTAAGGGGATCCAGGTTGCGGTTTCATCCTGGCCCATGCAGCCCAATAACCAGGCGCTGTTGACGATGGTGCGGGCCATCATCGAGCCGATTAAGGGGTGCAGGGTATCCGGTTCCTGCTGCAAGGCCAGAACAATCGTGTCTGAGGCCTGCGGAACGGCGGTTGGGGGAACAGCGGTAGCGGGGATAGGCGTGGCTGTCACGACGCGTTCAACAGTCTGGCCTTCGACCACTTCGGTGACAACAACAGTTTGCACAACCGTCGTGGGAGTGCAGGCAGCCAACAGCATGCTGAGCAGCACAATCAATCCAACGACTGTCATCAACTTTTTCTGCAACATCGTATTCTCCTCCATTTTTCACTACTTAGGGATAGTTATGGGGAACCAACGAAAAACAGAAACCGTAAGCAGTATCTTCCGTAACGTCACCTCCCTTCGACATGCGTAAAGATCCGCCCCTTTATACAGTTGTGCCTGATAAGGTTACATAAGACTATAGCATAAAAGCATTTTACAAGTCAAGAAAGTATGCAATCAAAAATGGAAGTGACAAAAATCGTATCAAGATTAATCGTTTTTCCTTACTTATCATACATAAGTTATGACATGCCATCTGGTGGAAACAACCCACCAAAAAGTCCGGCGATCCTCTTCCCCGGGATTTCTGAAAGTGGTATGCTTGTCCAAACGAGCGAGCCTTTTCTTGCGATGAAACGCATCTTTGATTTCACGACTTCCAACAATTTTGTGCCGGTCATCTTGTTCATCGTGACCGTGCTCAGCGCCGGGCTGCTGCTGCCCTGGCTGGGCTTTTACTGGGATGATTGGGCCAAGATCCTGGTCGCCCGCCTGTGGGGGCTGAGCGCTTACCTGCCCTATTACGCCGAAGACCGCCCGCTTTCGGGCTGGACGCACATCCTGTTTACCCCGCTGCTGGGCACCACCCCTCTGCCCTGGCATGTCTTCACCCTGCTGCTGCGCTGGCTGACCGCATGGGGCGCGTGGTGGTGCCTGACTATCCTCTGGCCGAATGCCCGGCGGCAGAACCTGATCGCCGCGCTGATCTTCCTTGTTCACCCGGTATTTATCAGTCAGGCCGCGGCGGTGACCTTTCACCAGCAGTGGCTGCAGTTCGCGCTGTACTTCCTGTCGTTTGGACTGATGCTCGCGGCGCAGCGGCGCGCCGCGCGCGGCTTCTGGCTGTTCACCGGCGGCTCACTGGCGGCCATGCTGGCCCAACTCAGCGTGACCGAATATTTTGTGCCGCTGGAACTGCTGCGTCCGTTTGGGCTGTTTTTCCTCTTTGCGCAAACGGAACCCAAACCGCTGCGCAAGACCCTGCGCGCCTGGGCCCCTTACCTGCTGGTCACCGCCGTGTATGTTATCTGGCGCTTTTTCTTGCTCCAATTGCCCGGCGCCGACCCTTACCGCGCGGAAACGCTCTATGCATTTCTGCAATCCCCGCTGCAAACGCTTGGCAGCCTGCTGAACATAATGCTGGTCGATGAGACTCATATTCTGTTGAATGCCTGGGTGCGGCATTTTAACCTGGACTTCCAAAACCTGACCCGCGTCGAACAGCTTATCCTGGCGTTGGAATTCGCGGTACTGCTGGTATCCACGCTGTATGTGACGTATTTCCAGCGCCGCAACGACCCGGCTGAAACCAGCCAGAACGAGGCGGCGCATTCGCGCTGGCTGCGGCAGGTATTCATTTTTGGCCTGGCCGCTGTTCTGCTCGGGCCGGTGCCCGCCTGGATCACCGGGCGGCAGGTGGTGTTTGATTTCCACTCCGACCGCTATGCCATGCCGGCCATGTTTGGGGCGGCGCTGCTGGCCGTGTCGGCGCTGGAATGGATGGTACAGCGGCCGGTACAGCGCGCCTTTGCTGCGTCGATGCTGATCGCCATTGGCCTCGCCGCGCAGTTGCATATCGCCAACGATTACCGCTGGACGTGGACCGATCAGACCCGCTTCTTTTGGGAACTGTCGTGGCGAGCCCCGGGGCTAAAATCGCCTACCGCGCTGTACATGGAAGAAGAACCCTACCCAAACCAGGGGCTGTTTTCTACCTCGGCAGCGCTCAACCTGATGTACCCCCAGCAGCCACAAAACGGCAACCTCAGCTACTGGATGTTCGCGCTGCGCCCGCGCTATAACAACGGCGCGCCCGCCGATTTAAACGCCATCAGCATGAACACCACCTTCCGCACGCTGCATTTTGAAGGCTCGACGCCGGACACGCTGCTGCTCTACAAAAACCCCAGCATCAGCAACTGCCTGTGGGTGCTGAGCGCGCGCGACGCCGACCATCCCTATCTGTCCGATCTGGTCAAAGACTTCTTGCCGGTTTCGAATCTGGAGCAGATCAGCACCCAGACCCAACCCGGTTACCCCCCGGCGGATATTCTGGGGGCGGAACCCGCGCGCACCACCTGGTGCTATTACTTTGAAAAGGCCGACCTGGCGCGCCAGCAGGAAGATTGGCCGGCCGCGGCCGCGCTCGCTAACCAGGCCCTGGAACAGGGGTATACGCCGGACACCATCGGTTCGAACTCGCCGCATGAATGGATGCCGCTGATCGAAGGGCTGGCGCGAACGGGCAGCCTGCAAACCGCCGCCAACCTTACCCGGCAGTCTTACGCGCTGGATGCCAGATACCGCGCTATGCTGTGCAAATTGTGGGACACCATCCCTGAAGCCCAGGGTACGGATGCCAGAGCCGCTGTGGACCAGGCGCTGTTATGCGGTGAAATCATCCCATAGCGGGAGTGCTGAAAGCATGAACCTTTGCCAGATCTTCTCACACTGGGAACAGGTCCGTACGGATCTCTTTGCCACCATCGACAAGTTTGAGGAAGCCGACCTGACCTTCGTCCCCTTTGGTGGTTCATGGCCGGTAGGCCAGATGATGCTTCATATCGCTGATGCCGAAGATGGGTGGATTCGATATGCCGTCACCCGAGAGCTGGATCAATGGCCGGAACAGTACTGCCTCGAGAATTATCCGACCAAAGCGGCCATCAAGTCGGCATTAACCACTGTCCACAACCATACGGAGCAGTACCTGGAATCATTGGATGAGGCCAGCACAACCCAGCTCGTCGCCGTCCCCTGGGGTGAACAAATTTCGCTCCTATGGATTATCTGGCACGTGGTGGAACATGAAATTCACCACCGGGGTGAGTTGTCGTTGATCCTTGGATTATTCGGTCGCGAAGGGCTGGATGTCTAGCCAGGCACATTATCCACCCGCGAATAAGCAACGCGGGCTGCAATTCGATGCAGCCCGCGTTTTTTTCGAGAAATAACCCGGATCAATTACAGCCTTCGCCGCTGTCGATGGCTTCGATGTTCCACAGGTCACTGCGCGCGCTGGCATCCACCGCGAAGTTGCAGATTTCCGGCCGGGTGACGGCCACATTCAACTGGAAGTACAGCGGGATGGCGGGCAGTTCTTGCGAGAACAGGCGCTGCACGTCGGCGTTTTGCTGTTCGTAGCCGTTTTCGCCGGGCAGCAGCGAGCGCGCCGCGCGGCATACCTCATCGAAGGCGGCGCTGCTGTAACCGGAAACGTTAGCCCCCACCCAGTAATTGCTGCTGGTGGGGATCTGGCTGGTTTCATACAGCGTGCACGGCGAGAGATTGTCCGCCTGCCAGGAGAACTGAGCCATATCAAACTTACGGCCAAACAGCGGGCCGTCCGGCCCGGGGGCGTACAGTTCATCCGGGGTGAGCGCCTGCAAATTGACCGCGATACCGCACGCCGCCATCGATTCGATCAGGTGGTTGGCCAGGTCAACGCGCACGGGGGCCTGGGTCGTCAGATAATTGACCTCTAACCGCGAGCCGTCCGGCACCTGGAAGACACCGTAGGCCACGCGCGGGGTGGCTGGGTTCTGATCGTCGTCCTTCCAGCCCGCGGCATCCAGCAGCGCGCTGCCCTGGGCCGGGTCATAGGGATAGGCGTTGAGCCCGCCGGCCAGCAGGGGATGATTGGCGGTCAAGAAGCCGTCGGGAACTGCCGCCTGGCCCTTGAGCGAACGGCTGACGGCAGTCTGGCGGTCCATGCAGTAGGCAAAGGCCTGGCGCACGCGCACATCGCCAAAGAAATTGGGACGGCGGTCCAGCGGCAGGTTGGTGGGATCGTCGTACGTCACCGGGCGCACGGCCAGTTCCATGTGCTCCCAATCTGGGCTTTCGACAATGCTGGCTTTCAGTGTACCGGCTTTCTGCATATCTACCACGGTTTCCAGGTATTCACCTACATAGGTGCTCTGGTCAGCGATATCGCATTCGCCATTTTGCAGCGCGGCCAGCGCCGCGTCGCCGCCTTCATCATAAAAACGGAAAACCAGGTTATCGAATTTCGGCAAACCCTCGGCGGCGCGGAAATAATTGGGGTTCTTGCGCAGGGTGATATGATCGCCGCGCGTCCATTCCTGCACAGTGTAGGGTCCCCAGCCCAGCGGCTGCTGCGCCGCGCCATCATTGGTGAGCAGGTCGGCGGCGCTCAGGCTGCCCAACTGGTGCTGCGGCAGCGGCGTCCAAAACGCGGTGGCAAAACGGCTGTAGCGGAAACCGGGCTTGCCCGTCCACTGCACGGTAAGCTCGTCCAGCGCCTTATAGTCTGCGGTGCGGTCGATCAGCCGCTTAGAAACCGGCGTATCCTTGCTGGCCGCGGTAATAAAGGAAAAGACCGAATCGGCGGCGGTCAGCGGCGTACCGTCTGACCAGGTGATGCCCGGCTTCAGGCGGAAGGTAACATTCATCTGGTCCAGGCTGATCTCACTGGCGCCGTCGTAGGTTACCGCGCAGCTTAGCGCAGAACAGCCCGCCGGGAAAACCAGCGTGCCCTGGCCGAGCGTGGCCAGGTTGCCGTTGGCATCCACTACCTCATCCCCGGCGCGCGCGACGACCGGGGTGATCTGCACGTCGCCATCGGCCAGCGCGGGCAGCTTTTCCAAAATCACCGGCTGGGCGGCATACTCGCGGGTATCGAACGGGCCGTCATATACGGCCTCGAGCACGCTCCACGTGCTGCGCGAAGAACTGCCGTACATGTACAGCGTGGTTGGCTCCTGGCCCAGGCAGACCACCAGGGTCCGCTCGGGTGGAACGGTGGGAACCGGCGTGGGCGGAACGGCCGTGGGTTCGGCCGGGGTTGGTTGAGGGGTGGGCGTCGCCGGGACATTTTGACAGGCCGCTACCAGTAAGCTCAGGGCGACCAGGAGAAACCCGGCGAGGATCATTTTCCTGCGAGGCATAGCTGCTCCTTTTTGTGGTATGCGGCTTATTATAAACCAGAAAAAGGGGGCGAATCGAAAGACAGGCGCGTTACGGGATCTCGCGCAGCGCGTACACGTAATTTCCCAGCACCCCGCTAAGGATGGGGTTGTAATAAAAACCCTCTACGTAGCGCGGCAGGTAACGGCGGCCGTCGATCTGGTACAGCAGCAGGCCGGGGACCTGCTCGTAATACAATTGGTTGAGCGTGGCGTATTTCTCGGCGCGTTTGGCCGGATCGACCTCGGTCACCGCGCTTAGGGTCAGGTCGCGGAACTGAGTTTGCAGCAGTTCGGGCAATCTCTGCCGGTCGGCGTAGGTTCCGCTGGTGTAGGGCACAATCCAGTTATAGCTGTCGTACACGTCCATCATCCAGCGCACAGGGAACAGCGGTAGCTTGCCGGCAAGCTGCGCCTGGAGGAACTCCGTCCAGGGGAGATCGATGATCTGGATCTCAAATTTCTCATTCACTGCAGACAGGCTGCGCTGCAGCACCTGGGCGATCATCTGGCGCACCGAGTTGCCAGTATTATAGGCCAGCGTCAGGCGGAAGCCGGTTTCCCACACCGCAGCACCGCCGGGGCCCTTGATCTCGGCCGCCTGAAATTCTTCGGCGCAGCGCGCCGGGTCGTAATGGTATGTTTCCTGGCGGGCGTCGTACCCTTCCATGCCGGGCAGCATGAGCGTGACCGCGCGCGCCGCCTCGCCTTTCAGCGCTTGCTGTTCATAGGCTTCATAATCGAAGCAGTAGGCGAAGGCTTTGCGAATGTGAATGTCGCTGAAGAAATCCGGCGGTATGCCGTTGCCATCCAGCTTGCCGCTGCCGATGTAGGTATTCTCCGTGGGGTTGATGGCGTAATTAAAGACCAGGTCGGTGCGGTTATCACTGGCGAAACTGCGGTACAGGCGCAGCGGTCGGGCCGGGTTTGCGGTGGGCTGGCACGCGCCGCTACGCAGATCGCAGGTTTCGCCCACCAGCGTATCCATCACCGGCCACTGGTCAAAATCCGCGTCGATGTAATCCGCATCGCCGGCTTTGAGCAGCGCCAGCCCGGACGAAAACTCATCCACCACGCGGTAGACCAGCTTGCCAATCACCGGCGGGCCGGCCGGCCCACCTTCCCAGGCGGGTTCGGCGCGCCAGTAATCCGGGTTGGCCACCAGCACGATCTCCTCGCCTGCCGTCCAGTGGTCGAAACGGTACGGGCCGCTGCCAACCGGCCGCGATCCGACCGGCGTCACGGCGGATTCCGCCGCGGTGGTGGCATAATAGCGCGGCCAGGTGGCGCAGTCGCCATCCCACCCGCCGCCCGTTTTCACCCAGGCTTTGCTCAGCACCGAGCCCCAAGCGCCCGGGAAAGATGCGAGGAACGGGCTCCAGGGGTTGGCCAGGTGAAAAGTCACCGTGCTGGCCGCAGAATCAGGGACAACCGCTGCCTTGACGCGCTCGCAGGCAGCGGCCAACCGCCCCGGGTCCGCCGCGATCAGCGCCGCGCGGTTGTCATACAGCGAGCCGTCGGCAGCCACCAGCAGGCTGATATCATCGATCCCCGCGCCAAACAGCGCCTCGGTGAATAACCACTGCGGCGAAGCCCGCCCGCCCTGCAAAATTCCGCGCTGGAAGGTGAACGCTACATCCTCGGCGGTCAGCGGGCTGCCGTCATGAAATTTGACCCCCGGGCGAATGTGGAAGGTGTAGGTCAGCCCGTCCGCCGAAATGCCGCCGTTTTGCAGGGTTGGCACTTCGCGCGCCAAACCGGGCTGGTAACGCGCGGCATCGTCTTTGTTGTAGATGATTAACGTATCGTAAACGTAGGCCAGGATGGCCGCGCCCGGTTCATCTCCCAGCGCGGGGTCGAGGGTTTGCGGCTCGCCAAAACTGGCCTGCACCCAGGTAGAGGCATCTTTCGAAACCGGCGGCCGGGTCACCTCTGGCGGGGTCGCCGCGTCTGGCCGGCAGGCCGAAAGCAGCAGACTGGCCAGCAGCAGGCAAGCAAACACGCGCGCCCACCGGGCACAGTTGGTGACCTTACGTGCGATAAACCGTAATCTGGACACGTTCACGCAAACGCCCGAAACACACCGGGTTCACACCTGGGCAAAATGACAGGCTACAAAATGGCCGGGCTTGATTTCTCGAAACTCGGGCCGCGCCTGGGCGCAAATTTCGGCGGCCAGCGGGCAGCGCGTGCGGAAGCGGCAGCCCGAGGGCGGGTTGATCGGCGACGGGATTTCGCCTTGCAATACCTGGCGCTTGCGTTTTTCTTCGGCAAGCGGGTCGGGGATGGGCACGGCGGAAAGCAGCGCCTGAGTGTAGGGGTGCAGCGGGTTTTCGTACAGTTCATCGCGCGCGGCAAATTCGACGATCACGCCCAAATACATCACCGCCACGCGCGTGCTGATATGCCGCACCATCGAGAGATCGTGGGCAATGAACAGGTAGGTCAGGTTGAATTTCTTCTGCAGATCTTCCAGCAGGTTGACCACCTGGGCCTGGATGGATACATCCAGCGCCGAGATGGGCTCGTCGCAGACGATCAGCGAAGGCTGCAGCGACAGCGCGCGGGCCACGCCAATGCGCTGGCGCTGGCCGCCCGAAAACTCGTGCGGGTAGCGGTTGGCGTAAGCCGGGTTGAGACCCACCAGCCCGAGCAGTTCCTGCACGCGCTCGTCGGATTGCTGGCGGTTGGCCAGCCCATGCACCAGCAGCGGCTCAGAAACGATGTCGCGCACGGTCATGCGCGGGTTGAGGCTGGCGTACGGGTCTTGAAAGATCATCTGCATCTTGCGGCGCATCTTGCGCAAGTCTTCGCCCTGCATCCGGGTCAGGTCGAGACCGTCAAAGATGACCTTGCCCGAGGTGGCGCGGTAAAGTTGCAAGATGGTGCGCCCGGTGGTGGACTTGCCGCAGCCCGATTCTCCCACCAGGCCGACGGTTTCACCGGGGTAGATATCAAACGAAACGCCATCCACGGCATGAACGGCCCCCACCTGGCGGCGAAAGAGCGTCCCCTGCATGACAGGGAAGTGTTTTACCAGGTTTTCAACCCGCAGCAAAGCTTCGTGGCTGGTCATGAGCGCAGCCTCCCGGTTCTGGTATCTACCCAACACGCCACGCGGTGATCCGGCCCAATCTGCATGAGCGGCGGGTTCTCGCACAGCGATTTTTCCACGCGGTATTTGCAGCGCGGGGCGAAGGGGCAGGCTTTAGGCTTTTCAAACAGCACCGGCGGCAGCCCTTCAATGGAAGTCAGGCGCTTGTGCTGGTTTGCGTCCAGGCGCGGCAGGCTGCCCAGCAAGCCGATGGTGTAGGGATGCTCGGGATGGGCGTAAAGATCCTTCACCGGCGCTTCTTCGATGATCAGACCGCCGTACATCACCGCCACCCGGTCGGCCAACCCGGCGATGATACCCAGGTCGTGGGTGATCCAGATAATCGCCATGCCCAGTTCGTCGCGCAGGCGCTTGACCAGCTCGACGATTTGAGCCTGGATGGTTACGTCCAGCGCGGTAGTCGGCTCGTCGGCGATGAGGATTTGCGGCGAGCAGGTGAGCGCCATGGCAATCATCATGCGCTGGCGCATTCCGCCTGAATACTGGTGCGGGTAGTCGTTCAAGCGGTCTTTGGGGTTAGGGATGCCGACCATGGTCATCAAGTCAATGACGCGGTCGTACGCCTGCGCGCGGGTCATGCCCAGGTGCGTTTCCAGCGGCTCCGCTACCTGGCGGCCAATGGTCAGCACCGGATTAAATGAGGTCATCGGGTCTTGAAAAATTACCGAGATTTGCGAGCCGCGTACGTGACGGATATCCTCGCCGGTCATTTGCAGCAGATCTCGCCCCTGGAACAGTGCCTTCCCGGCCACCACTTCACCCGGCGGCGAGGGAATCAGGCGCAGGATGGACATCATGGTGACGCTCTTGCCGCAGCCGCTTTCGCCCACGATACCCAGCGTTTCGCCCTGCCCCAGGTGAAAGGAAACGCCGTTGACGGCGTGTACAATGCCTTCGCGGGTGTGGAATTGCGTTTCCAGGCCCTCCACCTTGAGAATATCGGCCATGCGTATGATCCTTGAATAAAGACGGGAACGATGCAGTCAAAAAAGGATTACCAAACCCGGTAAACCGTTCTTCCAGGAAGTATACAATACTTGCAGATAGTAATCAAACGCTTCCATGGAGGCAAATCAGCTTGAACAGGCAGGGTCCGCAAAGGCAAGTGCTGGCTGCGCTGAACGCGGCGCTCGCGGCGCAATCCGCGCAGTACGCGGCGTATTTTTGCGCCGCGGGGGAAGAGCCGCTTTTCACGGCCAACGCTGAGCGCTTCCCGGCGGCATCGCTGATCAAAGTGCCTATCGCGCTGGCCTGGGCGCACCTGGAACGCCAGGGGCTGGTTGACCCGGATGAGCTGTGCGAACTGGACGGCCAGCCGCAGGTGCAGGGCGCGGGGTTTTCGTGGCTGCTGCGCATGCGCCGCCTGCCCTACCGCGACGCGCTGCTGCTGATGCTCAGCCTATCGGACAACCTGTGCGCCAACCTGCTGATCGAAAAGATGGGCATGGACCGGCTGAATGAGATCTTTGCCGGGGCGCTGGGCCTGCGCCAGACGCGCCTGGAGCGCAAACTGATGGACCTGGACGCGCGCGCCGCCGGACGGGACAACTGGATTGGCGCCGAAGATGCCGCGCGCCTGTTCGAGCTGGTGACCGAGCTGCCAGCAGAGCAGCGCGGCTGGCTGGAGCCGATGCTGCTTGCCAACCAGGATACCTCGCTGCTGCTGCGCGACCTTGCGCGCGACAGCCTGGAATTTTTCCACAAGACCGGCTCGCTGCCCGGCGTGGCGCACGACTGGGGCTATACGCGCGGCAGGCGCATTTTCCTGCTCACCGCCGGCTGGCAAGACGAAGCAGCGGTCAATGCCGCCTTCGGGGAATTTGGCCGGCTGATCGCCTGATTCAATCCAAAAAAGTGCGCGCCCCCGCAAAGGTGTCGCGCAGCAGGGGTACGGCCTGCACGTCGTCAAAGTTTACGCCGTTGATGCGCCGCGAGGAGTGGATAATGCCCCACCCACCCGTGCTGACCGCCACGTGGGTGATGCTGCGCGCGTCGCCGGGCTCGGCAAAGAACAGCAGGTCGCCGGGCCGGTATGGCGGTTCCACCGGGCGGGCGGCGCGGAACTGCAGGTCTGCATCACGCGGCAGATCGATCCCTACCCAGCGGTGCAGCAGTTGGGCAAAGCCCGAGCAGTCGATACCGCTGGCGCTGACCCCACCCCACAGGTACGGCGTGCCGATCAAAGCCGGCGCGTCGAGCATCATCTGCTGGCGGCGCATCTCGCTACTGGCCGGCAGGGCGTTAAGCGCGCGCAGCGCGTTTGATGGCAGCCAGCCGCCGGGGATCTGGGCTGCCTCGGGTTCGCCTTCCGGCGCAAAGACAGAAACGTGTACTTCGCTGGATTCCGGGTCCCGTGCGTTTATTGAAGGGTCACTTGCGCCCGTCATCAGAGTCACCTGCGTGCCGCCAAAGATACGCCCGATCCCCCGGCCGCCGGGAGCGGCGCGCAGCAGCGCTAACGGCCCGATGACGATATGCGTGGCTGGCAGCGGCGCGGCGCTGGTCAGGTACGGCAGGTAGGCGTAACCCAGGTAGCCGTCATCCTGGCGCACCAGCGCCCAGCGGCCATGCTCTTCCAGCACGTCCAGCATTTGCCCGGCCAGCAGTTGATTCCAGGTTTCGCCGATCCAGGCCGGCTGCGCCTGGAGATGCGTCAGGCTGGCGGCCACGGCCATGCGCCGCGCCCCTTTTGTCAGCACGCGCACTGCGCTCACGTCCAGCGGCGTTCCGGCTTTCATTTCGGCGAAGGCTGCGCGCAGCGCCACCCGCTGGCGTTCTTCCAGCACGCGGCCGCTGAGGACAATCCCGGCCGGGGTTTCCTGCGCCTGAACATCAAAGATGTTGAATCGCCGGTCAGGATACTGCGCGGTAACCTGATAGATGATTTCGGATGCGGTAGGATTCATCGCCGTTCTCCCGGGTTAATCATTCCTGGCGGTCACCCCAATCCCTGGCAGGTTGGGGACAGTCACCCGACCATCATTACTATACGCAATCCCCACAAAGGGATCATTCGAGATCAGCACCGGCGAGTCCAGGTCGAGCCAATCGGCCAGGCCCGAAAGATGAGCCATCGCCGTCGCGCCGATTGATGTTTCGATCATGCTGCCCAGCATGATCCCCAGCCCAAGCTCGCGCGCACGGCGGGCAATGCGCAGCGCTGCCGCCAGCCCGCCCAGTTTCATTAACTTGAGGTTCACGCCCCGCACCCCGGCAGCGGCCAGCCGTTCCAGGTCGTCCGCGGTCTGCAGTGATTCATCCGCCACTACCGGCAGGTGCGTGGCTGCCTGCACCTGCCCCAACCCGGCGATTTCTTCTTTGGCCAGCGGCTGCTCCACCAGTTCTACGCCGTTTTGCTCCAACACCGGCAGCAGTTCCAGCGTGTGTTCCAGCGTCAGCCCGGCATTGGCG
>DATCUC010000385.1:0-1778 GCA_036567625.1 Anaerolineaceae bacterium | reverse complement strand
GAACTGCTGCCCGCGGAGGATGCCTGGAACCGCGCCGCCGCGGCCTGGGCGCTGGGATATGCCCAGCGCAGCCTGGGTCACCTGGCCGAGGCGCGCAGTGCCTTTGAAGAGCAAATTCGCCTGGGCCGTGGGATGGGCAATATTTGGACGCTGGTCTCAGGCATGAACGATCTGGCAATGGTTCAGCGGGCAGAAGGCAAACTGGCCGAAGCACGGGCCATGCTCGAAGCCGCGCTGCAGGAGGCCTTGCAGCAGGGCGCGCGCGGATTGGGCTACCTTGCCCGGATGGAATCCGGGCTGGCTGCTGTGCTCTACGAGCAAAACGAACTGGATGCCGCGCTTGCGTTGTTGAACGGCGCGACGGCCCATTTGAGCCTATGGCCAAACCCGAATCATCAGGCCTATGCGCACGCCATCAAGACGCGCGTGCTGCTGGCAATGGGCGAACGGAAGGCCGCCGGGGCTGAAGTGGAAAAAGCAGCCGCGGTTGCGCGCGCGCTTCCGCTCACCCGCGTGGTGCAGCGCATTGTCGAAACTGCGCAGGTGGCGCTGGCCCAGGCCAAAGGTGATCTCCACCTGGAAGCGGGGCAAATCGTCCAACGCTGGCAGGTTGAATTGGAAGAACTGGCGGTGTTGGATGAAAGCGCTGACCTGGCCGCTCTGGCCCTGGCGCGAGTCTGGCTGGCGAACGGCGAAGCGCAGCGGGTGAAGCCGCTGATGCTGCGCGTGATCCAGGCCGCTCAACCGGCCGGGCGAGTGGCTAACCTGACTAGCGCCTATTTGATGGCAGCAATAGCGGCGCAGTCCACTGACCCGAGGGATGCCAACGCGGCGCTGGGGCAGGCGCTGGCGTACGGCCAGCGCGCTGGTTTCACCCGCTTGTTTATAGATGAAGGGCCGGCCGCGCGGATGCTGCTGGCAGGTTTCCTTTCTACAGCGCTCCCGGGCGCGCTGCGCGATTACGCGCTGCACCTGGTGTCGCAGTTCCCCGAACCAGCCCAGTCCGCAGCGCAGCAATCTGCGCTGCCCGAGCTGCTCAGCGCGCGCGAAATGGAAGTGCTGGCGCTGCTGGCGCAAGGCGCGACTAACCAGGAGATCGCCGCGCGGCTGGTGCTTGCCCCGGGAACGGTGAAGGCGCATACTGCCAGCATCTACCGAAAGCTGGACGCGCCTAACCGCACTGCCGCGGTGGCAAAAGCGCGAGACCTAAGGCTGCTGGATTGACGTGTAAACCAAGATAAACTCGGATTAATCCATTCGGCAGATGCGCGCCTTGTACCCGCCGGGTACACTGGTGACAGTAATTCCGTTAAGGAGCGCGAAAATGCCGGAACGATATGAGATCACTGTCGAAGGTCATCTAGATCAATGCTGGTCAGCCTGGTTTGCGGGCATGACCATCGCGCCGCAGCCCAACCGCACCACGTTGTTGAGTGGGGGGCTGGCAGATCAGGCGGCGCTGCACGGGCTGCTCGAGCGCATTCGCGATCTCAATCTCGTTCTCGTTTCGGTGATCCGCTGCTCCATCACTCAGGAATAAGGAGTCTGTCATGGCACGCATTTGGTTAGGAATTTTTCTTTGTTTGCACGGCCTGGTTCACGCCTGGTACATTGTTCTAAGCCAAAAATGGGTTGCGTTTCGTCCGGAGATGGGCTGGAGCGGCCGCTCCTGGGTGTTCACTGCCCTGCTGGGCGACGCGGCCGCTCGCTCTGCGGCGAGCCTGGTGTACGCGCTCGCCGGGGCGGGATTGGTGGCCGGCGGAATCGGTTGGATGGCG
>DATCUC010000384.1:0-4089 GCA_036567625.1 Anaerolineaceae bacterium | reverse complement strand
CTTTTTTAGTCTTGTAAAAAACTACGCGACTTCAACCACACCACCGGCGGCTTCGAGTTTGCTCTTGGCATCGGCGGCAGCTTCTTTACCGACTGCGGAGAGGACTTTGGCGCCCGCGGTTTCGGCCATGGTCTTGGCTTCCACCAGACCCAGGTTGGTCAGCTGGCGGATGACTTTGATGGTCTCGATCTTCTTGGGGCCGGCGTCCTTCAGGACAACATCGAACTCGGTCTTTTCTTCCACGGGTTCGGCGGAAGCGGCGGCCGGGGCAGCGCCACCAGCGGCGGCGACAGCGACAGGAGCGGCGGCGGAAACGCCCCACTTCTCTTCGAGCATTTTCACGAGTTCAGCAGCTTCCAGAACGGACAGCGTGCTCAGTTGTTCAACGATAGTATTCAGGTCAGCCATTTCAAAAACTCCTTCACAAATCTACAAACGGATGGATTTCACAAATTGTTTTTTGCCGGCCCGGATCTGCTCCGCGCGGGCAGTCAATCGATTACGCAGCTTCGGCGGCCGCCTTATCCTTCTCGGAATAAGCGCGGAAGACGGAAGCCAGCCCGCGGGCGGGTTCAGCAATGGTGCGAGCCAACTGAGCGGCAGGCGCCTGGAGTACACCCAACAAGCGAGCGCGCATAACAGGCAGCGGCGGCAGGTCAGCCAGCGACTTCACCTGGCTGGCATTGATGCTTTGCTTGCCCAGGTAACCACCCTTCAGTTTAAACATTTCCGCGTTGCGCGTCGCATCGCCAAAGATTTTGGCAATCGCGGGAGCATCGCTCAATGCAAAACCGGCAACGGAAGCGCCATCGAAGATCTTATCCCCGGTAACGCCATGCCGTTCGAGGGCAACGGTCATCAGGGTATTTTTGACCACGTGGAACTCACCGCCTGCTTCACGCACCTTGGCGCGCAGGGTATCGATCTCTTTTTGGGTCATTTTCTTGTATTCCAACACGAAAATGCCTTGGCTCTTGTTGAGCAGATCTTCATACTGGGCGATCATTTCGCCCTTTTGTTTCTTGGAAAAAGCCAATGAAATTCACCTCCTCCCAGCTTTTAGGATCACAACAAAAAAGTCTTTGCCTTGTTACTGCCAGGCAAAGACCGCTGTCCACGCAAGCGTGGTTGAACCATTCTGGTTCGCTTGTCTTCACCTCGGCAGGGTATTGAGCCGCTTGCGCGGCACCGGCTATCATCGGTGGAAAAGTATTCGGTTTTCCAATCAGTTTTCCGCTGGCAGGTATTTTAACCCACCAACGGAAAACTGTCAACGATCGAAATTACTCTTTGGCGTTCATCGCCTGCGAGCCCAGCACGTCCACCTTGACCCCGGGGCCCATGGTGGAGGTGAGCGTCACGCGGCGAATGTACGAGCCCTTGGCGGCCGACGGCTTGGCCTTCTTGATGGCTTCCATCAGCGCGGCCATGTTTTCGTACAGTTTATCCACCGAGAACGAGGTCTTGCCAATCGGCACGTGCAGGTTGGCGGTCTTGTCCAGGCGGAATTCAACACGGCCAGCCTTGGCCTCGTTGATCACGCGCGGCAGGTCTTCGGCGGGAACCACCGTGCCGGCTTTCGGGTTCGGCATCAAACCGCGGGGGCCGAGGACGCGACCCAGGCGGCCCGCCTTGCCCATCATGTCGGGGGTAGCGATCGCCACATCGAAATCGGTGAACCCGCCCTGAATGCGGCTGATCCATTCATCGGTATCGGCCACAAAATCAGCGCCGGCTTCTTGCGCGCGGGTCGCGGCTTCGCCCTGGGCGAAGACCAGCACGCGCACCGTCTTGCCCAAACCATTGGGCAGAACGACAACATCGCGCACCATCTGGTCCGCCTGGCGCGGGTCGAGGCCCATGCGCAGGTGAATTTCCACAGTCGCGTCGAAATTGGTGAATGCGGTTTCCTTCACCAGGGTCAATGCCTGGCGCGGTTCGTAGGTAGCCGCAGGGTCAATCTTGGCCTGGGCTTCCAGGAATTTCTTTCCGTGCTTTGCCATGGATACTCCTTCGTGGTTCTAGCGGGCTGATTTCCAGCCCTCCCACCGGGTGTTAATCAACAACCGTAATGCCCATATTGCGGGCAGTACCTTCCAATTGGCGCACAGCGCCTTCGATATCGATCGAGTTCATATCCTTGATCTTGATTTCCGCAATTTCGCGCAGCTGCGAGCGAGTGACCTTGCCCACTTTTTCGCGATTGGGAACGGCGGAACCCTTATCGATGCCGGCCGCTTTGCGCAGCAGCACTGCCGCGGGCGGCGACTTCAAGATGAAGGTGAACGAACCATCCGTATAGATGCTGATTTCCGCGGGAATGATTTCGCCGGCGCGCTGAGAAGTGCGAGCGTTATATTCCTTGCAGAACGCCATGATATTGAGACCATGCCCGGCCAGGGCGGGCCCGATCGGGGGCGCCGGGTTGGCCTTGCCAGCAGTGATCTGCAAACGAACAACAGTCTTCAGTTTCTTTGCCACAGCTTTACTCCTTGGTGGTTATAGCGGGTGAGTATGGGGAGCACCCTCCCACAATCGAAAGGCTCCGAGACACAGCAGCAGAGCCGAATTGCTTATGCCTTCTCGACCTGTAAGAAGTCGAGTTCGACCGGCGTTTCGCGGCCGAAGAAGTTCACCATGACGCGCACTTTTGAGCGCTCCATGTCAATTTCAGAAACCGTTCCGCGGAAATCGTTGAAGGGGCCATCCACGATGCGCACCCGTTCGCCGATTTTGAAGGTGACTTTGATCAGCGGGGCTTCGGCTTCCATGCGCCGCAAAATCTGCGACACTTCTTCCGGGCGCAGCGCGGTGGGCTGGTTGCCCATGCCCACGAACCCGGTCACGCCTGGCGTATTGCGCACCACATACCAGGATTCCTCGGTCAGGATCATGTTGACCAGCACGTAGCCGGGGAACACGTGGCGCTCCACGGTGCGGCGCTTGCCATCTTTGACCTCGATCTCTTCCTGGGTGGGGATGACGACATCAAAAATCTTGTCCTTCATGCCCATCGTGTCGATGCGCTGTTCCAGGTTGTGACGCACTTTGTTCTCGTAACCCGAGTAGCAGTGCACCACATACCACGACCGCTGATCGCTCGGCTCAACCAGTTGTTCTGATTCAGCCGGGGTGATAGCGGGAGTAGACTTCGAACGCGAGGCACGCCCAGGCGTGGAAGAGCCGGCCTGCTTACGCGGCTGTTCCGGCTGTTCGCTCTCCCATTCGTCTTCGTTCATCAAGTATTTGTCATCCTGCGCGCCCATCATCGCTCCTCTTTCCTTCTGATTGCTCGCCCTGTCGTCAGGCCAGGAGCAGAGTGATCAGCGTGGAAAAAACCCAGTCTAACACGCCCAGCACAACGGCCATTGCGACCATTACCAGCAGGACGATCTTCGTCAACCGCCAGGCGTCCTGGCGCGTTGGCCAGGAGACTTTGCGCAGCTCGCCGAGGGTTTCGCGCCACCAGCGCTGCAAACGGTTTTCTTTTTTGATTTTCTCAACTTTCTCAGCCACGCGTCACTCCTTATTTTTACGGCCAAAACGCCGCCTGTGAGGACGGCGTTGCCAGATTCAAGGCAGGCGAGGCAGGAATTGAACCCACAACCCCCTGTTTTGGAGACAGGTGCTCTGCCAATTGAGCTACTCGCCTAAATCGAAGGCTGTAGACCGCGGCCCTCTTCGTCGTCCAAAGATACCACAATCTACAGCCTCCGTCAATGCCAGCTACTTCGTCTCCCGGTGCGCAGTGTGCTTGCGGCACCGAGGGCAGTATTTCTGCAGCTCCATGCGAGTGGGATCGTTGCGACGGTTCTTCTCGCTGGTGTAATTGCGTTCCTTGCACTCGGTGCAGGCGAACGTAATCACTGGGCGGATGTCTTTCTTCTTGGATGCCATAACCGTACCCGCAGCCCAGCGTATTACTGCACGGGCTGTCCTTTCTTTTCTTAGCTGATGATCTTGGTGATCACACCGGCGCCAACCGTCAGACCACCCTCGCGGATAGCGAACTTCGAACCCTGTTCCAGCGCGACCGGAACGATCAGTTCGACTTCCAGGTTGACATTGTCACCCGGCATTACCATTTCC
>DATCUC010000383.1:0-5297 GCA_036567625.1 Anaerolineaceae bacterium | reverse complement strand
TGGTGCTGCTGGCGGCACTGGCGCTGGGGGCGGCCTGGTTTGGCTGCCGCACGCTGCGCATCGTGCTGATCAATGCCGAACAGGGGCTGGGGTACTCTGCGCTGGAATGGCGCGAATCGCAGACGCGCGCCGCGCTGCGCGCGGCTGTGCCGCCGGGCATGGTTATCATTACCAACGAGCAAAACGCGCTGCAGTACCTGGATGCGATCACGCCTTACCCGCTGATGGAGCCTTACCAGGCCGCGCCTTCCGCGGTCTTTACCCGCTACGGCGAGGGCGACCTGAGCAGTGATGATGCGCAGCGCATGTTCCGCCAGCACAAGGCGGTGCTAGTGCTGTTTGATACGATTTACCCGCAGATGGAAAGCCTGTACGGCGCGCGCACCAACGAGCGCGTGCAGGTGCTCACCGGCGGGTTGGAAGTGCTGTTCCACGGCGATGACGGTTCGATTTATGCCTACCCGGCCGAGTAGACAGGAAAACAACGCGGATCTGATGAAGAAACCTATTTTCTATCTCATTCTCATTCTTCTGGCCCTGGCCGGGATGGCAGTGCTGGTGTTCAGTACGCCCAAAGGCCTGGGGCTGGTCAATGATTCCGTGGCGTATATCAACGGCGCGCGGGGGCTGGTGGAAGGCAGCGGTTACGGCCGCATCGCCGGCGACGGTACCATCCGGCCCATCACGCACTTTCCGCCGGGGCTTTCGGTGGTGCTTTCATTGTTCGGCCTGGTGGGGCTAGACGCGATCCCCGCTGCCCGATTTGCCAATACGCTGCTGTTCGGGCTGAATATTGTGCTGGCCGGGCTGCTGGCGAGAGAAGTCTCGCGCTCGCTGTGGGCCGGGGTGATGGCAGCCGCACTGGTGGCGTTCTCCGAAGCGCTGCTGCGAGTGCATGCCTTCGCATTGAGCGAGCCGTTGTTCCTCACCCTCACGCTGGGCAGTCTGCTGACGCTGGCGCGCGTGCTGCAGGCGCCGCCGCATTCCATTCCGGTTACCGCCTGGGTGATCACGATGGTGGTTGCTGGCGACCTGGCCGGGCTATCGTACCTGACCCGCTACGTGGGCGCGGCGATCTTGCCCGCGGCTGCGCCCGCGCTTCTGGCTGTGCCTGGGTTGTTGAGAGACCGCTTGCGCAACGTGGGCCTGTTCTGGGGCAGCGCGCTGGCCTGGGTGCTGGTGTGGACGGTGCGTAACGCCGCGCTGACCGGCAGCGCTACCAACCGCACCCTGGGGTATCACGCTATTCCCACCGAAAACTGGCTGGAAGGCGTGCGTAATTTTTGGGCCTTCTTGCTGCCAGTGCGCATCCCGCTGCTGGACTGGCTGCCCAACGAACTGTGGGCTGCGTTCACCGCGCTGCTCGCGCTGGTGATCCTGGCGGGTCTGTTCGTGGGTCTGCGCGCAGTCTCGCGCCGCTCGACCGGGGAATTGGGCGCGTGGCTGGTGGGGCTGCACCTGGCGGCCTACCTGGCGACGATCTTGCTCTCGATGACCTTTGTGGATGCTTCCACGCTGTTTGAAGACCGCATCCTCGCGCCGGTATACGTGGATTTCGTCATCCTGCTCGCCTGGCTGTTGACCCGCCTGAACAAGCGCACCCGCGCCGCCTACCGCACGGTGCTGGTGGTTTTGGTGGTGCTGCTGGCATTGAGCTTTGCTGACGATGCGCGCAAGACTGCCCTGGAACTGCGCGTCGACGGGCAGGGGTATGCCAGTTCCTTCTGGACGAATTCGCAAACCATGGACCACGTGCGCCGCTTGCCAGATGTGACTGTTTATACCGACCGGCTGGCGGCAGTATCGCTGCTGGCTGACCGGCAGGCTTTCGCGCTGCTCAGCCCGACTGACCCGGTGACGCGCGAACCGCGCCCGAATTTTGAGCAAACCCAGACCGCTATCCATGCCGCGCTGCTGGAAGGCCGGGCGGTGCTGGTAGTCTTTTCTATCCAGGGCACAGCCAAAGAAGACTGGTTCCAGCAGTTGGTGGAAGGCGTGCCTGAAATCGCCCGTTACCCGGATGGGGTGATCTACGGGCAGGCAAAAAATTGAACCCGTGCAGCCGCGCCGGGTTGTATTACAATACAGCGGCGCGCATCGCACGCGAATCCAGAGCAGAGGCAGGCACAAATGAGCGAAATTTTTGATAAATTCAACATGCAGGGGCAGGTGGCCCTGGTCACCGGTGGGGCCGGGCTGCTGGGTAAGCAGTTCTGCCGCACGCTGGCGCAGGCCAATGCCGCGGTTGTCGTCGCGGATATGAACGCGCAGGTGGCTCAAAGCGTGGCCGCCGAATTATGCGACAGCGGCTACAAAGCCCTGGGCGTGGGCGTGGATGTGACCGATAAAGCGTCTGTGGAACGCATGGTGGCGCAGAGCGTAGAAGCTTTTGGCCGCCTGGACGTGCTGGTGTGCAGCGCCGCGATGGATCCCAAGTTTGACAGCTCGCAGGCCGGGCAGCACGCCAACAGCTTTGAGAATTATCCCCTGGAAGCCTGGCGCCAGGCGCTGGACGTCAACCTGACCGGGCTGTTCCTGTGCGCCCAGGCCGCGGTGAAGCCGATGATCGCCCAGGATCACGGGGTGATCATCAATATCTGCTCCACCTATGGGCTGGTAGGCCCGGACCAGCGCATCTACGAGCGCCCGGGGCAGCCGCGCCAGTTCAAACCGGCGTTCTATTCGGTGACCAAGGCCGGGGTAATCGGCCTGACGCACTACCTGGCGACGTACTACGCCGGGACAAATATCCGCGCCAATGCGCTCACGCCGGGCGGGGTGTATAACAACCATGATGAGACCTTTGTGAAGAATTATTCCTACCGCGCAGTGAAGGGCCGCATGGCGCACATTGATGAAATGAACGGCGCGCTGCTCTTCCTGGCTTCGGACGCCTCAACCTATATGACCGGCGCTAACCTGGTGGTCGACGGGGGCTGGACCGCATGGTAAAGCCAGAAGTACTGGCGATTATCCCGGCGCGCGGCGGCTCAAAAGGCATTCCGCGCAAGAATATCCGCGAGTTTGCCGGGTATCCACTGATTGCGTATTCCATCGCCGCCGGGCTGAAGGCGCAGAGCGTCACCCGCGTCATCGTCTCAACCGACGACGCGGAGATCGCCGAAACGGCGCGGGCGTGGGGCGCGGAAGTGCCGTTCATGCGCCCGGACGAGTTCGCGCAGGATTCGACCCTGGATTTACCGGTATTCGAGCACGCTCTGCGCTGGCTGAGCGAGCACGAAGGCTACCGCCCGGACGTGGTGCTGCAGCTTCGCCCTACATCGCCGGTGCGCCCGCCGGATATGGTGGACAACGCCGTGCGGCTGCTGCTGGAGCATCCCGAGGCGGATTCGGTGCGCGGGATTGTGCCTGCCGGTCAAAACCCGCACAAGATGTGGAAAATCGACCCCCAAACCGGGCAGATGCGCAACCTGCTGGACGTACCCGGCATTCCTGAGCCGTACAACGCGCCGCGCCAGGTGCTGCCGCCGGTTTACTGGCAAACCGGGCATATCGACGCCATCCGCCCGCGGGCTATCCTGGAGCAGAACTCGATGAGCGGCAAGGTCATTTTGCCGCTGATGATCGACCCGCGATACACGGTGGATATCGATAACCTGTGGGATTGGGCGCGCTACGAATGGCTGGTGTGGCACGGCGGTCTGGATATGGTTACGCCGGGGCGCTCGCGGCGGCCTTACCCGCAGGACGTGCGCCTGGTGGTATTTGATTTCGACGGCGTGATCACCGACAACCGCGTGTGGGTAGACGCATCCGGGCGCGAATCGGTGGCATCCAACCGTTCCGACAGCCACGGTATCAGCTTGCTGCGCCAGGCGGGGATGGATATGCTGGTCATCTCGCGCGAGGTCGACCCGGTGGTGACCACGCGCTGCAATAAAATCAAGGTTCCTGCTTTGCAGGGCGTGCTGGAAAAAGCCGGCGCGCTGCGCCAGGCGGTGCAGGAACGCGGGATCGATCTGAGCCAGGTGATTTATGTGGGCAATGACGTCATCGACCTGCCGTGCTTTGATATCGCCGGTTGGGCAGTGGCCGTGGCGGATTCGCACCCGGCGGTACTGCGCGCGGCGGATTATGTGCTAAGTATGCGCGGCGGTCACGGGGCCGTGCGCGAGCTGTGCGACCTGGTATTGAACACGCAACGACAAAGGAGTTTATAAAATGGCGAGATCAGTGAAAATTGGCGAGCGCGAGGTAGGTGACGGTTTTCCCACCTATATTGTCGCTGAAATTGGCATCAATCACAACGGCGAAGTGGAAACCGCCAAGCGCATGATTAAAGCCGCCAAAGAGGCCGGCGTAGATGCGGTCAAATTCCAGAAGCGCACCCCCGACCTGTGCGTTCCGCCCGATCAGCGCGGCCAGATGCGCGAAACCCCCTGGGGCTATATCACCTATCTGGAGTACCGCTATAAGGTGGAGTTTGAGGCGGAAGAATACGCCGAGATCGATCGCTACTGCAAAGAAGTGGGTATCCCCTGGTTTGCCTCGGTGTGGGATGAACCCTCGGTCGATTTTATGGAGCGTTTCAACCCGATCTGTTACAAAGTGCCCTCGGCTTCGCTGACCGATCATACCCTGCTGCGCCACATCAACGCCACCGGCCGCCCGGTGATCCTCTCGACGGGCATGTCAACCATGGAAGAGATTTGCGCCGCGGTGAAGGTGCTGGATATGGACCGGCTGCTGATCACTCATGCCACCAGCACCTACCCGTGTGATCCGGAAGAGTTGAACCTGCGCATGATTGGCACCCTGCGCGAGAGCTTCCCCTGCCCGATCGGGTATTCCGGCCACGAAGTTGGCCTGATCCCCTCAGTAGTGGCAGTCTCGCTGGGGGCGTGCATGGTCGAGCGCCATATCACCCTGGACCGCGCCATGTGGGGCAGCGATCAGGCCGCCTCGGTGGAGCCGGGCGGGTTTGAGCGCCTGGTGCACTACGTGCGCGTGACCGAAGCCTCACTGGGCGACGGCGTCAAGAAAGTGTATGCCAGCGAGTTGTCTTCGCTGAAGAAGCTGCGCCGCGTGCAGCAGACGAAGGAAGAATAACGGCAGCATATGGCCAGTCGAAAGAATGAGCCGGAAACCAGCCGGGGCGTTCTGTTATACCCCTTGCTGCTTTCTGCCTACCCGCCGCTGGCGCTGCTGGTGGCCAACCTGGGGCAGGTGGCGCTGACGGCAGGCATCCGCTCATTCATTTTCTCGCTGGTTACCGGAGCGTTGGTGTACGGCGGTTTGCGGTTGGCGCTGCGAAGCTGGCGCCGCGCCGCGCCGCC
>DATCUC010000382.1:0-1625 GCA_036567625.1 Anaerolineaceae bacterium | reverse complement strand
CGCCAGCGCGGTTTCGCCGTGCATGGTGGCGGTCATTTCGCGCGCCAGCACGCGCTGAGCTTCGCGCTTCTCCGGCTGGTCGATCACCGCCTGGGCCAGCGCCTGCACCGCTTCCTGGGTCTGGAAGGTGAAGACTTTAAGGTAATTGATCACGTCGCGGTCGTCGGTGTTCATCCAGAACTGGTAGAACTGGTACGGCGAGGTGCGGTCCGCGGAAAGCCAGACCGCGCCGCTCTCGGTTTTGCCGAACTTTGTGCCGTCGGCCTTGGTGATCAGCGGGTAGACCAGCCCGTAAGCCGACTGCCCGCGCATGCGCCGGATTAATTCAGCCCCGGCGGTGATGTTACCCCATTGGTCGCTGCCGCCAGTTTGCAGGATGCAGCCCTGCGTATCAAACAGGTGCAGGAAGTCATAGGACTGCATCAGCATGTAGGTGAACTCGGTGAAGGACAGGCCTTCCTCGCGTTCGAGGCGCGTGCGCACCGAATCTTTCGCCAGCATGTAGTTGACGGTGAAGTGCTTGCCCACATCCCGCAAAAAATCGACCAGGTTGAGCTTGAGCAGCCAGTCGGCGTTGTTCAGCAGCCGCGCCGGGTTGGTTTTCGAGTCAAAGTCGAGAAAGTGCGCAAGCTGTTTCTGGATGCACTCCACGTTGTACGCGATGGTGTCGCGGGTCATTAACACGCGCTCGGCGCTTTTGCCGCTGGGGTCGCCAATCATGGTGGTGCCGCCGCCGGCCAGGGCAATGGGGTGATGGCCAAAACGCTGCAGGCGCGCCAGGGCGATGAGCGGCACCATATGGCCGATGTGCAGGCTGTCGGCGGTGGCGTCAAAGCCGTTATAGACGGTGACTTTCTGATTGCCTAACAGGTCAGAAACCCCATCCATTGCGGCATATACCATGCCTCGCCAGTTCAATTCGTCAAATGCACTCGCAGCCATACGCGCCTTCCCGTCTTGAATGAATTTCTCCTAAGTATAACATTATTAGATGCCCCTGCAGCCGGTCAATTTTTTCAACCGGCGCAAAAAACGGCAAAGGACTCCGCGGCATTTCCGCGCCTGGGTTAGCGCAGGAACAAATCCAGCGGCAGGCGGGCGCGCTTTAGCTTTTTCTGCTGTTCGCTGAGGGTCGAGAAGGTGACCGGCATGTGCGCCTGCAGTTCGCGCAGATAGGGGCGTGAAAAATACTTGCCGGCCCCCGCCGCCGAAACGCTGAGCAACGGGTTGAGCGCGCGCAGCACCAGGTCTTGCAGCGGGCGCGCCTGCGGCACGGGAAAGCGTTCCATCTGGTTGAAGATCCGCGCGCCCAGGGTAAAGGCAGTGTTCACCAGTCCATCCAGCGGCCAATGCCCGGCAGTCTGCGAAAAGATAGTCAGAAACCCGGCGCGGCGGTCGGCTTCAACGTCTTCCAGGTCGTCCATCAACTGCGTGTACGCGCCGTAGGCAAACAGGAAGGCCGCCTGTTCTTCGCTCAGGCTGCCGGCCACCAGGTAGCCGTCGGCCAGCACGCTGGCGCCGCCTTTTTCAAAGCTGATGCCGAGCACATCCACCGCATAGGGCGGCAGACTGCCGCGAAGCTGGCGCAGGCTGCGGAACTGCGCGGCGTGGATCGCCAGCAGGCT
>DATCUC010000381.1:0-5543 GCA_036567625.1 Anaerolineaceae bacterium | reverse complement strand
CGCTCAAAGAAGCGCTGGCGTGGGGGGTGGCCAGCGGCGCCGCCACTGCCAGCCTCAGCGGCACCGAGGTCGGTTCGCGCGCGCTGATCGAAGAGCTCAAAGCCCGCGTTGTTTTTGAACAGTTGGAAACCCGTTAGACAGTTCGGACCCCACCCTCATACCCTCCCCCAAAAACCCTGTTTTTGGGGGAGATGGAGGGGGCAAACCAATCTATTTTTGATGTACCAACACCGAGGTAGCTCATGGCATTCGAACAGCATTTGGAAAAACGCTATGCTCAGGACGCCGCCAGCATTTACCAGGCCGCGCTGAAAGCAGTTGAAAAACTGGAAGGCAAGATCGTCACCGCCAGCGCCGACGCGCGCAAAGTGGAAGTGCGCTTCCCCAAAACCATCCTCGGCAAAGTGCTGGGCGAGCGCACCTACCTCACCTGCGAAGTTCGCGCCGATGGCGGCGAAAGCCTGGTGGTGGTGGACGCCTACCCGCTGGACGCGCTGGACCGCAAACTCCTGTTCGGCGCGCGCAAAGGCGTGACCCAAACCGTGGTGACCTGGTTTACCGCCCACCTGGAGCACAACCTGGGCATTCCGCAGAAATAACGGTTTTCCCTCCGTAGAATCGATGGCCGCAATAACCACTACGCGCGTGTTTCTTGTCCGGCACGGCGCCACCACGCTCAGCGCCGAAGATCGCTTTGCCGGCGCGGTGGATGTCGAGCTTTCCGGCGAAGGCATCCGGCAGGCCGCGCTGCTGGCTGAGCGCCTGGCGGACGACCGCATCGCCGCGGTGTACTGCAGCCCGATGGTGCGCACCGTGCATACCGCCTCGATCATCGCCGGGCCCCACAACCTGCCGCTGGTGAAGCGCGACGCGCTGCGCGAGATCCACCACGGCCACTGGGAGGGCATGACCCGCGCCGACGTGGAGGCCCAGTTCCCGGTGGAATACGCCGCCTGGGAAGAAGACCCGTACACCTTCGCGCCGCAGGGCGGCGAGGCCGGGGTCAATGTCATCGCCCGCGCTCTGCCGGTCATCCGCGAGATCGTCACCCAGCACCGCGGCGAGTGCGTTCTGGTGGTGTCGCACAAGGCCACCCTGCGCCTGCTGATCAGCAGCCTGCTGGGCTTTGACGCGCGCGGCTACCGCGACCGCCTGGATCAGTCGCCCGCCTGCCTGAATGTGATGGACTTCAGAGACCCCGTCCGCGCCCGCCTGATGCTGTTCAACGACGTGTCGCACTACATGGACCAGCCGGCACACCCTTTATCCGTGGTGGATACCTGAAAAACGCGCCTGCAGGGCGCGTTTTTCAGGTATACCGCCCGCAACCCGGCAGAATTCAGCCTGAGGATCAGGCTGGATGCCCAATATTCTCCTGCTTCCCCCCTTCGTCCATCAAAATCTCGGCAGTGGATAGCTGAGCAGTTCCTTTGCCCTCGGATACAACCGCAAACGCCATTTCCTGGTTTCTCGCGCTCACTTGCATAATTGGGGTAAACAGCCAATCTTACTCAGTCAAGTTGAGCTGAGCGGGCAAGGTCATACAAGGGGCATCGGCCTTCCACCTTATCCTTGACAAAGCCGGAAAGAGGATTATAATCTACTTACCGATCGGTTAGTAAGTAGAGATAAGGAGAAGCAAATTGAACGAAAGAAAACGCAACCAGATCCTGCTCATCCTCTTTTTGGGGGTGTTGATGGGAGCTTTAGATATCGCCATCGTAGCGCCGGCTTTGCCAGCCATACAACGCTATTTTTCTGTCAGCGACCGGGCCCTCACCTGGACTTTCACCATCTATGTGCTATTCAATTTGATCGGCACGCCGCTGATGTCAAAACTCTCCGATCGTTACGGCCGGCGGTCCATTTACCTGATCGATGTGGCCTTATTCGGACTGGGTTCGATACTCGTCGCGCTTACGCCTTCCAACTGGTTTGAGTTCTTGCTGTTTGGCCGGGCATTACAAGGCTTTGGCGCGGGCGGCATATTCCCGGTTGCCAGTGCAGTCATCGGCGATACTTTCCCACCAGAGAAACGCGGGAGTGCGCTTGGCCTGATCGGCGCCGTATTCGGGTTGGCGTTCCTGATTGGCCCAATCCTTGGCGGTGTCATCCTCACGTTCACAACCTGGGAGGTTTTGTTCCTGATCAACATACCCATCGCAATCCTGGTGATGGCCCTGGGATTTTTCGTCCTGCCCACGCAGCGGCCAGATACACATCCCTCCTTCGATTGGGGTGGGATGCTCTCGTTGAGCCTTCTTTTGGGCGCGTTTGCCTTTGGTCTAAACCAGATTGATACAGAAGATTTTCTGGGAAGCCTGGCTTCGCTGAACGTTTGGCCGTTCCTGCTGGCGGCCCTGGCGTTGCTGATTGTATTCATCCAACTGGAAAAGAGATCTGCGGATCCTGTTCTGCGATTGGGATTATTCAAAAGCCGCCAGTCCGTGCTGGCAAGCGCACTAGCCGCCGGCGCGGGCATTGGAGAAGTAAGCATGGTGTTTATCCCGGCCCTGGCGGTGGCCGCGCTGCCGAGCCTGGTCGACAAGCATACCGCCAGCTATTTGCTGATGCCGGTGGTCCTCGCCATGGCAATCGGTTCTCCTCTGGTCGGGCGCTTTCTGGATCGCTTTGGATCAAAAGTTGTCGTCACCGTTGGAACCGCTTTGATGGCCCTCGGCGCGCTCCTGCTCAGCACTTGGAGCACCATATTCTGGCTGTTTATTATCGCGGGTATTGTCATCGGGCTGGGTCTCTCTGCCCTGCTCGGCGCGCCGGTACGCTATATCATGCTCAATGAGGCATCTGCATCCGAACGCACGTCTGCCCAGGGCGCGATCGCCCTCTTTACCAGCATCGGGCAGCTTGTCTCCAGCGCGCTGGTCGGGGCAATCGCCGCATCCGCCGGTGGAGGTGTTTCCGGTTACAGCGCGGCGTATCTCTCGATCGGAATTCTGGCCGTCGTTCTGGTCGGGCTCACGTTTGGTTTGAAAAACCATCAGGAAGAGATGCAATCAACGCTTCCGTTGAAAAACATATCGGTTCATGGAGAAAAATAATGACGTCGACATTAATCGTCGCGATCGTTTGTATGGTGCTGGCGCTAACGCTCTACAGCGTTGGCGTCTGGAGTGAACGGTTCGCAGGCAAGTTGAAGATCAATCATCTGACCTTTTTCTGGCTGGGATGGGTGTTTGACACCACTGGCACCAGCTTGATGACTGTGCTAGCCGGAAAGATGGAATTCAGTTTTCACAGCGTTACCGGCGCCCTGGCGATTGCGCTCATGTTTGGGCACGCCATTTGGGCCAGTCTGGTTTTGATAAAGAAGGAGCAAAGCGTATTAGCCGGTTTTCATAAATTCAGCACAGCCGTATGGGCGATCTGGCTGGTGCCCTTTATCTCCGGTCTGACGGTCGCCATGCTTGCCTGAGCATACGCGTCTGACCATGGCATTTACGCACTGATCCCAAACCGGCAGCCATTCCGGTTTGGGATCAGGGATCGAAAAGAAAAGGAATGCTAGAATTATCTCATGACCGATACGGAAAAAGACCTATCGAAAAGAATATTGGACACAGCAAAGAACCTGTTTGTCAACAAAGGCTATCATGGCATGTCCATGCGAGAAATATCGGATGCGTTGGGCGTGACAAAAGCCGCTTTGTATTACCACTTCAAAGATAAAGAAGAGCTTTTTCTGGCGATCTTGAAAACGTATTTGGAGAAAATGAGCAGCACGCTGGATCGCATCACCGTTGAACCAGTTTCCAGCGCTCAAAAAGTCCGGTCGTTTGTGGACTATGTTCTCACCCAGCCGTCCGAAGAGAGAGCCATTATCCGGCTTGCTACCCAGGAGATCAATCAATTATCGCCGGAAACGCGCAGGATGTTTGGCTCGATATATCAAGAGAAATTTATCAACAAATTGCAGGCAATCTTGCAAGAGGGCATGGATCGGGGTGACTTCCGGACAATACCCGGCGAAATCGCAGTGTGGGCATTACTGGGGATCATGTTCCCATATTTTTACCCAAGTCACTTAAAAGACCCAACAATACCCCCGGAAACCATTGATGAGGTAAGTAGAATCTTCTTCCAGGGTATTTCGAAATAAAGATTAATCCTTCCACCGGCAAAGATATTGCACCCGTTGCAGTTGCGCCGCGGGTTGTACCCCCACTGGATGACCGATACTCTGGTGAAAACCGGTTCCCGTTATCGCCACGGTGGATCCGTTCACATTCATGGCCCGGCCCGGATTGCGACGCAAGAGGCTGCCGCGCATAGCCGGGCCGTCCACATCTATACTGTACAGCCTCTTGCTCTTGCCTTACAGGCCGGCGTCAGCCGTCCATATCCACGGCGCTGTCGCCCACCAGCGCGTCAAAATACTCCTTCATCGGCCGCAAATAAGCGTTTTCCCAAATCTCCAGCACGTGCCTGGAAAAACCATCCGGTATCCCCGTTTGCGCCAGCGTGAACAGGCAGCCCAGGCAGGTAGGTTCCAGGCGGATATCCACCTCCGAAGCGGGCGCGTCCGGCGGGTATTCCGCGGTTTTCCAGGTCTGCACGATATGACTGAAGGGCGTGGCGGTCACGATCTGACCATTTACCTGGCCGCCCAGGCTGGAGTATTCCTGGCCGGGGGTTGAGCTAATGCTGGCGTCTTTGCCGGTAAACTGACTGTGCTCGTATGTATCCAGCCACGCATGATAGGTCCGTTCAGGAGAAACGGGAAAATCTACCGAAAACTGGATCGATTCTGGCATAGGTTCACTCCTCAATACCAACCAAACTGCGCCGCGGGCGAACGCTCGTGACCGCCTGCGCGGAACATCCAATAATGAACGGGCCGCCCCACGCGAATCAGCGCGGCTCCGTGGGATGGCGCCTGTAAAAGTACAGCCGGCTTTCGCATAAGGTATTCCGGCGGCTGCAAATTCGTACCGGGCGTCATTTGCTATACTAATCCCTATGATACTGGAATTTTCCGGAGAAATCTGGTTTTGGAGAGGGCCTTCGCCCTATTACTTCGTCACCGTTCCGGAAGCGTTGAGCGATGCCTTGAAAGCGGTTTCCCGCACCGTGACCTACGGCTGGGGGATGATCCCCGTCCGCGCTCGCGTCGGACAGACCGAGTTTACCACCTCGTTATTCCCAAAAAATGGCGGGTATATCGTGCCGCTCAAAGATCGCGTGCGCGAAGCGGAAAACCTGGATGCTGGTGACAGCGTCACAATCTGGCTGATGGTTCGCTAAACAGGTGTCCGCCCCGCAAAAGTCTTCCTACCCGGCTGTTTTTCGCAAAATTACCGTACAGGATTACCCGTTAGCAGTCGAATACAAACCAGCAGATCGGATTGCGCAGGCGCTGGTCGTCCAGTACCAGGTCGCGGATCGCCTCCGGCAGTTGTGCGCGCTGCCAGGCGCATTCCAACCGGCCCATGCGCTCGCGCTCGTTTTTGGGCGCTGCCGCCTGCGTGGCTTTGATGGCATACGCCGCAGCGCCCAGGTCATGCGCGGCCACGTGAGCCACGACT
>DATCUC010000380.1:0-7892 GCA_036567625.1 Anaerolineaceae bacterium | reverse complement strand
CAGTTTGTAGGCTGTTCCGGCTCCGGGCAGGGTGCGCAGCGGGTGGCTCTCGGGAAGGCGCTGGGGATTGACGACCGCGTAGGCCGGGGGAAGCTCTGGTGGCAGGGTGTGGTGGTCGGTGATGATGAAATCGACGCCACGCGCGCGGGCAAATTGGGCAGCTTCGTGGGCAGTAATGCCGGTGTCGCAGGTGAGCACCACCTGAACGCCGTCATCCAGAAACTGGCGCAGCCGATCCGGGTTGACCCCATGCGATTCGACTGAACGGATGGGAATATGGTACTGCACGTTCGCGCCCAGGCCGCGCAGTACCGCCACCAGCAGTGTGGTGGAAGTCTGGCCGTCAACGTCAAAATCGCCCCAAACGCCGATGCACTCACCGCGCAGGATGGCCAGTTCCAGCCGGTCTGCCGCGCGCGCCAGATCGGGCAAGTCGGTGGGGGGCGCAGGGGTGTATTTTTGCGGGTCAAGAAAGGCAGCCGCGGCGGCGGTATTGGTCAGCCCCAGGCGTGCCAGGGTCTGGGCCACCAGGCGATTTCCCCCGGCAAGTTCCCAGATACAGTCGGGCACTTCCACCGGCTGTGGGTCGATCCAGGTCACCGTGCCAGGCTGCCCGCCGTTCAAAAGTGGATCTCTCCGATCGAGTTGAAGTCGAACCCATCCGGGTCGTTGGGCAGGTCATCCTCGTCCCAGGCGTTCCAGTCTCCCGCCGCCCCACCGCGGCCGCACATTGAGCGGTAGGTGCAGAAGGCGCAGGTACGTTCGACGGTGGTGAGAAAAAAAGTCTTTTCCTGTGTAGATGCGATCTGGGTCACCAGGCGGTAGATTTCTTGCCGGTCAGCCGCAAATTGTTCCTGGCTGTAGGGAAAGCATTCCGGGGTGGTGGGATCGGAAGCGAACCAGTACATCATCATCACTTGCTCGGGATAGACCTCGTACCCGCCAGTCACGCGCAGACCGGCCAGCACCGCGAGCATGGGGTACAGCCGGGTTTGCAGGCGCTGCGCCAGGTGAGCGCGAGATGGCCGCCGCCGCGAAGTCTTCCAGTCGACGATAATCACTTTCTGGCCGGGATCCACTGCCAGCAGGTCATACTTTGCCACCAGCCGGTAACCGGCGAACGGCGCGCTAAGCGTAAATTCGGGGTAACGCTGGACGGGCAGGTTTTCCGGTGGGTATGCGAGGTAATTGTGCCACCAGAACTCCAGCGCCGGGTCCGCATCGGGACAGCACAGTGATTCGATCGGGATGCCGCTCTGGCTTTGAAAGACCATGTGGTGAAAACGCTCACCCTGACGCATATGGTGTTCCTGTTCGAGCACCGGCTCGGTTTGCAGCGCCGGCCAGCGCTGGCGCAGCAGGTAGCGCAGTTGAAAGCGCCGCGGGCAGTCGACGTAATCTTGCAGGTTATTCTGGCTGAACTGGAACTCAGGCGGGATGGGCATGGTTTTTTTCCTCTTCAAGGTACGCGTAGAGCGCGCTGAGCGGCAGGGCTTCGGTGCATTTGTTCTTCTCGTTCTTTCCCGTATTCCAGGTGATCACCAGCTCTTTCTTGGCGCGGGTGATGCCCACGTACAGCAGGCGCAGGCGTTCGGCGGAATAGGCGTTGCGGCTTTCCTGGGTGGCCGTGCCTTCGTCCATGTAGAGCGCACTGACATCATTTTGCATCAACGCCATCAAACCCGCCAGCGCTTCGGCCTGCAAATTCTGACGGTTGCGCACAAACCACCTTTCGCTGATGTAGCTGTCGCCCGGCTGGCAGGAGGGAAAATCGTAATTATTGACCGAACTGAGATAGACGCGGTCCCATTCCAGGCCCTTGGCTTTGTGGACGGTGGCCACTACCACCTTGCCGCGGTGCTTCTCAGGGTCAAAACCGTAGTCATCCTCGCTGAACCCGCGCATCCGGCGCTGATTCTGGGCGATATATTCCAGCTCGGTGGCAAATTCATTCAGGTTGTGCGCCGGATTTTCTCCGGCCAGGTTTTCGATGAACAACGCAATCTTGTGCGCCAGCGCCAGTTCAGCCGGCTCGGTGAACAGATCCTGGGCGATGAGCAGGATGAGCTGATCCGGCGGCAGCAGGCTGGCCGCCTGCCAGCGCGCCAGCACCTCGCGGAAGTTCTCCAGCCGCGGGCGCAGTTCCGGCGTGAGATCCAGGCCGGGCAGCGTTTCGAGCCAGTCTTCTCCGGTCAGTGGGCTGGTGAAATCTTCGGTGCGGCGCAGCTTGGAAAGCAGGTTGGCGGCGCGTTTGATGATTTCAGCCTTTTCTGGTTGGGCCATTTCGCGCGAGCAGGCGCGGAGGTAGGCTTTGGACAGGTGCTGCGAATTCCAGGGGAAGGCCAGGCAGCGCAAGATGGCCGCCAGCGTGGAGACTGTTTCGCGGGTTTGGGCGGAAATGCGCAGCAGTTCTACCACTTCCAGGCCGTTCTTGCGCAGTTCATCCACCACATTCTTGCCGCGCGGATTGCTGGGCACCAGCACCGCGACGGTTGACTCCCGATTTTGCGGCAGCCATTCCGCCAGCGATTTGGCGATCTTGCGCAGTTCGTCTTCCGGGGTTAAGCTCTTCATCAGGATTGACACCCGATCAGGCCGGTCCGGCGGATTGGGCTGCGGGTCGCCCGGGGCATCGGCCTCGCGAATGTCGGGCGGAACCAACGCTTCGCGCAAGGCCAGCACTGGATGTTCGAGGCGCACCCAATGGCTGAGCCGGTTGGCCAGCCGGATGATGGTGCGCGTTGAGCGCCCGCTGTTGGGTAGTTCACGCTGCTGCACGCCCGGTTCGGCGAGGAAGTTGATCAGGTAGCGCGGGTTGGCCGTGGTAAAGGTTTCATAAATTGCCTGGTTCGGGTCACCCACGCGCACCCAGTTTCCGCTTTCTCCGGCAAGCAAACGCAGAATTTCCTCTTGCAGGCGGCTGCTGTCCTGAGCCTCATCTTCCAGAATATACGGCCAGCGGTTGCGCAACTGCGCCAGGAATTCCGGGTCACTTTGCAGCGCCTGGAGCGCCATGCGGATCAGGTCGTCAAAATCAACCGCGCTCTGATAGCGCAGCGCCTGCTGATAGCTGTGGTAGATATCGTTGCACATGGCCAGCAGTGGCTGCGGGGTGCGCAGTCGGTGCAGCCGCGGCTGAATTGCGCCGGGCTCGACCTGCAAATCTTTGGCCTGGCGGATGAAAGCCCGGGCGGTGTCGACGATCAACTCCGGCCAATCGGTGTTGCGTACTTTGCTGTTCGTCTGCAGGTCGCAGGTTTCATTGGTCCATTCATAAATAAACCCGGGATGGCCGTTCATCCAGCGCAGGGCGGAACCGCGCAGGATTTCCTCGCTTTCCGGTTCGTCGAGGATGGCAAATTCTTCGGAAAGCCCGGCCAGGTCCGGCCGCTCGCGGACAATATCGTTGGCCAGTCCGTGCAGCGTGCGCACCCGGTAGCCCATATTGGGCATCAGCCCGCGTTCGCGGGTGAATTCTTCAATGCGCTGCTTGAAATTATTGACCGCCGAATTGACCAGCGTGACGATCAACAACTGCTGGCCGCGGCTCAAACCGCCGTTGTTGATGATCTTCGCGGCGAGGTACGACAGAGTCTGCGTTTTGCCGGCGCCGGGCACAGCCGATACGCCCATTTTTCCGCCGGTGTAGGCCAGCACTCTTTGTTGTGCTTCACGAGGAATGAACATGGCTTACCGCTCCTGCCGTGGGGGATAATGCATGAGCACGTCCGCCAGGGCCTCAAACAGCTTGCCCTGCTGCTCGTTGCCGTGCTCATCGATTTCGGTGTAGTACAGATAGAGATGCTCGCTGCAGCGGCGCACCAGGCCGTGTACCAGCCGCCCAAGGGACTCGTGGTTTACTTCAATCTCATCGGAATGAGTCCATTTCTTTTCGCGCGGCCAGCGCCGGCTGAGCACATAGGCGTGGGTAATGGGCTGGTCAAGCCGCCGCCACCAGTTGCTGTTGCCAATGTCCAGCCAGAACTGGTAGCGCACCGGCCGGTTGCTGACCAGGAAGGTGTGCGCCGGGGCGATGAACACCGCATCTTCATTTTGCTCAAACCAGACCGGCAGGTACTGCGCGCCCAGCACGCCGTGTTCGATCATGCGCAAATATTCGTATCCGGCAGGCAGATCTGGATCGGAAAGCCCTGCCTCGGCAATATTCCAGCGGAAGTTCTGCACCGATTCTACGAGTTGATCGGCCACGCTGGCGTAATCCAGTTGATCATGGAAACCGAACCCGGACTGCGAAAGGACCTCGCCAAAAATGCGGCGTAAGAAAATATCCAGGTCGGAGACTTCCTCGCGGCGGTAGATTTCCAGCCATTCTCGCAGTTGGTCGTAGCGCTGGCCCACGAGAAACGTAATGCGGTCTTGCTCTGCGGGCGGCACGCGGTCGAAGGGCAGCAGGTCCACGCCGGGGTGCGCTTCGCGGTGAACCTTGTTCGCCAGGAGATCCGCGCGCACCAGGTCTAACCCGGCAATGCTTTGCATCAGCGTGCTGCGCAGATCGAACCTGGATACTGGCAAATTCCATCCGGGGTGCGCCAGCTTAGCCAGGGTCAGAAGGCACTGCGTGGCGGGTTCTTCGCGCAGGGAACGCGAGGGGCGGTGTGAGCGTACCGGAATGCCCAGGCGCTCCAGGCGGTTGGCCAGCGAAAAGCGCAGCGCGCTGGATAGGAAGGGGGCCAACACGGCGATCTCGCCTGGGCGCGCGCCTTCACGGGTGACCAGGCGGTGAATCTCCTGGCTGGCGCGTTCCAGCATCTCGGGGAAAAAGCGGTCATGCGAAAAACTGACCCACTCGCCGAAATGGGCGGTTCGGGTGTAATCCGGTTGCGGCTGGCAGAGCGAGTCTTCAACCAGTTGGCCGAATTCCAGCAGTTCCGGCGGCGTGATCAGCGATTGTTCAAAATGCAAAATCGTATCGCAGGAGGCCGCCAGGGTACGCGCGCTTTCCGGGTCCGCGCCCAGGAAGGAGCGGTAGCCGGCTTGCAGATCGCTGATCAGCAGGGCGGAATCAAAATCCGGCAGCCATTCACGCACAATATCATGCGTGACGGGGATATCCTCTTCGATATTGTCGTAGATCAGGTGGCGAAAGCGCTGGCGCAGATAGTTGCGCCCCAACAGCGAGGGCCACAAATGCTTGCAGAAGATCTCGAGCACCAGCGAAAAATCCACCAGGTTGTGCTCCAGGCAAAATGCGCGGAAGCGCAAGGCGCAATCTTGCGCATCTTCGTAGATGCGTACCTGCTCGGGTTTACCCTGCCAGGCGCCGGTGAGCCGCGCGCTGATTTCGTTCACCGCAAAGCCAATCCCGGCCGCGCTGTTCAGGTTGCTGAGGATCTGGCTATAGAGGCGGTTCGAGTCGATGGACACTGAGCCGAATATTTCGTTTTCTTCGCGCAGAGGGGCAACGATGCGCGCCATGTAATACTGCGCGGTTTCCACATTGAGAAAAACCGGCGGGCGTTCAGGGTGCGCAAAACCGGCATCTCGCGCCAGCATGGGCCAGAAGAGATCTACCATGCGCCGGGCCAGGCCGCCCAGCGTGAAGACCCCCGGCACGCTGCCCGCGGGCAGCACCGGTTGACTCATCACTTCGTAGTACGGGTAAGCCAGGGTGCGCTGCGGCACCAGCATCAGGATCGTGTGGCCGGGGATGCCCGATTCGATCATCGCCTGCATGCGGGCGGCGGCCGCAAAAGATTTTCCCGTCCCGGAGATGCCTTCCAGGTATGCGCTGCCAGAATACGGCATGGCGATGATGTGAGCTTGTTGGTCCGTATATCCAGAGGATTCCACGCTGCATACTCCTGAAGGAATGGTATTCGTTGGATGTTCACCATCCGACGAAGCAGGTGAGATAGCCCCACAAGGGGAACAGGTCAGGTGGTGGCGATTACTCGTTCTCCGCCATGAAGTGGAACAGGGCGCGCGCCAGCAGGGCGTCATCTTTGGCGCGATGCGAATTGGGCAGCGAAATGTGGCACTGCCGGCCGGCGTCTTCCAGGCGCGCCAGCCGGTACGAGCGATATTTCATATCCCACTCACCGCGGTATTGGGCGTATAGCTGCATGGCGCACAGGCTGTTGATGTTTTCGCGCCAGGGTAGTTTGTACCGTCCATGCGACTGGGCCATCATGCGCAGGTCAAACTCGGCATTGTAGATCACTACCAGGCGGCCCATCAGCAGTGAACGGATTTGCGGCCACAGGGTAGGCCAGGGTCGGGCAGTTTTCACCATTTCCTCGGTGATGTGGTGGACGCGCGTAGCGGCGGCCGGGATCAACTGGCTGGGGCGCACGAGTGAATCGAAAAGGCACTCGCCGCTGTCATCGATGATGGCGATTTCCACGATCTCATCACCGCGCTCCAGCCCGGTGGTTTCGGTGTCGAGATACACCGGGCGTTCGGCGCATTTTGCGCGCACGAAGCTGGCAATCTCGCGTCTGTTGGTGGAAAAACTAACCGGCATGCATCCCCTTTCTGGAAAAGCGCGTTATGGAAGATTCCAATAAGCGATCTGGTCGAAATCGACCGCGAACCCGGCGGTTTTATTGGGCGCGATAAATAGACCGTAATAACCGGCTTCCTGGAAGGCATCATCGTCGATTTCTTGCAGCAGCTTGCCGTTGGCATAGAGCGAGATGCGTTTTCCGTCGATCTTCACACCCACGCGGTTGGTCTGGTTGGAGCCGGTGATGATGGCATCGCTTTGCGTATAGTCAATGATGTCGACCAGGCCGCTTTCTGGCCATTTGCCCAGGTAATAGCGCCCGTCACAGGTGAAGCCAAAATAATAACCCTTGCCCGATTCAAAGTCTGGGGCGCGAAATACCAGGCCGTAGGTGTCGGAGCCGGAGCAACTGCGGGTGCGGGCGGTGGTTTCGATGTAAACGTTTCCGAGTTTTGGCGAAGTCAGCCGCCAGGAGTGCCAACCGTTGGCCGATTTTCCCGTCATGGTCAATGCGCCGTTTTCAACGACGATGCGTACGTTGTCATCATCGTACGGCTCGCCCAGACCAAACCCGCGGCCGCTGTCGAGGTTGTTGCGCGCGGCGGGTTCGCCCAGCAGCGTGGCCGGATCACTGGTAGTTGGGGTGAGGGTGGGCGCGGGGGTAGAAGTTGGTCCGGCTGGCGCGCTGGTGCTGGTAAGGCTGGATACCGCGGTGGGGATGATGGCAGTCACGCTGGGCGCCAGCGTAGGCGCCGCGGCAGTGACCGACGGCATGGCGGTCAGCAACCCGGCAACTTCCGTCGCCACGGCATTGGCATTCGGGGTGGCTGTACCGCCGGTTTGCGCTGCCGGCAGATTGCATGCGCTCAGTCCCAGGCACAAGAAAAGGAGCAGCCCAACAGATCTTCGCATTCACCCTCCATTCATGAGATCATTACCGTATTATAGCGCACCCGTTCATCTTAAATCCTGCCCTGAATCTTGCGGGCTACCGGGCGCATCACCCAGCCAGCATAAATCGCCGGAAGAAGTCTTTGCTCCCAGCGAATCAGAACATATTTCTTATTATAGGCAAAATTTGGGATTTCAATCTTAAAGAACCGCGCGAGATTCAAAACCGCCAATCGATGCGCTGCGGCCTGCGCACGGGTTGACAATGGCAAGTATAATCGGTAGTAACGCAACAGCGGTTGATCGATGAAAACCACCATCCTGCAGCTTGAATCCCACGACGATGTTATCTCTACGCGTGACAAAATGACGTGGAGCAAAACGCCGCGCATTATGCTGGTCTGGCCGCGCCGCGGAAAAATATTGCAGCGCAAGGTGGACCTGGTGCTTTTGCAGCGCCAGGGGCAGCAGCTTGGCGCGCAGGTGGCCCTGGTCACCCGCGATGCGCAGGTGATCGCGCACGCGCGCGAGGTGG